>JAGCGH010000003.1 GCA_017649705.1 bacterium
GCGAATACATCACCAAGAGCGACGAGCGCGTGCCCGTTCTCGGTTACATCCCGCTCCTGGGCTACGTCTTCCGTCACGAAGTGGACGTCAAGAGGGATTCCGAGATCGTCATCTTGGTCACGCCTTATGACATCAGCAAAGATCTGAAGCACGGAAAAGAAAAGGTCGAGGCTTTCGAAAAGGAATACAAGGCCGAGACCGAAGAGGGCGCCGTCGAAAGATTCGTCGACAGAGTGATCCTCAACAAAGTTGACTAATTTTAGTCGTTAACAGGAAGTCCGCCGCGAGGCGGACTTCTTGTTTTTTTAGGGTATGGAAAAACAGAAAAGATTGCTGAGCCTGGACATCGCCAGAGGCTTTGACATGTTCTTCATCATGGGCGTGGAGGAGCTTGGCACCGTGCTTTTCAGTCTTTTGGGCTGGGAATGGATGGCCAAGCAGATGCACCATCCGTACTGGCACGGCTTCACTTTTATCGACACTGTTTTTCCAACTTTCCTTTTCCTTGCCGGGCTGAGCTCCTCCTTTTCTCTTAATTCCCAAAGGGAGAAAGGCAGAAGCGACCTGGCTATCATTCTAAGGATCGCGAAAAGAGTCGCGGTCCTGATCTTTCTAGGCCTTGTTTACAACGGTCTTCTCAGCGACGGCTTCCATGATCTAAGGTACGCCAGCGTCTTGGGCCGCATCGGCTTGGCCTGGGGCATAGCGGCCATTATCTACCTTTACTGCGGCTTCAAGGCCAGGCTGATCCTGGCTGTCCTCATCACCGCCTTCAGCTACGCCGCCATGAAATACCTTCCGGGCCTCATTGGGCTTCAGGGAGATCCGCTTTCTTTGGAAGGGAACATACTGGGTTTTGTGGACCGCTTCATACTGCCCGGTTATTTCGTGCCGGCTCCCGGCGTCTTCGACGTGGAGGGCCTTGCCGGAACAGTTCCCGCTGTGGCCACCGCGCTTTTGGGAACGCTCGTAGGCGACGTGGTTAGAAGAGTGGATATCGTCCCCAAAAAGAAGCTGGCTTTCCTCTTCGTTTTCGGCGCGGCGCTCGTCGTTCTGGGACTTATCGTCTCGCTTTCTTTCCCCGTAAACAAAAAGCTTTGGTCGCCTTCTTTCGTTCTGGTGACCGGCGGTTATTCCACGCTGCTTTTCGCACTCTTCTATTACCTGGCGGACTATAAGCCTTATGGAAAATACCTGACCTTCTTTCGGGTCATCGGATTGAATTCCATTACCATCTACATGCTCCAGAGCGTGGTCAGTCTCCATTACACTAACAAATTTCTTTTCGGGGCCTTCGCCTCCCTGTTCGGCGGACTGGAAGAGCTTGTGCTCTGCGTTACCTACACCGCGCTCTGCTGGCTTATTCTTTATTTCCTCTACAAGAAAGAGATCTTCCTGAAAGTCTGAGAAAACCGGGCTTTTCTAATCTTATTCCTGGGATCCCGGCAGGATTTCTATGCGGGAGAGGAAGGCCAGGATGATCATGACGGTTTTTTCCTGGTCCCTGAGATCCACCTTCGGCAGCTTTCCGAAGGGATTGTAAATTTTGCCGTGGCGTCTGACCACCAGCGTGCCGCTGGGAGATTCTATGGAGTCGATGCCCCGGGCCCTGGCCCTCAGTTTTATTTCCGTCAGGTCCAGGAGAAGCGCGGTCTCTTTCGGGATATTTCCGAAGCGGTCTTTCATTTCTTCTTTCAACGCTTCTATGTCTTTCAGGCTTCCGGCGCTGCTGAGGCGGCGGAAAAGATCGAGCCTGAGGACGGGGCTTTTTATATAGCTTTCCGGGATGTCGCCGGAAAGCGGGAGATGGATGGTGACTTCTTCAGCCGCGGGATAAATGCCGGGAAGCTCGCGGCGCCAGTCGAATTTGCCGGCCCTTTTGACTTTCGGTTCGCAGGCCTCCTCGCTTTCCTCCCCGCTCTCCTCGTTCTCGACGAGCTTGGGAAGATGGCCTTCCTTGATCAGGCTGATGGCCCTGTTCAGCAGTTTGCAGTAAAGGCCGAAGCCGATGGCGGCGATGTGCCCTGACTGCTTTTCTCCCAGGATGTTTCCGGCGCCCCTTATCTCCAGGTCTTTCATGGCGATCTGATATCCGGATCCAAGCGCGGTGTTCTCCATGATGGCGCGGAGGCGCTGGCGGGCCTGGCTGTCCAGACTCAAATGATTGGGGACGATAAGATAGGCGTAAGCCTGGCGGTCGGCCCGGCCCACCCGGCCCCTGAGCTGGTAAAGGTCGGAAAGGCCGAAGCGGTGGGCGTCGTCTATGATGATGGTGTTGACGTTGGGCATGTCGATGCCGGATTCCACGATCATGGTGCACAAAAGGACGTCGTATTTTCCGTCCACGAAGTCCTGGATGACTTCCTCCAGCTCGTCTTCCGGCATTTGCCCGTGACCTACGGCGATGCGGATGTTGGGAAGGAGCTTCTCTAATTTTTCCCTTTCCGCTTCGATGGATTCCACCCGATTGTGGAGGTAGAAGACTTGGCCGCCCCTCAATATCTCCCTTCTCACGGCGTCCTTGATGAGGGGGCCGTTTTTCTTGATGAGGTTCGTTATGACGGGAAGCCTGTCCACCGGGGGAGTGTTGATGACGGACATGTCCCTCAGTCCCGTGAGCGACTGGTAGAGGGTCCTGGGAATGGGCGTGGCGGAAAGGGAGATCACGTCTGTCAGGGTGCTCAGCCTTTTAAGCTTTTCCTTGTGGCGGACGCCGAAGCGCTGCTCTTCGTCTATGACTATGAGGCCCAGTTTGGGAATGGCGATGTCTTTGGAAAGAAGCCTGTGGGTGCCGATCACGATGTCGACTTCCCCGGCGGCGAGTTTTTTAACGATCTCTTTCTGGCGTTTCGGAGGGATGAAGCGGCTCAGCTCCTCGACTTTCACGGGATAGTGGGCCATGCGGTCGCTGAAGGTCTTCAGATGCTGGTGGGCCAATATGGTGGTTGGCACGAGCACGGCCACCTGGCGGCCGGACATCACGGTTTTGAAAGCGGCTCTCAGGGCCACTTCCGTTTTGCCGAAACCCACGTCGCCGCAGATAAGCCTGTCCATGGCGGCGGGGGCTTCCATATCTTTTTTGATCTCCTCCAGGGCCGTTTTCTGGTCCTGGGTCTCGGAGTAGGGGAAGGCTTTCTCGAAGCCTATCTGCCAATCGCTGTCAGGCAGGGCGGCGAAGCCCGGGATGGCTTTGCGCTTGGCCTGGCGTTCCAATAGTTCCGAGGCCAGGTCCAGGACGGCTTTCTCCGCTTTGCGGCAGCGGCTTTTCCAGCGTCCGCTGCCAAGGGTGTCAAGTTCCGGCTCCTTTTTGCCCACGGTGATGTAGCGCTCCACCAGGGCCGCCTGGCCCAGGGAAACGTAGAGCATGGTGTCGTTGGCGTAGCGGATGGCGATCATCTCGGATTCGCCCTCGCCGCTCTTGATGTTCCTGATGCCTTCGTAAACGCCGATGCCGTAGTTGAGGTGCACCACGTAGGAGCCGGTCTTGATGGTGGCCAGATTGTCGATGGGTTCGGAGCGGCGGGCTTTGATCTTGGAGGGCCTGGCTCTTCTCAAAACTCTTCTGAAGATCTCGTCGTCCAGCAAGACCGCTTCCTTGTATTCCGGAAGCAGGAAGCCGCCGCTTAAGGAGCCTATGGCCGTCTTGAAGGAGTCCTTGGGAGCGCCGGCTTCGAAGAGAAGCTCTTTCAGGCGGGAGGCGTCGGAAGCGGTGGCGCAGTAAACGGAGATCTTCCAGCCCAAATCTTTCCATACGCCCAGTTGGTCGGCGAGGCCTTTCAGGATGTTGCTAAAGGGATCCCTGGCTCTGTCTTTGTAGACGCCGCCCGCGATCTCGGAGAGGGAGAAGCTTCTGCTTTTCACCTCGCACACGGCTTCCTTGGGCAGATGCGGGAGGTCAGTGGAAAATTCGGAAATGTAAAGGCTGCCGGCTGCGGCGGCTTTTTTCTGCAGCAAATTCATGCGCTGGCCGGCGTTGGGCAGGAAGTCCTTGGCCAGTTCTCCCACGCTCCATTTTTCCCATTCCCTCAATATGGCGGCAAATTCATAAAAGACCACCAAAGGCGGCTTTTGATAGAAATCCAGGAGAGTGCTCTCGCTTTTGGGATCGGGAATGTTCCGTTCGCTGGCGGAGAAGACAACGAGCTCCTTGAGATCTGTTTCCACGGAGCGCTGGGTGCCGGCGTCGAAGCGCCTGATGGAAGTCACTTCGTCGCCGAAATACTCTATTCTCAAAGGATCTTCCTCCGTCAGGGGGAAGATGTCCACGAGTCCGCCGCGCTGGGCGAATTCGCCCCTGAACTGCACCATGTCGGCTCTTTCATACCCGAGGCCGGCAAGATCCGAGAGTAGTTTTTCCGGAGGATATTCCGAGTTTAATTTGACCGTGAGGCTGCGTCGCCTGAAGGCCTGCGGGTCGGGAGTGTCCTGCAAAAGCGAGAGGATGGGGGCCACGACGCAGTTTAGGCGGGAACTCAGAAGGCCGGAGTAGCATTCCATCCTTTCCAGGCTGACGGAAAGGTTCTCAAGCTCCTTTTCGTTCTGCCAGTTCTGGGCGCCGAAGAGCGCGGCGTCCTCTTTGAAAAAGGTTTGGTAATCAAGAAGAACCTCCTCCGCCTGGGCGGAGGAGGCTGTTATCACTAAAAGGGGCCGGTCAAGCTTTTGCGCCGCCGTGCCGGCGATCAGCGCTGACAGAGAGGTGTTGACGCCGAATAGTCCGGCGGAGCCGTTTTTGGCGTAGCTGTCCAGGAGCCCTTTTAGGAAAGGAAAACGCATTTTTTATTTTTTATTGAAAGCGTCTTTGCCCATGCCGCAGACTGGACAGGTCCAGTCTTCGGGGAGGTCTTCAAATTTGGTTCCGGGGGCTATGCCGTGTTCGGGATCGCCTTTTTGGGGGTCGTACTCGTAGGAGCAGACGGAGCAGATGTAGGATTCCATTTTAGTTTCCTTTTATGAAAGGTGATGCCGGAAGAGAGGAGTACTGAAGTAGCGCTCTCCCGTGTCCGGAAGAATTGTCACAACGCGTTTGCCGGGCCCCAGCTCGCGGGCCATTTTGAGGGCCGCGTAGACGTTGGAGCCGGAAGAGATACCGCACAGAAGGCCTTCCTTCAGGGCCAGCTGCTTGGCGGTGTAGAGGGCGTCCTCGTCGCTGACGATGCAGGAGGAGGTGAAGATCTCGGTATTGAGATTTTTCGGAATGAGGCCGTCGCCGATGCCCATCTGCAGGTGCGTTTTGATGGAGCCGCCGGCCAGGATGGCGGCGTTCTGGGGCTCCACGGCCCAGATCAGGATGTTGGGGTTGGCTTCTTTCAAAACTTCTCCGATGCCGGAGAGCGTGCCGCCGGTGCCCACGCCGGAGCAGTAGCCGTCGATGGGGCCGTCAACGTCGTTGAGTATTTCCTGGGCGGTCACTTTCCTTTGCACTTCGGGATTGTGCGGATTCTCGAACTGCTGGGGGATGTAGACCTTGGGGTTGCCTTTTTTCAAGTCTTCCGCCATCTTGGCGCAGCGGTCGATGGCTTCGCCGATGTTGCCCTTGTCCTCCACCAGGATCACTTCCGCGCCGTACTGCTCGACCAGCATCCTTCTCTCGGCGCTGACGGAGTCGGGCATGACGATTACCACGTGGTAGCCCTTGACGGCGCCGACGAGCGCCAGCCCTATGCCCTGGTTGCCGCTAGTCGGTTCGACGATTATGGAGTCGGGCTTCAGGAGACCTTCCTTTTCCGCGGCCTCGATCATGGCGTAGGCCGTCCTGGTCTTGATGGAGCCGCCGACGTTCAGGGCCTCGAATTTTACGAGGATCTCCGCATCGGCTAGGGTGGTCAGTTTGTTGAGCCTGATGAGGGGAGTCTTCCCCATGGCTTCCAACACGTTGTTATAGACAGGCATTATTGTTCCTTAATGTTTATGATGTTCAGATGATAACGGCCTTCGGTAAATTCGACTTTTATATCGGCGTCGAAAAGTTCCGAGAGGATCTCGTCCCGCATGAGGTCTTCGATTTTCCCGTTTTGCAAAACGCGGCCGCGTTTCAGGGCCAGAAGATGGGTGAAGACGGGCATGATGTCCTCCACGTGGTGGGTGGTCATGACAAGGGAGGGGGCTTTTTCGCCGGAGGAGAAATTCTGCAGGAATCTCAGGAAGCGCTCCCTGGCCACGGGGTCAAGCCCGGAGCAGGGCTCGTCCAGGATAATGAGCAGGGGATCGACCATCATGGCGCGGCCGATCATCACCCTTCTTTTTTCGCCCTGGGAAAGATATCCCCAGGCCCTGTTGCGGAGATATGAGCAGCCGATGCTCGTTATGATTTCGTCGGCTTTTTCGTAGAGCTCTTCCGTGGGTTCGTCGTAAAGACCCAGGGAGGCGAAATAGCCTCCTATCACGACCTCCGCGGCGGATTCCGCCGGGCGGATGCGGGCTTCCAGTTCCGAACTGACCATGCCTATTTTTCTCCTCAGCTCCGGCCAGTTGTATTCGCCGTAGGTATGCCCGGCTATCCTGATGGTCCCGCCGGAGAAACTGTCGTAGGCGGTTATGGCGTGCAGCAGGGTGCTTTTTCCGGCGCCGTTGGCGCCCAATATCACCCAGTTCTCGCCGGGCAGAACTTTCCAGCTTACATTGTTGAGGATCGTTTCCGCCTTGAGGACGCTAAGGCCTTCCAGGTCTATGATGGGGTCGATGCTCATTTTTTAAGAAGCGATCGGATGGATTCCAGGCAATTTTCCGCGTCCTGGTAGGGGAAGGGCACGATGCCGATCATTTGGTCGCCGTCCAGAATGAGCAGCGAGGGGCTCGGGCCGGCGTCGTAAGTGTCCCTTAGGTTGCGGCAAAGGGAGGAGGGGTTCTCGTATGGGCAGGAGAGAAAAACGGGGACCAAATCCTTTTCCGCTTCCTCCAGGAACTCTTTCCTAGAGAAGATGCGGCACCAGTTGTTTTCGCAGGCCGAGCAGTCCGGGGCGGTTATCAGAACGAGCAGAGGCTTGCCGGATTCAAGGCTTTCCTTTTGGGCGCATCTGTAATCCGTCCGCCAGTAGGCTCTTTGCGCGGCGCAGCCCGAGCACATAAGCGCCAGGGCGCCTAAAACAATGATAAATATATTTTTCATAGTCTTATAATTGTAGCATTTCCGACATTTCCGGGGGAGAATGGGGAAAAGCGGGCTAAAAGAAATAAAGGAACGGGTGTTTTTAAAATCTATTGATACAGTTTTGCCATTAGTATAAAATGTTCGCAATATAACTATTAAAAAGGATAATCATGAAACGCATCAACCGTCCAGAACCCCCGCGAGTACATGCCCAGAGTCATCACAACGATGAAACGGGAGAGCTGTATTACGAGTACAACGGCCGCCGCGTCGTGGAAGTCAAAATGCCGGAAGGCGTCAAATACCGCTTCCGCTTCTACTCCGACGGCGACATCTGCACTTCCCCGCTTTTCCAGCAGATCTACCTCGCGGTCCAGGAAGACAAGGCGGTCCCCGTCAGGATCGACTTCACGCTTAGCCCCGAAGCCGTCTGCATGAGCCCGGAGAGAGCCGACAGGGAAAAGGCGATCCTAGGCCAGGTCGGACATCCTCTCATCTATGGCTGTTGCGGCCTCTATGACATCTACGATGATTATCTTATCGACTGGTTCGGCAACGAATGGCGCTGGCTCTCCGACAAGATGGAAAAGGACGAAGACGGCAACACGAAAGTTTCCATCGAAGTCATGATCGGCCCCAGGGCCTTCATCATCAACTGTCGCCCGCAATTCTACCGCAAGCATCTCGGCTACGAATACTACAAACCCTGGGAATGCCGCCCCAACACCAAGCCCGTGGCCGGCTGGTGCTCCTGGGAAGCCTACCGCAGGGAAGTGACGGAAAAGAACGTGGCGGACGTCTGCGATTTTTTGAAGGACACTTTCCTGCCCTACGGTCTGGAGTACGTCCAGATCGACGACGGCTACCAGAAGAATCCCTACGGCATCACGCCAGAGCACACTTTGGCGGAAGCCTGGATGGCTCCCACGGAAGCCTTCCCCAAGGGCGCCAAGGGCATCGCCGAGACCATCGGTAAGCGCGGTCTTTCCCCGGCCATCTGGATGAACTCCGACGTCAGGGAATACGCCCCGGGCCCCGAGACGCCCGACTGCGTACTGCGCCACGAGGACGGAACCATCATAAAGGCCGCCTGGCTCACCACGCCCCTGGACTGGAAGGACGAGACCATCGAGCGCCACTTCGTTCCCGTTCTGCGCGCCTTCAAGGAAGCGGGTTTCAAATATATCAAGATCGACGCCCTGAGGCACTCTTTTTACGACGCTCTCGGCACCGCCGTGAGGGAAGGACTCATCACCAGCGATGAAGCGGAGCGCCGCTTCCGCAGGCTGCACGAGGTCTTCCGCCGCGAATTGGGCGACGACTTCTATCTCTTGGTCTGCTGGGGCATCTTCACCCAGACCGCCGGCTGCGGCGACGCCTGCCGTGTGGCCACGGACGCCAACCCGGACTGGAACAAAGTCAGGATGCAGATAACGGAGCAGGCCCGCTGGTGGCACACCCAGCGCATCCTCTTTCTGAACGACCCGGACCACGTCTGCGTCAGAACGAAGCCGAGCTGGGGCCAGGCGCTTCTCTCTAACGTCGCGCTTACCGGCGGTCTCATGATGTTATCTGACCCCATCGACTCCTACGACGAAGAGAGGATCTACAATACGCAGCGCTGCCTGCCGACGCTGGAAACTTTCGCGGCCGAGACCGGCCCATTGGACATCCGTTACCCTGCCTATGCCTGGACGAAAGTGCACGGCGCGGCCTTCAAGGGCGACATCACCACCTGGAACGAACTGACCGACGAAGAAGTCATGATCCAGGCCGGCGCCCACAAGACCATGAACGACGAGCATCCTTTCTCCTGTCTCTGGGCTTACCATATCGAAAAGCCCTTTGACAAGTGGTGCGTGGTCCAGCGCGTGGCCAACTGGCCCTTGAAAGCTTCTACCATCCCGCTCGAGAACGTCAACCTTGATCCGAAGAAAACGTATCTGGCCTTCGATTTTTGGGGCAAAAAGTTCCTGGGCGAAGTCACGGAAAAGATCAGCGTACCCGCGCTCAATTACGGCGACGGCCAGGTCCTCTGCTTCAGGGAAAAGAAAGGAACGCCGCAGTTCATAGCCTCCACAAGGCACGTTTCCATGGACGCCGTCAGCGTGACCGACATCAAAGAAGAGAAAGACAGTCTTACGCTCAAACTTTCCCTCCCCGAAGACACCATGGAAAATTATTTCTTCTTCGTTCCGAAAGGCCGCGAGATAAAGGAAGCTTCCGGCAAAGGCTGCCTGGCCAAGCTTGAAAGCGTAGAAGGAGAACTGGCGGCGGTTTCCGTGAAAGCCTTGGAAAGCAACTGCGAACTCAGCCTGCATTTTTAATTTATGAAAAAAGCGATACTCTTATTCTTTCTTAGCGTAATAGTTTCATCAGTTTTCGCCGAGCCCCCGGCGGTCTACCCGATAGCCCGCTATTACCGCTCCAAGGGCCTTCTGACTTTGGAATACGACAAAAGGATCGTGATGACCGCCAAGGTCCCGGAAGGCTACGACCTGGTCACCCGCCAGACCTCCGATGGCTGCTTCATGAGCACGCCGCTCTTCGAGCAATTTTATCTTTCCTCCCAGGACGATAAGGAAGTCAAGGCGGAAGTTACTTTCGACTTCAAGGGCGACGCCCTCTGCATGAAGCCCAAAAGGGCCAGGGAAGGCGAAGCGGTCCTGGGCCAGGTGGGCCGTCCTTTGATCTACGGCGTCAACGGCATCTACAGCATCCAGGACGACCTTATGATCGACTGGACGGACGCCAATTGGAAGTGGACCTCCGAGCGCTTTGAGGTAGGGGAAAACGGCAACCACGTCGCCAAGCTGGAAGTCAGCCTGACGAAAGGCCCCTGGCTCGTCAACATCAGGCCCCTGTATTATAAGGAACACCTGGGCTACCGCTACCACGAGCCCTGGAACTTCCGCCCCAGGACCGAGCCCATAGCGGGCTGGTGCTCCTGGCTGGCCTATTACACCGACATCAGCGAAAAGAGGCTCCTGGACGTGGCCGACATGCTGAACGTAAAATTCCGCCCCTACGGCCTGGAGTATCTGCAGATCGACGACGGCTACCAGGAGAAGGACTTCGGCATCAAGAAGGACAAGACCCTTTCCCAGTCCTGGCTGGCCCCCACGGAGGGCTTTCCCCAGGGCATAGAGCACACAGCGTCCCTCATCGCCCAGAAGGGCCTGAAGCCCGGCGTTTGGATGAACACCGACATCAAGGCCTACGATCCGCCGGCAGGCGCGAAAGACGTGGTCTTCAGGAATCCCGACGGCCGCTTCATGTACGCGGCCTGGCTCTCCCACGCCAACGACTGCTCCGACGAATCGCTGAACGCGACCCTCGCCCCGCTCTGGGAAAAACTCGCCAAGGCGGGCTACGTCTACATTAAGATCGACGCGCTTCGCCACACCTGTTTCGATGCCCTGGGCAACGCCGTCAAGAGAGGCTACATCACCATGGAGGAGGCCAGGAGAAGACTGCGCCGCCTCTTCGAAGTGGCCAGGGAAAAAGCCGGCAAGGACACTTTCCTCCTGTCCTGCTGGGGCACCTTCACAGAGAGCATAGGATTGGTGGACGCCAGCCGAATCTCTACCGACGCCAATCCCAACTGGGAGCGCCTCCTGCTCCAGCAGTACGAGCTGGCCCGCTTCTGGCCCCTGCAGAGGATCATCTATCAGCTGGATCCCGACCACATCGTCTCCAGGACGCAGCCCAACTGGGCTAGGGCGACTCTCTCCACGGTCTCCCTCTGCGGCGGCCTTTTCATGATTAGCGATCCCATCCAGTCCTACGACGAAAAATTAACCCATTCCATCCAGAGAGTGCTTCCGGTTCTGGAGACCTATCCCGCGGAAACGTCTCCCATTGATTTCTCCGCCCCGGCCTACGCCAACCACATCTGGACCGGCAGCGACAGCGAGGAAAAGCCCATCGACGACAGTTTGAGCGGCCACTTCCCTGACGAGGGCAAGGCTTCGCCCTTCGGCACGCTCTGGGCCCATCACATCGACTGTCCGGCCGGCCAGTGGACCGTCCTTCAGCGCAACGCTCTTTGGAAAGTGCCGGAGACGAAGATCCCCCTGAAGGCTCTGGGCCTCGACCCCGACAACGAATATCTGGTCTTCGATTTCTGGGCCGGCAAATTTTTAGGCACCGGTTCCGGCAAGATCGTTCTGCCGGCTCTCAGATCCGGCGACTCCCTGACTTATATTATCAGGAAGAAGACCGGCTGTCCCCAGATACTCGGGACCTCAAGGCACATCGCCGGCGGCTGCGTAGAAGTCAAAAAAGAAGAATGGGACGGCAAAAAATTGAACCTGGAATTGGAAAGCCAGCCCGAGGACTGGACGCTCTAC
>JAGCGH010000045.1 GCA_017649705.1 bacterium
ACAAACACCAAGTCCCGCCACCTGATGACGGGCAAGACCAGAAAGAACAAACGTTCTTTCCGTGACACGTCCATTTGCGGCACCACCGATGCCCGCAATGTCAAAGAAATGCTGCCGTACGGTTAAGGGCCACCTGCGGTATAACTAATCATAGGAGAATCTACTTATGCCAAGAGCCACTAATAGTCCCGCCAGCAGGGAACGCAAACGCAAAATGCAGAAACTCGCCAAGGGTTTCTTCGGACTGCGCCGCAACGGTAACCGCAACATGCAGGAAACCGTGGTCCGCGGTCTGGTCTACCAGTATCGCGATCGCCGCAACAAAAAGCGCAGCTTCCGCGCCCTGTGGATCACCCGTATCCACATCGCCGCCAACGAAGCCGGCATTTCTTACAACGCTTTCATTTCCGGCCTGGCCAAAGCCGGCGTGACGCTGAACCGCAAGGTCCTCGCCAACCTTGCCGCCACCGAGCCCAAAGCTTTCGCCGAACTGGTGAAAGTCGCCAAGGAAGCGTAAAGGACGTTTTGTGCGTAAAAAGAAAAAAGCCCTCCGCAAGGAGGGCTTTTTTTGTTGTTTTTGAGTTTTGTTTTTACTGCACTTCTTCCTGCTCGCTCTCGCGGTTGATGGAAGAGTTGAGCTTGAAGCTGTCGGCGTAGTCTTTGTCAGCGTTCTCCAGCATCCGCTCCTCCTCGTCGGAGAGGACCTTCAGGGCGCAGTAGGCGGTGAACAAAAGGACCATGCCGGCGTAGATGAAGCAGAAGGCCGTTGTCACTTCTTCCAGGGAATTCTCAACTATTATCCTCGCTATGCCGCCTATCACTATGAAGGCGAGGCCGAAGACTCTCAGAAGGATGCGGCTTTCCTTGAAGCTTACCCAGATGTTGAAGAAGAGAAAGAGAAACCAGATCAAAAAGAAGAGATTGGAATAGAAGGCTTCCGGCAGAAGATAGAGCGCGTCGCCCACGCGGGTACCCGTTCCGATGTTGCAGAGAAGGAAGATCACCGTTATCAAAACAGGCAGGAAATAAGTGACCTTGGCTCTGGCCTTGGGGCCTGTTTTCCAGAAGAATATGAAAGCGCACGCAATGACCGCCAGTTCCATTACGTAGAAGAGCGAGGTGAAGACGGAATAGGGGACGTTCTGCATGAAGACGGCGAGGCTTAAGTGATTGTTGAACCAATCGCTCGCCCAGACGTTCTTGAAAGAAAGCGTGAAGAGGACCACGGAGGTCTCCAGGAAAGCCACGACGTAAGCGGTCTTGGAGAATTTTTCGTTGAATCTCCTCAGTTCCGGGGAACAGGCGAGACCCCAGAAGACCAGGGCGTTAAAAGAGAGCTGAAGCGGCCTGAAGGGTAGGATGTTCCCGAAGATGAACTGGGCCATGCCGATGGTGGCAAGGGCCGCGGCGAAGGCCACGACGCTTTTCCTCAAGTAGGCTTCCAAACTGAAAACGCCCATGACAAAGAAGATCCCGGCATAATAGAAGCCGCAGCCGAAATCGTCATCGGCTTTGCCTTTAAAAAAGAGCATGACGACCAGCGCGTAGCTGAGGACGGCGTGCAGCTTGTAGTTCCTTATGAGGCCTACCGCCATGGAAAGTAGAAGAATGCAGCCAAGCTTCGTGCGGTCGAGCCAGGGGGAGGGAAGCAGGTGCCAAAGCGCGAAGCCGACGAGCGCCGTGCCCATGGCGGCCAATATCTCCGGGAGGATCTTGAAGATCTTCTTCGTGGAGGGAGCCAGCGCCAGCCCGTGCAAAGCGACGCCGCAGGCCAGAAGGAACCACTTCGAGGAGAAAATAGTCTGCCAGTAGTTTGCGAAAAGAATAAGCATCCCTATGCCCAGGGCGATGCAGCCGAGGATGGCAAGGAACTGCACGGTGTCTCTTTTGGCGTCGATCTCTTTAAGCTTGTTTTTATCGTTTTTTTCCATAACTACCTCCTTTGATATAGAGATTGTCAAATAAATTTATTCGGAGTCCGCGCCGGCGTTTTCAGTTTCTGCTAGAAGCGCTTTCTCGCGTCTTTCCAGTTTGGAGCATATGAAATAGCAGGCAACGGAATAGATAATGACCAGCCCCACGTAGATAAGTTCCAGCCCGTCGGGAGTGTGGCGGCCCCAGTAGGTGAAGGTTATAAAAAGAACGCCGACTATGGCGGCGAAGGGAATGACGAAGATCTTCATTGAAAGGCTCTTCAATCTGAAGCTTATGAAAATGAAATAAGCCATCGCCGCCAAAAAGGCGTTGAAGAAAAATTTCGCCACTTTGCCGCAGTTGTTCCAGATCTCGTGGACAGGTTCCATGCGTCCCTCGAGCCTGTAGGAGACGTGGAGAAAGCAGAAGGGATAGAAGACAAAGGGAAGCAGGGCGAAGAGAATGCCGGAGGAATAAAAGAAAAGGTCCCGCTTTTCCGGACGATCCAGGAAAAACATAGCATAAGCGACGAGGACGAAAAGCGTTTCCGCGCCGAAGAAAACGCAGCTTATGACATTTTTGACGTTGCTGGCGTAAACCTCGTCCGGATCAAAGAAGCGAAAACCGTCATGCCAGAAATCGTCGTTTAAGAGCAGGGCGTAGACGCATGAGGTGACGATCACCGCGAGCAGCATCGCCGCTTTGCCCAGCCCGGATCTGTCCGCCCTTACGGAAGGAAAGGCGGCTATCGCCCAGAAGGTCAGGACCGTTACGGGCAAATAGACTAACTTTACTGGAAGGTAAGGGGAGAGATAGAAGCTGTTGGAAAACAGCGCGATCAAAAAAAGCAGCAGCAGGGAGACTCTGCGGCGCCAAAGGAAAGCCCCCAGGAAGACCAGATTCATGGCGAAGAAACTGGCGACGCAGAAAACGCTCTGGATGTTGTGGGCGTTGTCGGCCGCGTAAAAATAAGCGTATAGGAAAATCGCGCAGGAAAGCAGATAGTGGGAGAGGGAATCCAGAAGGAAGCCCAGGGCGAAAATGAAGACCAGGGCGTAGAAGGCTTTGAATTCCTCCGGCATATATTTCAATTCAGGAAAGAACAGCCAGAAGCCGGCGACCGTAAACATTCCGGCGATAAGATAGAATATCTCCCTTAATACTTTGCGGGTGTTCTTATAGTGGAGAAAACCGCCGGCGGCATAGAAGATCAGGCTGCAGGCGACAAAGAAACTCTTTTTCTCGAAGAGCTCTTTCCAAACGTCGGAGAGGAAATAAACAAAACCCAATCCCGCGATGAGTATGCCGAGGAAAAGGATGACTTTGGCCGCGACGGGCATTCCGTTTGTCTGATTTTCAGCTTTGTCGTTTGGCATAAAAACCTCCTCTATTTTGTTCACGCTTCTATGATAGCACAAAAAGAAAAAAATTGAAAGGTAAACAATTTACCATTAAATTGTTCTCAAGGTTTTATGGCCTTATGTTGTTTATTGTTAAATGTTTAGAAGAATATGCCAAGGCCTTTCAGGAAGGCCAAAATTACCAGTACAGGGGAGATAAAGCGCACCACGAACAGCCAGATCTTGGAAAAGAGCCAGTCGAAGGCGTTGAAGCAGTTCATCTCTTCCAGGGCGGATTTGCTGCCCCAGACATAGCTCACGAAAAACAGCGTCAAAAGTCCCGCCAGGGGCATAAGCCAAAGGCAGGCGGTGTTGTCCAATATGGCGAAGAAAGAGGTGGAGCGCAGTTTCAAAGTCTCGGTGAAGAAGCGCCCGAGCTTGGGAACGTTGCTATAGTTCGCTGATGACACCGCGGTCAGGGGAACGAGCGGGCCCAAGACTATTATGAGAAGCAGAACGGCTTTGCCGCGGGAGAGGTAAAGTTTCTGTATTAGGCCCTGCACGGCGCCCTCCAGCATGGAAATGGAACTTGTCAGCGCCGCCAAAAGCAGCGTGAAGAAAAAGAGCGTTCCCCAAAGAGAGGACAAGGGAAGTTTCCCGAAGGCCATGGGCAGGACTTTGAAGACCAAAGACGTTCCTTCCTCCGGAGAGAGACCGGTGGAGAAAAGCAGAGGGAAGATGGCAAGCCCGGCCAAGATGGAGGCTATGGTGTCCATCAGGACGATGGTGAAGGCTGTCTTGGGAAGCGAGCTGGAACGCCCCAGATAGGAGCCGTAGGCTATCCCTACGCCCGAGCCCAAGGAAAGCGTGAAGAAAGCCTGCCCCAGGGCCGCCATGACGCCCTCGGCGGTCAGTTTGCCAAAGTCCGGCAGGAAGAGGAAGCGCAGACCTTCCTTGGCGTTAGGCAAGGTCAGGACTCTTATGATTATGACTATAAAGAGCAGGAATATGACGGGCATGAAGATCTTGGCGAAACGCTCGATGCCTTTCTGAACTCCCGCCATGACGATAAAGGCGGTTGCCAGGAAGAAAACGGAGGCCGCCGCGATGGTCACCCAGAATTGATAGCCGGAGGCCGTGACGATATTGTCGAGCAGTTCCGCGGAATAAGCCGGTTCGCGGAAGATCTTCCCAAGCGGGGAAACGAGCGTGTAAATGATGATCCAGCCTCCCACCACGGAATAGAAGACCGCGATCATAAGGGGAGTCAGGAACGTCGTTGTGAAGCCGAGGAATCCCCAGCCGAAAAGCAGCGCGCCCAAGGCGAAGAAACCGCAAACTCCGGCGTAAAAATACAATTCCTTAAAAGCAAAAGCCGCCGCGCATAATATAAGCGCAACGGCCGCGAGATACGAAAGCTTAGTTTTTTTGGGAGCCAGTTCCGTCAAGGCTTCCAAAGGCCCTTTACCGGAGGCGCGGCCCAAGGAAAGCTCGCAGAGCATAATGGGAAGACCTATGAGGAAAATGGCGGCGAGATAGACGAGCATGAAAGCCGCTCCGCCGTATTTTCCCATGATGTAGGAAAAACGCCAAATGTTCCCGAGACCGATGGCGGACCCCGCCATGGCCAGGACGAAACCTTTGGAGGAAGACCAGAATTCTCTGTTGGGGCTCACCTAAAAACTCCCAGCCCGTCCAGGAAAGCCAGAAGCACCAGGATGGGCGATATGAAACGGATGAAGAAGGCCCAGATCACGCAGGGGGCCAGGGGCGAGGGATCGCCTATGGTGTTGTGCTCGTAAACGCCTGTGAGAAGGTGCCAGAAGCCGGTGTCCATGGCTCCGGTGGAGCCGCTGCGCATTTCCTTGACAGCGTTCCTGGGACCCCAGACCCAGCCGGCGTACAAAAGCGTCAGGAAGCAGGCGATGGGGATGAGCCACTGGCAGGAAGCGTAGTCGAAGGCGTCGAACAAGCTTCCCTGGGTGGACATGAAAGTCTTTTGAATGAAGGTTCCCAGCGAGGGGAAGTTAGCGTAGTCGCCGCAACTGAGGGTTATGACGCAGGAGACCGCGCAGAGGCAGGGGACAAGAATGAAAAGCACCCGGCTGCGCTTCCACTTCAGCTCTTCCACCATAAGGCAGACGGGGCCTTCCAGAAGGGAGACGGCGCTGGTCAGAGCAGCGATGAGAACGGCCAGGAAGAAGATAACGTTCCAGACGGTGGACAAGGGCAGCTTCTGGAAAGCCAGCGGCAGGACTTTGAAGATAAGAGACGGCCCGCTGTCCGGCGCGAAGCCCATGGCGAAGACCACCGGGAATATGGCCAATCCGGCCATGACGGAAACAAGCGTGTCCAGCAAGGCCACCGTGACGGTGGAGCGGGGGAGGTTGTTGTCCGGCTTAAGGTAGGCGCCGTAGGTAATCGTGATGCCCATGCCCAGGGAGAGGGAATAGAAGGCGTGTCCCAAAGCCGCCAGCACGGAGCGTCCGGAGAGCTGCGAGAAGTCCGGGACGAAAAGGAACTTCAAGCCTTTGGTGGCGTTCGGGAGCGACAGCCCGCGGAAAATAAGCACGATCAAAAGCAGGGCCAGCATAGGCATGAAGATCTTGGAGAAGCGCTCGATGCCTTTCTGCACGCCGATCCAGATGATGACGGAGGTCGTGAGCATGAAGAAAAGCGTCGCCAGGAGCGGGATGGTCCAGCTGCCCTTGGGCGCCATGATGATGGGCGTCATGATGGCGGAGGCTTCCTCCACGGTTTGGACGTTCAGTTGTCCCAGGAAAGATTTGCAGACGTAGATGAGCGTCCAGCCGCCCACCACGCCGTAGTAGGCGAGGATGAACAAAGGAGTGACGGCGCCATAAAGAACGCCCAGCGTCACCCAGCCGAAACGAAGGAAAGACGCGCCCACGATGGCGAAAAGCGCCGCGAAGAAAAAGTGGCTGAAACTCAGGGACGCCAGCGCGCACAAAAGCAAAACGAAGCCGAGGAAATTGGAAAGCCTCGATTTCGAGGGACCCAGGATATGGAAGGTCCTGACAGGGTTTGATTGGGCGGCCCGGCCCATGGTCAGTTCGCAGAGCATAATGGGGATGCCGACCAAAAAGACACAGCCAAGGTAAACCAGCAGAAAAGCGCTGCCGCCGTTCTGTCCGGTTATGAAGGAAAAACGCCAGATGTTGCCCAAGCCCACCGCGGAGCCGGCCATGGCCATGATGAATCCGAAAGAGGATCCCCAGTGTTCTTTTTTCTCAGACATCAGATTTTTTCAATAAGCGCGCAAGCTAAGGCCGCGATGCCTTCCTTTCTGCCCGTGAAGCCCAGCTTTTCCGTAGTGGTTGCTTTTACACTCACGCAGTCCAAGGGGATGCCGCAGCAAGGCGCCATAATCGCCCGCATCGATCCAACATAAGGGCTGATCTTCGGTTCCTGCGCAATGATGGTTATGTCGAAATTAACGATTTTATAATTGTTTTCATGAAGGAGCGCGACGACTTCTTTCAAAAGCAGCGTGCTGTCGGCGCCTTCGTATTTCTGATCGTTGTCAGGGAAGAGTTTTCCAATGTCGCCCAAGGCGGCGGCGCCCAAAAGAGCGTCCATCAAAGCGTGGATCGCCACGTCCGCGTCGGAGTGTCCAAGCAATCCCAGCTCATAAGGAATAATGACGCCGCAAAGCTTAAGAGGCCTTCCAGGCGCGAAAGCGTGAACGTCAAATCCTTGGCCAACTCTTATCATTTTAGATGAACTGCTCCAGAAAGCGGATGTCGTTTTCGTAGAAGAGACGGATGTCGTCGATCCTGTATTTCAGGATCGCCAGACGCTCAACGCCCAATCCGAAGGCGAAGCCCGTGATGTCGGGATCGGTGTAACCCGCGGCTTTGAAAACGTTGGGATGGACCATGCCGGCGCCCAGAACTTCCACCCAGCCCGTGCCTTTGCAGACGCTGCAGCCCTTGCCGCCGCAGACCGTGCAGGTGATGTCGACTTCCGCCGAGGGTTCCGTGAAGGGGAAGAAGCCCGGCCTTAATCTGATGGAAGCCTGCGGACCGTAGTAGATCTTGGCGAAGTTCATCAATGTGCCCTTCAGCTGCGCGAAGGTCACGTTTTTGTCCACGTACAAGCCTTCGATCTGATGGAAGATGGTGTAGTGGGAGGCGTCGATCCTTTCGTTTCTGTAAACTCTGCCCGGCGCGATAAAGCGGATGGGCGGCTGCTGTTTTTCCATGGTCCTGGCCTGAACCGGGGACGTATGGGTGCGCATAAGTATCTTGTTGCCGGACTCGGCGACTTCCTTGGGAGACTTCACGAAGAAGGTGTCCTGCACGTCGCGGGCCGGATGGGTGTCGGGAATGTTGAGGGCGTCGAAGTTGTGCCACTCGTCTTCCACGTCCGGGCCTTCCTCGATGGTGAAGCCCAAACGAAGGAAAATGTCCGAGATCTCACGAAGCGCCGCGGAGGTGGGATGGATGGAGCCCACCGAGGCGAAACGGCCGGGCAGCGTCACATCGATCTTGTCTTTCTGCAGCTTGGCGGTGTCCTCGGCTATGAGGAGCGCGATGCGCTTGTCGGAGAGAGAGGCGGAAACGGCGGTCTTGGCTTCGTTCACGATCTTGCCGAATGCCGGCTTTTCCTCGCTGCTGAGATCCTTCATGCGGGACATGTAGGCCGCGAAAGAGCCCTTGCGTCCCAGATATTTGATGTCAAGCTCCGCCAGCTCCGCGGTGCTCCGGGCGGCTTCGATGGCGGAAGTTGCTTCCTTCTTAAGGTTTTCCAATTCGTTAGCGATTTGTTCCAACATAAGATCATTCCTTATTTTTATTTATTTATTATATCAGAAAGTCCCGCCCTTTTGGCCAGGCCGCTTTGCCCGCGCTTAAAAATCAAAAGGACTCATTTCTTATGCTATAATTGATTTAATCCGTAAAGAGTATTTTAATCGTCAAAAAAAGAGCGTCCGGCATGCGATCCCCAAAACTGATACCCTTCCTTCTGACTGTGTTTTTCCTGCTGTCGATCGATGTCCGCGGCGCCGGCGCGGAACGGTGGAAACTTTTTTGCGAAGGCGAAAATTACAAGCGCTGGCAGACGGATTTTTTTGATTTTTATTATCCTGAAAAATGCCAGGGTCTTTTTAATGAAGAAACAGTCGTTGTTTCTTCGGCAGATGATGGGAAGGAAGAGATCAAAAAGCAGGTCAATGTGCTTAAGGAAACGGACACTTTCCAGTACTATAAATTTATCCGCATCGACCTTTATCTGCTCAATTTGCTCCAAAAAACCGTGGTCAGACTGCAGGCCGCGGACATCGTTGACTATTCCTCTGATCACTGCAAGATATACGTTGTGACCGATCCCAAGCGATTCGCGAACCTGAAAGGGAAGGATGAGTTTTCTCCGGCCGGCAATGTTTCCGTTGACAAAAAGACCCGTTCCATATTGGTGTGCGCGACTCCTGCCAGCAGGCCGCAGTTGGAAAAGAGCATTGGATACGGCGTGGTCAGTCTGATCTTGAGGGAATATATGGACAGCGTCAATCCCGAGGGAGCGCTTTGCGACGCGCTGAGAATAGGCCTTTGCGCGCACTGCTCCTGTCTGAACGCCGTAGTGGAGCCGAACAGGATCGTCACGCGTCCTTACCTCCTTGAAGACAAACTGCTGCTGCCTTCCGACCTCTTTTGGCCTCCCAAGATGGATGATCTGGAAAAGAAGCTTTATTTCACCATACAGTCGAGAGCCTTGGTCAGCAATATAATGTTGGCAAGCGAACCGAAGTTCGTGGAATACCTCAAAGTCGTGAAAGGCGGGAATTCCGGCTTCCGCAACAGCTTCCAATATCTCTATGTCAGCGACAAATGGGCCGGGAGCTATGACGATTTCTGCAACGGGCTGAACAAGAGGATATTCTATCCCTTGACCAAAGAACCCATGACAGATCCCTTAGCTGTGGCTAAATGGCAAAAAGCGCTTGACGACGAAGACGCCGATCCTCCCGAGAAGAAAAAGCTGAGCACTTGGGAGAGGGAGTGCGAGAGGGAGAGCCACATCCACAGGCATCCAGGGATCAAGAAAGTTTACTACAAATAAAATGTCATAAAAACAACAGGAAAAACCGATGACACTGAAAACTATCGCCTCGGTCGCGGCCATTGCCGGCGCGCTTGTCTGCGCGGCCGAGGAGCCCCAGCCCGAAGGGGCGGGGTTCAAGAAGCTCGGCGCCATGCTTGACCTCTCGCGCGGGCGCGTCTACAAGGTCCCTTATTTAAAACGCTGCTTCGAGCGCATGTCCAAAATGGGCTACAACAGCGTCATGCTCTACACCGAGGACACTTACCGTCTGGAAGGCGTGCCGAAGTGGGGCATGAACCGCGGCGGCTATACAAAGGAAGACGTGAAGGAGATCAAGGCGGCCGCGGACGCGAACGGACTTGAACTCGTTCCCTGCATCCAGACGCTCGGACATCTTGAAAAGTGGCTCAGATGGAGCGATTCGAAGGACGTGCGCAACAACGACGGGACGGTTTTGGTCGGCGAGCCGAAGACCTACGAGCTCATCGAGAAGATGGTCGCGTTCTGGCAGGAGGCCGCCGGCGGCAGCCGCATCCACGTCGGCATGGACGAAGCCTGGGGATTCGCGGACGACGAATATGCCAAGCGTAACGGCAAGCGACCTGGATTTGACGTTTTCCTTGAGCATTTAAGGAAGGTCTGCGAGATCTGCAGCCGCCACGGCTACAAGGAAGTCCTCATTTGGAGCGACATGTTCTACGGCTTGTACCGCGACAGCAACGGGGCCTCCGCCAAGGAGATCTCAGAAAAGATCCCTCCCGGCGTGCGCCTTGTCTTCTGGGATTACTACAATCTGGACGCTGATTATTATCGCAAGACTATCGACGGACACACCGAACTTAACGGCAAACCGGTCTTGGCGGGCGGCGCCCTGGTGTGGGACCGCTTCATTCACTTCCGTGAGTATACGCTCAAAGCCTTGGGCACATTTCTTTCCGCCGCAAAGGAGAAGGGCTGCGAAGAGATGTGGATCACTCTCTGGGGCGACAACGGCGCCTACCATATCCCAGAGATTATCGACGAGGCCATGTTCACCTCCGCCGAACTTGCCGCCGGACGTCCCGTGGAGCCCAACGACGACAATTGCGCGCGTTTCAAGGCAATAACCGGCATGGACTTCAAGACCCTCGCCAAGATCTCCGACATCCAGAGCCACCCGAACTTCAATCTGGGAAAGCACGACACGACCTTCTTCTATGACGATCCGCTTTACATGCTCGAAGTTAGGAACGCCCTCGCGAAGTGGGACGGCGACGGCATAAACCGCCTCCGCGCCTGGCGCGACGCCCTTGCCGAAGTGGAAGCGGGATCGAAGGATTCAGGCGCTCCCGTCTCCTGCGCTTACAGCCGCGCGACGCGGACAAAATTAGACTATTCGCTTTCTATGCTTGAGGCTTGGAAGGCGAAGGACGCCGAGAAGATCAAGGAAGCCGCGGCGAAACTCGACAAAGCGGTTGCGGCGATGCGCGAATTCTGTGAAGTATACCGCGACAACTGGAACGAGACCAGTCAGCCCTTCGGTTTCGAACTTATCCAAAAGCGCAATGCCGGAATACTCGCGCGCATGGAGGAAGCTAAGCGCCGCGTGGACGAGTATCTCGCCGGAAAGGCGGCGACGATCCCTGAGTTCGACGAGGCTATGCTGCCTTTAGGCAATACGTGGTAGCGATAGTATGAAACTAAGGAACATTATGAGAAAAGCGTTTTCGCTCTTATCCGTTTTTGGCGTGGCAACGCTGGCGACGGGCTCTCTTTGCGGCTGCGTTCCCACCAGTGACACGAAAGGCGCGGGGATGCCCTTTGTCGACATCTCGAAGCCAGACAAGATCCTTATGGACGGCGCAGAAGATTCCGCCGGGCGCGTGAAACTTTCGCTGTCAACTGCTCCGCGTCAAGAAGTATCTGTAACCGTTTCAGGCGAAGCTCCCATATCCAAGGTGGAGCTTGTTTGGAACGTCTCGCTCCCGAAAAACGCCCTTGTTTACGGCGGCGACTGGGAGCGCACATACGGTGACTCGGGATGGTTTAGCATTGATGGATCCTCCGCTCCGCATGACGGCTGGAAGCCCTGGTACTGCCTCATCAACGAAGGATCGCGCACGGACGGCTACGGCCTCATGGTCCAGCCGAACGCCTTCGGCTCTTGGAAGGTTGAACCGGAACGCTTATTGCTTTCGCTTGACCTTCGCGCCGGTTCCAGCCCTGTGGAACTCAAGGGCCGCGAGCTCAATGCCTGCACCCTCGTCTCCCGGCGCGGCAATGATAACGAGACGCCCTTCAAAGCTGGTCAGGAATTCTGCCGGATGATGTGTCCGAAACCGCGTCTTCCGAAGGAACCAATTTACGGCTACAACGACTGGTACTGCGCCTACGGAAGCAACACGGCGACGAACTTCCTTGCGGACGCCGAGTTCATAGTTTCGCTCCTCAAGGGCGAGAAGGTGCGTCCCTATGTCGTCGTGGACGACGGCTGGCAGCGCGGCAAGCAGGGGTGCGCCGAAACGACGGCCGACAAGCGCTGGGCGGGAGTGAACGAAAAGTGGGGGATGGAGATGGACGAGTTCGCAAAACGCGTCAAAGCGATGGACGCCAAGCCGGGGCTCTGGTACCGTCCCTTCCTTCCCGACGACGGGTTGCCGAATGAAGGCCTTCCCATGGATCCGACCGATCCGGCCTTAGAAGCGCGCATCCGCGCCGACGTGGCGCGTTTTGTCGATTGGGGATTTGAGCTCATCAAAACGGACTATATCACCTTCGACTGGTGCACGTCCTGGGGCGGAGGGCTCAGCCCTGTGCACCACGACCTCCCGGAGTGGCGCGACAGGAGCCGTACGACGGCGGAAGTCATAAAGGGACTCTACACGGCGCTTCGCGAATCAGCGGGCGACAATATGGTCATCATCGGCTGCAACGCCCTGGACCACTTCGCCGCCGGACTCTTCGAGATCCAGCGCACGGGAGACGACACGAGCGGAAACGACTGGGGCAGGACGCGCCAGATGGGTCCGAACACGGTGGGCATGCGCACGATCCACCACGGCACGTTCTATTATGCGGACGGCGACTGCTTCGGACTTGCGGATAAGGACGCCATTCCCTGGAGGCTGAATTCGCAGTGGCTTGACCTTATCTCGCGTTCCGGGACGGCGCTGTTCGTCTCATGGAAGCGCCAGTTTACGACGCCGGAGATCCGCGAGGCGCTGGAAGCTGCTTTGCGCCGAGCGGCCAAGGTTCAGCCTACCGGCGAACCGCTGGACTGGCTGGAGACCATTCGCCCCGCGCGCTGGCGCTTCGGCGGCGAAGTTCGCACCTACGACTGGGATCTACCTGAGAAAAAAGAACAATAATCAAAAAAATAAAATATGGAGAACAAAATGAAGAGCCATGACAAAAACTGGTTGAAGTTAATGATCGCCTGTCTTTTTATCCTGCCGCTTATTTCCTCGTGCACGGCCGAGAGCGGCAAGGAGACCGTCAAGGAGAGCGCCAAGGAGACTGTCAGAGAGACCGTCAAAGAGACCGTCAAAGAGACCGGCGACGCCAACAAATTTGAAGTCGCGACAAGTATTGCGACGCTTGAATTCGACACCTCAAACGCCCCGGACCTTAAGCAGTGGACCAAAGAAAAGTTTGCTCCCGCTATTAAAGAGTGGGTCGTGAAGCTGACTGATATCATGGCTTCCGACGGCTGGATGCCGCCGGAGAAGATCTACTTCCAGTTTGTTAACGTGAAGCTGCGGGACGCCGATCATGCGCCGGCCTGGGCTGTGCCGAGTGAAAGTCAGGTCAGTCTGCGCGTGGACTGGTTCAGGGAGAACCTGGACGGCGAGGCGCTTGGTTCCACCATTCACGAACTTACCCACGTCATGCAGAACTACTGGACGAACGGGGCAAACGAGAATAATTGCCCGGAGTGGGCGAGCGAAGGTTACGCGGACTACATCAGGTGGGTCCTTTACGAGCCTGAGTCCAAGGGCTGCGATTTCGTGCTCAGGGATCCCGACGGATACCACTACAACGACTCCTACCGCGTCAGCGCGCATTTCTTCGGTTTCGTGGAAAGCCGTTTCCCCGGGACGATGAAGAAGTTCAACGCCGCGCTCCGCGACCACTCCTTCGACAACGGCAAGTTCTGGAAGGATGCGACCGGAAAGACGGTGGAGGAGCTTGAAGCGGACTGGAGGGCCGCCAACAAGAAAGCCGCCGCCGAGAAAAAGGGGAAAACTGAATAACCGGGCGCTTTAGCTTCTGTGCGCCGAAGTAAAATCCCTGCGCCGACTTCCCGAAGAACAGTTCTCTGTGGAGTAGGCGCAGGGATTTTTGTTTGCAAACTTAAAACAGATCGCGAATCGGCAATCAAACGTTATTTCGCTGCGAAGAAGATGAAGGCCGCGTAGGCAACAAGGAACAAAGCGCCCACGACACGCCCGATGCGTCCTCTTATCGAGAAGAATATGAAGGAAACGGTGACGCCGGCCATTACGTAGAATTCCATATTAAGCTTGTCTCCGGAAATTTGAATGGCCTTGTGATTCCATATTGAATTCGCTATGGCTGTAAAGCCTGGAATAAAAATAGCGTTAAAAATATTTGAGCCGATAATATTGCCGATGGCCAGATCCGAACGTTTGTGAACAGCTGATATAAGGGATGCTGTCAGCTCGGGCAAACTTGTGCCGACCGCAACGATCGTCAATCCAATAAGTGTGTTGCTTACGCCCAAATCGCTCGCTATTTTTACAGCGTTGTCAACCATAATGTCGGCTCCGTAAACCATTACGGCTATCCCGCAAACGGTCACGAACAAGCTGAAGAAAACGTTGGCCCATAGCCCGGTAAGCTCTGGGATCTCTTCGGCCTGCGCATTGCGTTTTAAGAAACTCCAGAAAATATAAACAGCCATGGCCAGCATCAGGAATGTTCCGTAACGCCAACCGAACTCATTCAAGCCAAAAAAGGCGACCCACAAAAAAATGACGCTGAGGATGAGGAAGGTTATGTCTCTTTTGGATGGCTTGGCCGGGAATGTTATGGGATTAATGACCGCTGTCAAACCCAGGATCAGAAGCACATTGGCTATGTTGGAACCGATGATGTTGCCGAAGTGGAGTCCCGGGGAATTCATTTTCACCACGGCGAAAAGACTGGCCATAAGTTCCGGAACAGAAGTTCCGAAGCCAACGATCACGATGCCTATAACAAGAGGGGATATGGAGAGCCGCTTAGAGAGAGCCACGGCACCCCTGACCATATATTCTCCGCCTCCTATAAGGAGAGCGAGTCCAACAATGAACAACAATATTTCAGTTATCATATGCTTACAATTCTTCGTATCTCTTTACCCAGTCTTCGACGACTGAGAGGGAATTATCCCAAAATTCAGCTCTAGTAATATTATACCCAAAACGTGCCGCCAGTTCTCTGGGTGAGGCTTGGCCGGCGGAGCGGAGGAAGTCCATGTACTTGGGAACGAAGGCTGTGCCTTCCTTCCTGAAGAGGGAATAGAGGGCCATGGCGAAGAGGCGCCCGAAGGCGTAGGGATAGTTGTAGAAGTTGAAGCCGCTGTAGTAGTAGTGGGGCTTCCAGGTCCACATGTAGGGGCCGAGGCAGTCGGGATCCAGGGCGTCGCCGAAGGTGGCCTTCTGGGCTTTCTCCATGATGGCGCAGAGTTCTTTGGCGGTCAGTTCTGATTCCAGGCGGCGTTCCATGACTTCCTTCTCAAAAAGGAAGCGGGAGGCGATGTCCACGATGACGCCGCTGGTAGAGGCGATGGCGCTCTCGAGGATGTAGAGTTCCTCTTCCTTGCTTTGGGCTTCTTTCAGGGCGGATTCCGAAACGATCATCTCGTCCATGATGGAGGCGGTCTCAGCCAGCGTCATGGGGCATTTGCGCTGCTTCATGGGAAGACCTTTCATGCAGTAGTTGTGGAAGGCGTGGCCAAGTTCGTGGGCCAGGCAGTTGACGGAATCGAAATTGCAGGCGTAATTGGCCAGGATGCGGGATTCCTCAAGTTTTCTCACTGGCATGCAGAAGGCGCCGCCGCGTTTGCCGTCCCTGGGTTCCGCGTCGATCCAGTTGTTCTCGAAGGCTCTTTTAGCCAGGTCGCGCAGTTCGGGGGAGAAACTCTCGAAGTGGCGGTAGAGGAAAGCTTGGCAGTCTTCTATGGAATAGTTTCTGGAGCTGTCGCCAACGGGGGCGTCCAGGTCGCACCAGCGCAGTTTCGGAAGGCCGAGTTTTTTCGCCTTGCTTACGAAGTAGCGCCTGAAAAGCGGGAAGGAGCGTTCCATGGCGTCCCAAAGGGCGGAGAAGGTCTCGTCGTCCAAGCGGGAGATCCTGAGGCTCTGCTCCAGGGCGGAGGAGTAGCCCCTGGCTTTGGCCATGGTGTTGGCGCTTCCTTTGACGCCGTTCAAGCAGGCGGCCACTTGGTCCTCGATTTTCTTCCAGGCATCTTCCTCGGTCTTCTGGGCGTTGAAACGGACGTCGGGATCGCTGTCGGTCTGGTAGGCCCTGAGGGCCGTCAGGGGCAGTTTTTTCGTTTCGCCCTTGTAGGTGAACTCCGCGGTGGCTCTCGAAGTTATGAGGCCCTGCAGCTTGGCCCAGGCCTGGGTGCCGCACTGCTCAAGCCTGGCGGCCAGCTCCTCTTCCTTTTCGCTGAGAAGATGGGAAGCGTTGTCTCTCTCTTCGTTAAGGGCGAACTTGAAATCTTTGAGATCATTTGAAGCGTCGGAGGCCCAGAACTCATTCCAGAGTTTTTCAGGAACGGCGGCAAGCCATTTGAGATAGCGGACATTCAGAAGATTCAGGGCCACCATGGCGCCGGAAAGGGAAGATTCTATTTTGACCGCTTCGGAATTGTAGGAATCAGTTGTGATGAGGGCGTGGCAGAAAACGCTGATGGCTTCCACGGGTTCGGCGAGCTCTTCCTCCTGTGCGATCATTTTTTTGAGATCAGCCGCCAGTTCCTCGACGCTCCCTGGGCAGGGAGGGAATTCGTATTTGGAAAGATTGGCGACGCTGTTTTTGATCTTCAAAAGATCGGCTTTCAGTTCGGGGGAATCAAGGGATGGATAAAGTTCCTTCAGTTGCCAATGGGGGAGAGCGTTCGACATTTTATGTTTCCTTAAAACTTGTATTGCAAAACTTCTTTTAGATCAGGTATGGAGGGAGCGGCGCCGGGCCTTGTCACGGAGATGGCGGAGGCTTTGGAAGCGAGGGTGAGGGCGTCTTTAGGCGCCAGGCCGTTGATAATGGAGGCGAAGAAATAGCCGGAGAAAGTGTCTCCGGCGCCCACGGAATCAATGGCTTTTACACGGCAAGCTTCCTGCCTTAAAACTTCTTTTCCGTCGTCATAGTAAGCGCCGTTTTCTCCCAGGGTCAGGATCGTTTTGGTGGCGGGGAATTTTTCCCGCATCTTTTTCAGGATCTCCAGGGGACGGTCGGAGGGAACGCCGGAGATGGCCGCACCCTCAATTTCGTTCACGATGAGGTACGACGTTTTTTCAAGCGGGAGGGCTTTTAGGGAGTCGTCGCAAGGGGAGGGGTTGAAAGCGATTATGACGCCTTTTTCTGCCAGTTCGTTCATTATTTCCGGCAGAAGGTTCACTTCGTTCTGGGCGATGAAAAAGTCGCCTGCGGACAGGAAGTTCTTCAGATCGCCTACGAGTTTATCGGGCACGCAGCGGTTGGATCCGCCGAAGTGCAATATAGCGTTCTGTCCGTCGGGCGTTATCTGTATGACGGCGTGGCCCTGCGGAATGTCTACTGGGTAGATCAATTTGGTCTCGACTTTTTCTTTCCTGAGGTATTCCAGAAAATCAAGCCCGTCCGGTCCGTAGCTTCCGGCCTGATGGACTTCCGCCAGTCCGGCTCTTTTTAGGGCGATGGCTTGGTTGAAGCCCTTGCCTCCGTAAAAGACGGCGCGGTCCTCGGCGGGCAGTGTTTCCCCCGGCCTCACGAAGTGGGGGACGTGATAGATGATGTCGCGGACCAGAGAACCGTAGCAGACGACTTTCGGCATATCAGCTCCGGTTTTGGATGACGTATCTGACAAGCTGGTCGGTGGAGGCGTCGGGATCTTTCTGCAAGGCTCTGTTGACGGCCTCCTGGGCTTCGTTCTGCCTGTATCCCAGGGCTACCAGGGCCATGACGGCGTCCTGGGCGTCCTTGGAGGTCGTCTTGCCGGAACTGCCCAGTTTGGCGCTCAAGGGCGCGATCTTGTCCTTGAGTTCAACGATGATCCTTTCCGCGGTCTTTTTCCCGATGCCCTTGACGCTGGAGAGGGCTTTGATGTCCTCGTTGGCGATTATCTGGCAGAGGGTCTTCAGGGGCTGGCTGCTCAGGATAAGCAGCGCCGAGGCCGGGCCGACGCCGGAGACGTCGATGAGTTTTAAAAAGCACTCCCTTTCGTCCTTGTCGGCGAAGCCGAAGAGTTTTTCCTCGTTCTCCCTCAGGTGATGATAGGTGAGAAGACGGATCTTGTCGCCCAGGGGAGGAAGGGCCTCGTAGGTGTTAAGGGAAACGGACAGTTCGTAGCCTACGCCCCCCACGTTCAGAACAACGGAAGAGGGTTCTTTTTCATCAAGTATGCCTTCAAGAAAAGTGATCATTTCTCGTCAAGAGTTTGGGGGTACTTAAGGGCGTGAATATGCGCTATGGCGATGGCCAGGGCGTCAGAGGCGTCCGGCAGCATCCGCTCGTTTTTTATTTTCAGCATGTTTTTGATCATGCTCTGGACCTGCTCCTTGGTGGCCGCGCCTATTCCCACCACCGCTTTTTTCACCCTGGTGGGGGAGTATTCCAAAACGGGTATCCTTCTCAGGGCCGCGGGAAGAACGGCGGCGCTTCTGGCCTCGCCGATCTTCAGGGCGCTGCGGGCGTTCTTGTAGAAGAACTGGCTCTCCACCGCCACCGTGGAGACGTCGTAACTTTTAAGGATCTCGTCGATGCCTTCGAAGATCCTGGCGTAGCATTCGATCAAAGGAAGGCTGGCGGAGTTTTTAATGACTCCGAACTCCGCGCACTCCATTGAGTTGTTCTCAAAGCGGATGAGCCCGTAGCCGGTTACTCTGGTCCCGGGATCGATGCCGAGGATCAGCATTATTTTCCCTCACCGGCTGGAGTGATTTCCTTCATCTCGAAAAGGGGAGAGTCGGAGCTGGGCTGGGCGCCGGGAAGATTGGGGTCGGCCATGCTTTTGTCCAGGGCTTTCTCCAGCTCTTCGAAAGGATCGGCCTTCTTGGTCTCTTGCTCCTTGGTCTCATCGGAAGTTTCGGCGTTCTTTTCAGCGTCCTTCAGTTCCGATATGGCTTCTTCCTTGGTCTCGGCGGGAGCGGGGGATTCCTTCAGTTCCACGAAGACGTCTTCTTTGACCAGGTCGGTATTCGCGGCTTCGGCGTTGGTTTCCGCGGCCTTCAATTCCGATATGGCTTCTTCCTTGGTCTCGGCGGGAGCAGAGGATTCCTTCAGTTCCACGAAAATGTCTTCCGCTTTTGTTTCTTCTTTTACTTCGGTTTTGGGGGCGGAGTTGTCAGCGGTGTCGAAGGCGCTGGCTTCGCTGGGAACGACTTCGATCTTTTCTTCGGTGCTCTCTTTCCAGACGTCGGAGTCGGGGGTAACTTTGACCTCGTTGTTGCGGGGGTCTTCCTTCCAGGCGCTGTCGCCTTCCTCTTTGCTTTCGGCTGGCGTTTCTTCCTTGGCGGCGTTTTCCGTGCTTTCGGAAGATTTAATTTGTTCCGCTTCGCCTTCGCTTTCGGTCACGAATACGGGAGTCGACGCTTCCTGGGTATTGGCGCTTTCGGAAACGGATATGGGAGCGGTGTTCACGCTCTCGGTTTGGGAAGCGGAGCTTTCCGCTTCCTCCAGTTTCCTGGTCATGAAGTCGCCGATCTTTTTGCCGGGCTTGATCTGGGGTTTGGCGGCCATGAGTTCCGGATCGAAGATCTCGATGGAGCAGGATCTTCTGAGGCCGTTCATATAGGGTTCGTAAACAGCGGCGCTCTTGGATTCCGCCACTCTGCGGTAGATGTCGTCGTATGCTTCGCGTTCAGTCTGGACATGGGCGTCCTTCTTGGCGCTGACATAGACGATGTGGTATCCGAAACGCGTCCTGATTATGTCGCTGTAGGAGCCGGGGGCGAGGGTGAAGGCGGCGCTTTCCACCGCGGTCATCTCTTCGCCGAAGTGGCCCTGCTCGATGATGCCCCAGTCGCCGCCGGAGGCTCTCATGGGTCCTTCGGAGTACATCAGGGCCAGCTGCTGGAAGTTGGCGCCGGAGGCCAGCTGATTCTTGATGTCAGAGATCCTGGCGTAGGGATCAATGCCCTCGGAGGAGGGGACGTCCTTTATGAGGATCTGGTATAGATGGACGCTGGGCTGGCTGGAGTAGAGGAGATTTTTGTTGTCCACGTAGAATTTGTGCACTTCGTGTGGAAGCACCCGCACTCTCTTGAAGACTTTTTCATGCAGCACGGCCTGGGCCTTGATGGAGTCGGAGAGGTGTTCCTTGAACTCTTGCAGGGTTATTTTGTTTTCCTTCAAAAAGGCCTGGAATTCCTCCTCGGAGGTATAGCGCTCCCTTTCCTTGCTGAGCTGCTTGTCTATCTCCATGGGGGGTATGGTGAACTCCAGCTTGTTGGCTTCCCTGACAAGGAGCTTGTTGTCGATGATGCTTTTGAGAGCGTCCACTCTTTCTTTGTTGTATTCCTCCCGGACTTGCGGGTCGTCGGGCATCATCTTCATGTAGGATTTCAAGGTCGGGTTGATGTAGCGGTCAAGTTCCACCGCGGTGATGGAGGAGTCGCCGACTTTGGCCACGATGCTGTTCACTTCCTCCGCGCCGGACACCGCAAGGGTCATGGCGGCGGCGAGAATGAAAAGGGCTTTAATACTGTTCGACCAGTTTTCTGATGAGGCTTTCATTGCGGATCACCTTGTATTTGTTGGTTAGGGACTGCAGCACGCTTTCGTAAAGTTCTCCGGTGCGCTGCAGAGCCAGCGTATTTTTAAGTTCTTCCTTGACTTCGTCGAAGGTGCGGACTCTTTCCGGGATCCTGTCGAGAAGCTTGATGACATGATAGCCCTGGGAGGTCTCCACCACCGGCGAGATATCGCCGATCTGCAGTCTTTCCACGGCTTTTTCAAAAGCGGGATGGGTCTGTCCTTTGGTGAAGAAGTCCAGATCTCCGCCCTTGACCTTCGAGGGGCAGTCGGAGAAGGCGGAAGCCAGCTGACCGAAGTCTTCGCCTTCCAGAGCCCTCCTTCTGAGGTCCGTGGCCCGGGCGTAGGCGTTGCTGACTTCCGCCCGGTAGGCGCTGGGAGCGACCTTCACCAGGATGTGCGCGGCCCTGTACTGGGCGGGCTTGGTGTATTCGCTCTTGTGGGCTTCGTAATAATTTTTTACTTCCTCGTCCGTCACGTTGACTTTGTCGTTGATGTAGCGGTCGTAGAAATATTCCAGATTGACTTTGTGCACGGCGTCTTCCACCGCCTCGGCGTAGCCCTGTTCGCCGCTGAAGTCCTCGTGGGCCGCGGCGTACTCGAAGACCTTGTTGTTGATGAGCTGCGTGATGTAGGCGCTTCTCTCCTTGTCGAAGTTCCTTCTCAGATAGTTGGGCATGGTGTCCAGGTTCGGCTGGGAGAAGAGCTGGTAGAATTCCTTGGCCGGGACGGAGATCCCGCCAACCAACGCCAGATCATTGGAGGTGCAGTGGTCGGAGGGCGTGTGCACGGGCAGCGATATCAGCTGGCTCCCGACGCTCGCCTTCGCCGGATTTCCGCTTTCGGTTGGAGCGCTGGCCTGGAAGACGGTGACCGTCACCACCGTGGCGCCGCTCAGTTTGGCGGTGTTCTTGTTGGCGACGGAGGTCTTGGTTCCGCTCTCCCTGAGAACGACCGGGACGATCTGCAGCTCTTCCTCGGCCTGTTCCGGGAAGGAGCTCTTATCGCAGGCGGCCAAAACAAAAAGGGCCGTGAAAACTAAAAGGCAATTTTTCATAAAGAAGTGCATGCTTTGAGCATTTCCTCGGTGTCATGCTCAATAAGTGGCAATATGAGACGGTCGAGGTCGCCGTCCATTATTTCGCCCAGGGCGTGGACGGTAAGGCCTATGCGGTGATCCGTCACGCGGTTCTGGGGGAAGTTGTAAGTTCTTACTTTGTCGCTGCGGTCGCCGCTTCCCACCATGGTCTTCCTTTGGTCGGATCTTTCCTTGGCGGCGTCCTGGCGTTCTTTTTCCAAAAGCCTGGCCTGCAGCACGCGCATGGCTTTGGCTTTGTTTTTATACTGGCTTCTCTCGTCCTGGCAGGTCACCACCAGTCCGGTGGGCAGGTGGGTGATCCTGATGGCGGAGTCCGTGGTGTTGACGTGCTGGCCGCCGGCGCCGGTGGAGCGGTAGATGTCGATCCTGAGGTCTTCCGGCTTGATGTCCACGGTCACTTCCTCCTGCTCCGGCAACACGACCACCGAGGCGGCGGAGGTATGGATCCTCCCTTGCGTCTCCGTTTCCGGCACCCTCTGGACTCTGTGCACGCCGGCCTCGTACTTCATGTGGGAATAGACGGCGTCGCCCTGGATGCTGAAGATTATTTCCTTCAAGCCTCCGGCCGCGGCGGGGGAGGTGTTCATGGTCTCGATCTTCCAGCCCTGTCTTTCCGCGTAGCGGGAATACATCCTGAAGAGTTCGGAGGCAAAGAGAGCCGCTTCCTCTCCGCCGGTGCCGGCCCTTATCTCCATGATGGTGTTCGCCTCGTCATAAGGGTCCTTCGGCAGAAGCAGGACCATCATGGCTTTTTCCAGATCTTCAGAGTTTTGCCTGGCTTCCGCAAGCTCTTCCTTGGCCAGTTCCGTCAGCTCGTGATCGGCGTTTTCGGATATGATCTTCTCGCAGTCGGCGATGGCAGACTGCGCCTGCGCCAGCCGCCTCCCGGTGTCCACGACCTCGCTTAGGTGTTTGTGCCTGCGGGTCAGGTTGCGGAAGGCGGATGGGTCGTTGACGACCTCAGCCTTTGAGAGCTCATCCTCAAGTTTTTTGAGTTCGGCTTCCTGAGCCGTTATGTCAAAAACTTTCATGAGAGAAGCGGAAAATCATTAAAAAAAAAACGAAGCCCACAGCCCGTCATTAATAAACGCGCGTCATGAGCTTCGTTGAAAGGCAAAAATAAGACCTATCAGTCTTTTTTGCCGTAGCGACGGTTGAACTTCTCGACGCGGCCAGCCGTGTCGACGAATTTCTGCTTACCGGTGAAGAAGGGGTGACACTCGGAGCAAATGCCGATGTGCATATCCTTTACCGTGGTGCCAACTTTGAAAACGTGGCCGCAGGCGCAGGTGATGGTCGTCTGTTCGTAGTTAGGATGGATCTTTTCTTTCATAGTGTTTCTTTTAGTTTTTATGATTTTAAGGTAAGGAATATTATATCCAATTCGCCTTTCAAATGCAAGGATAGGCCCAAGCCCCGGTTCCGTCCTAACATAAAGCCCTGCGATGAACGGCCTTATAGTGATACTTTCCGCGGCTTCCCATGCCTGCCCAACCGCAGCCACCACGTCCGCGCCAATTACTGCCACGGCTTCCGCATGATCCTAGTCCATTGATTTAATGCTTACTTTCGGCCGCGGCGCGGCGTAGGCGTTAGCCCACCGCGCAGGTTGAAAGCGAGCGGAGCTGAAATTCTCGGTCTGTATGACAAAGCCGGACACTTGGTGTCCGGCTTTTTTGCTTTTATGGTTTTGCCGTTTATTGGCTGACTTTTTGTCTCCGGTTTTCCCTCAGACACTTTCGGTTTTGCTGACATACAAAAAAAGCCGAAAGTTTACTATTTAGGCGAACATGAACAAATAACCTTTAACCCGGAGAGAATTAGAAATGAAAAACAAAGTTCAGCCGTCCGAAAGCGCCCATGAACGTTTATATCATTCAATAAAAAGAATTATTGAAGAATCAAGAGCCATTGTTTCGAGAGTGGCTAACAGTGCTATGGTTAGGGCATATTGGGAAATTGGCAAATTGATTGTTGAAAGTGAGCAACAAGGACGACAAAAGGCAAAATATGGGAAACATCAGCTTGATGAAATCGCTCAGAGATTAAGACAGGAATTTGGACGCGGATTTGATGCTAGCAATCTACGCAATATGAGAAAGTTTTATCTAACTTTTCCGATTTGTGACGCACTGCGTCACAAATTAAGTTGGACTCATTTTAGATTATTAATGCGCATTAACGATCCAATAGCGCGAGAATGGTATGCTAATGAATCGGTTGCGCAATCTTGGAGCTCGCGCATCCTAGACAGACAAATGTGCAAACCGTTCTGAAGAAATCTTGTAAAAAAGTTAAACATATTTTTGAATGACATTATCTTGCAATTGTATGATGATTATATTATAATGCTTCCGTAAAAAATAACTTAGAAACGGGGGCTTTATGGCAAACTCTTTAATTCAATTTCGTATGAGCGAGACAGAAAAACAGCAGGCGGCTCTGATACTGGATCAGATCGGATTGAGCACTTCCGCCTTCCTCAGAATGTGCATGCTTCGCCTGATACAGGAAAAAGGGATACCTTTCAGTATGAAGATAAACGACGAAGAGATCAGCAAAGGATTGGAGGCGCTTCAAAAGACCGGCGCGAAGGCCAAGAAGAACGGCGCCGCAAAAATGAAACTTAAGGATGTAAACGCCGAGATCGCGTCCGCGAGAAGAAGCAAAAAATGAAATTCTATGCCGTGATTGACACCAATGTGTTAGTTTCGGCTGTTATTAAGCCGGATTCCGTTCCGGGCATTATTCTTAAGCTAGTATTTTATGGAGAACTGCGTCCTGTCTTTGACAGTAAGATCTTAGGAGAATACGAAATGGTGCTTTTAAGGCCGAAATTTGGATTAGCTGAATCGGAAGTCGATGATATTATAGGAGCCTTGGAAGCGGCGGGCGACAATATAAGGTCTCGTAAACTTGACGTCCAATTTACGGATATTGAAGACAAGAAATTTTATGAGGTCTTCTCCGAGAAAAGAAGAGATAATGAAACTTATCTGATAACCGGAAATATCAAACATTTTCCTGAAGATGAGCATATCGTGACTCCAAGACAAATGTTGGATATTATGATTTAGCCGGCCCGGCAGGATCAAACAAGCGCCATCATTTCGTAGGCTAAGGTGGCGGCGGTGAAGTCGTAGGCGTGGAAATTCTTAATGGGGGAGAATTCCACCAGGTCCAGGCCGATTATCGTTCTTCCTTTGGTGAGTTCCGCGAGGAGGTCCAGGGTTTGGTACCAGAGGAGACCGCCGGGAACGGGAGTTCCGGTGGCGGGCATTATCGCGGAGTCCAATCCGTCGATGTCGAAGGAGATGTAGATCTTCTTGGGGAAGCTCGCGGGAAGGAGTTTGTTTTTCTTTTTATCCTTGAAGCGGCGGAAGAGTTCCTCGGCGTCGTGGAAGGTCACTTTGTTTTTCTTGTCCTCTCTGTAGTCTTGCTCTTCCTGACAGTAGGAGCGGGTGCCGAATTGGGCGATGGGGATATTAAGTTCGCTGACGCGGCGCATGACGGAGGCGTGGGAGAGGGGGTCGTCTTCGTAGGCGAAACGGAGGTCGGCGTGGGCGTCGAATTGTATGAGGCCTATTGCAGGGCCGTAGGCGGCTTTTAAGGCCTTGATCGCCGGAAGGGTGACTGTGTGTTCGCCTCCTAAGAGAAAGGGGGTTGCCTGGCACTTCAGAGCGTAGGAGACAGCTTTTTCGATTGCTTGGAGAGTTGGGGCGGGTTTGGCGGTGTAGATGCCTTTTTCGCCGGGGGCAGAGCCTCGCTGGATCTTCTCCAGCTGGGAGGAAGCTTCTATGATTGTTTTGGGGCCGTATTTTGTGCCGGTGCCGTAGGAGACGCTCTTTTCGTAGGGAGCGGGAATGACGTGGAAGGCGGCCTCGGTGGGCTTGGCGGGCTTGAATTCGGAATCCAAAAAGGCGGTCATAGTTTTGCTCCCAGTCGTGAGGCGTAGTCTTCGTAGGCGAACTCTCTTATGAGCTTCGTTTCGCCGTCCGCTTTTTGGTAGGCGAGAGAGGGAAGATTGATGCCGTTGAACATGCAGGTCTTGACGAAGGAATAGATCGCCATGTCGGTGAAGACGAGGCGGTCGCCAACTTTCAGCTCGTGGTCGAAGGAGTAATCGCCGATATAATCGCCGGCCAAACAGGTGAGGGCGCCAAGACGGTAGGTGAAGGTTTTCTCCTTGGGCTGGCCGGAACCAATGATGTAAGGACGGTAGGGCATCTCCAGGACATCCGGCATGTGGTTGGCGGCGGAAGTGTCCAATATGGCGATGGGCATGCCGTTCTCGATGATGTCCAGGACGGTGGTTACGAGGTATCCCGCGTTGATGGCCACGGCTTCGCCGGGCTCAAGGTAAACGGTCTTGAGATCGAAGGCGGTCTTGAACTGTTTGATGAGCTTTACGAGATGATCCCGGTCGTAGTCTTCACTGGTGATGTGCTGGCCGCCGCCCATATTGATCCAGTCAAGGTCGCGGAGGAACTTGCCGAATTTTTTGGCGACGACGTCGAGGGTGCGCTCAAGAACGTCGGATTTTTGCTCGCACATGGTGTGGAAGTGCAGGCCGGAGATCTCACTAATGCCCTGCTTTTCCAGTTCCTCGGCTTTTACGCCGAAGCGGGAGTATGGGGCGCAGGGGTCGTAGATCTTGGTGGCCACTTCCGAGTATTCGGGATTTATTCTTATTCCGGTCTGAATGGTGCGGCCGGAATTCTGAAGCGTCGGTCTGTGATGACGGAGCTGAGAGAAGGAATTGAAGACGATGTGGTCGGCAAGTTTTGCTATTTCCTGCATGTCCTCGTGGTCGAAGGCCGGGGCGTAGACGTGAGTCTCGCCACCGAAATTCTCCTTGCCGAATCTGGCCTCGAAAAGGCCGCTGGAGCAAGTGCCGTCTAGATAGGGCTTGAGTGTCTGGGCAGCCTCAGGCATGGCGAAGCACTTGAGGGCCCAAAGGATCTTGCAGTCCGCTTTCTCCTGGACTTCCCTGAGGAGCTGGCCGTTTCTTATGAGATCGGCTTCCGTGATGACGAAGACGGGAGTCTTCAGTTCCGGGAAATTTTCTAGAAGCGCTTGATTTGCCACGGCAGACCGTAGAGATTAAGGTCGTTCATGAAGGGATCGGGATC
>JAGCGH010000004.1 GCA_017649705.1 bacterium
CCGGGCGTAGTGGCAAGCTTGTTCACACCGTCAGAGTACTCCAGCGATTCAGAGGTGGTGGAGTAAGCGTCCTCGGAATTGGGGGTCCAGCCGTTGTTCCAGCCCGTGCCACCGGTCTTAAGATCGAGGCGTTCGCCGGGAGGATAACCGAAGCCTTCGTAGGCCCATTCGCCGAAGGTGTAGGTCGGCAGGATGCGGTAAGTGCGGGCGACCTTCCTGATCTTGTTCCAGGTTAGAGAATTGTTCCTGGTCTCGTATCCGACCATGGTTCCCTTGAAGGTCACGTTGGTGGCGGAGAAATAATCGCAGCGGTGATAATCGCCCTGGTCATAGGCCATGACGGTGCCGTAATGGCCGTGGTCGGTGGCGCCGGTGAAATAATAGCCCAAAGAGTGGCCGAAGACGCCGCCGGATTCCGGTCCGGGAGAGCTCTCCTGCTCGGCCGCGTGGTTGCAGCCGATGTTGTGGCCCATCTCATGGATCCAGGAAGAGCCGGTCATCTGCAGGACGCGGATAAGGTTGTAACTCGATTCCGGCATGCCGAGTTTGCTGCTGTTGACGTAAGCGAGGCCGCCGACGTCGTGGAGGTAGGCTACGATGGTGCAAAGATCGGCGCCGACCGCGTTCCTTACTTCATAGACGCCTTCCCAGCCGTTGCGGGCGTTGTTGAAGTTGTAGAGGTCGGTGTAAGAACTCCCCTGCTCCTCGTAGTTCCACTGCTGGGAATGCACGAGCTGGATGCGGGCGTTGATCTTGGAGTTCATCAAACACTGGTTGCCTTTGGCAACGCCCTCGGCGATGAAGGAGTTCATCCTGTTGTGGCTGCCGGCGTAGGCCAGGGAGGCGGGAGTGTAGAAGACAGCGATGCGGATGTAAGCGATCTCGTCGTCGTTGTAGTCGTAGTAATTGATGCTGTCGCCTTCGATGCTGTCGCCCTGCGTTCCTTCCGGGCTGGGAAGCTCTTTGCCGTTTATAAAGTCGGCGTCAGCTTCCGCAAAGGAGAGATTGTTTATGGACTGCAGGCCGTCCTTGTATTCCCACTTGATGTCGCGGCCGGTGTCGACGTTCTCGATGTGGCCGTAGAGCTCGCCTCCTGCGATCGTGATGATGAAGGAACCGCCGTCGTTTTCTATCCTGCCGGCTCTCACAAGGACGCCGTTGATGTCCTTGTCAACAAGATTGACCGTGCCCGAGAAATTGCCCTGCGGGGTGGCGAAGGTAATGGCGTCCCCTACTTTTGCCGCGGTGAAAGCAGCGACCTGATCTTCCTGGGCGACGTAAGTGTTCGTGTCCTTTATGGTCGTTGCCGGGATGTTGCCGTCCCTGAGGTCAAGGCAGAGGTTGCCGGCAAAGGCGGAAAGCGTCGTGAAAGCAAGAGCGAAAAATAAATTCTTCATAACGGTCAATACAGTTCGATTTGATTAAGGCCTTTCTTCAAGGTCGGTTCCCAGACACGCCCGGACTCGCTGGTGATCTTTATCCGGCGTTTCTCCTTGGAATTTATGGTGAGCCTGTAGCCCAGGAGTTCTTTTTCCAGTTTCGGCTCCTCCTCCTCGAAGAAAGCCATGGCTCTCTTCTGGGCCGGGATGATGCAGACGTCGCCGAAGGTCTCCCTGATCTCCAGATGAGAAAGGATGAGGGCGGCCTTTTCCAGAGGAGAAGCCGCGACCGCGCTCGACGCGGCAGGCAGCGCGGAATATGCTCTGGATGCGAAATAGGCATCCCTGTCCTGAATGGCGCGCAAAAGCGTTTTGGCGCGCTCTTCGAACATTCTGGCTCCGCTGATCTTCTGCCCCAGGAGGAAAAGGGGCAGAAGGTAAGGCAGGGTCGCTTCGGAGAAATCATTCGCTTCCGCGCCTGCGATCAAGCCGGCGACCTTCTCTTTCAGATAATGCGGCTGGTACGTCTGCTGGCGCCCTGCGAGGCGGTAAAGGAGCTTTACGCCGCTGGCCCGGTAGTTTTCCCTTCCGGTGAGCAAGAAGGCCTTGAATTCGGCTTTGGCGGCGAAAATGAGCTCTTCCGAGGAAGCGGGCGAACGCTTCACGAGCAATTCCCTCGCCATGGTGTTGAGAAGCGGAGTATAGCTTTCCTTGTCGCAGCCGATCTCTTCAAGGAACGATACGGCCCAGGGGGAGGTGCGTTTCTTGGAGTAGCCTTTCTTGACGTGGTTGGTGGCGGAATCTATCACTTCAGGAATGTAGCCGCCTCGATGGCGGCGGGAAATAAGCTCTTTTTTTAGATCCTTCAGTTCGTCCTTGAAGCCGGTGGCGCCCACTTCGTTCTCCCACCTGGCCAGCCAGTATCCCGCCCTGGCGATCTCGGCAAGGTTAACTTCCGGTTCGCCGTGCTTCTTGAAGGTCCCGGGATAGGGATAGTTGGCGGGAGGAAGGCCTTTGAAGCGCGGAGCCTTCTTGTAGAGCTGCAAAACTTTTTCCGCGGCGGCGGGAACTTTCTGCCCGTTTTCTTTGGCGGATCTGGCGAGAGCGAATGCGCAGCCCAGAAGCTTGCCGAAGGAAACGGGCGCTTCCGCCTGGTCCGGCGGAGCGGAAAGTTTGTCGATAAGGGTCTTCAATTCCTGCTGAGTCTCTTTTTCCAGCTTTTTGAGATCCGGCGCGGCGTGGCGGCTTTCGAATCTCGCAAGCTGCCAGGCGGCCTGGGCGGCAGCGGCGGGAAGCGCGCTGACCGAAGAGCCGGCGACGTAGATCGTGAATTCCAGTTTGCGGCTCCTCGCGCGGCCGTTCAAAGGCCAGGAGCGCTCGAAATCCGTTCCGAAGCGGAGCGATCTTTCGCCGGCTTCTATCTGGCAGAGCCATTCCTGGCGTTTGGCAAAGTTATCAGGCGCGACAAGGAAAAGCAGCGCGTCGTCATCTCCCGTGAGCGCGCCGCAGGGGGTCGGCCATTCGCCGGAATACCAGCCCGCCTTCGAATCATAGGGGGTCAAGACTTTCTGATCGTCTTTCCCCAGCAGCATGAAATAAAAAGCGTCCAGCTGGGCCTGGTTCTTCAGGGTAACGGAGGCTTTGATCTTAAGCGTCGAGGCGTTCTGCAGAAAAGCTTCCGCTTTGGCATGGCCGTAGGGCGTCGCGCCGCTAAGGAGTGCGTGTCCGGATCTGGTCTCCGCCGACTGAAAAGAGAGGTTTTCCGTGAAGCAGTCGAAGGCCAATACGTCCCTGCCCCTCAGTTTTCCCTGGAAGCGGAACTCTGATTTGCAATCCCCGAAGGAAATAAGCAGCGATCTTTCCTTGGCTGTTTTTGCAATCTCGAATTTAATGATTTTATCCATAGCCTTTCCTTATAGCGCCAGCATTCTGTCCAGCGCGATTTTGGCTTTTATTCTGGTCTCTTCTTTGACCTTGATCTCGTATTCGTTGTCTTCCAGCGCCCACAAGACCTTGTGGGGCGTCATAAGTTTCATGTTCGGGCAGACGTTACCTTCTAGTAGAGGATAGACCTTTTTCCCCGGCGCTTTTTCCCTGATGGCTTTCAGAACGCCCTGTTCCGTGCCGATGATAAACTCTTCACTAGGGCTCTCCGCGCAGCGCTTGATGATGGCGGAGGTGGAGCCCACGAAATCCGCCGCGGCACTCACTTCCTCCGGGCATTCCGGATGGACCAGGAGCTCGGCCTCGGGATGCTTGGCCTTCATCTCCTGAACAGCCTTAATGGTGAAGCGCTGGTGCGTGGGGCAGAAGCCCGGCCAGACTTCCATCTCCCTTCCAACTTTATTCTTCGTGAAAGTACCCAAATAGCGGTCGGGCACGAAGAGCACGGGCTTGTCTTTGGGAAGCGAGGCCACCACTTTGCCGGCGTTGGCGCTTGTGCAGCAGATATAGGCTTCCGCTTTAATTTCCGCCGAGCAGTTGACGTAGGCTACGACGATCGTTTCGGGATGCTCTTTTTTGTAGCGCCTGAGTTCCTTGGGCATGAGCATGTTGGCCATGGGGCAGTTGGCCCTGGGGTCGGGAGTAAGGACTGTCTTTTCAGGGGAAAGGATCTTGGCGCTTTCCGCCATGAAGTCCACGCCGCAGAAAACGATCGTGTCGGCGTCCGTTTTGGCGGCCAAACGTGAGAGCTCAAGAGAATCGCCGACAAAGTCCGCGAGTTCCTGCGTTTCAAATGGCGTGTAGTAGTGCGCCAAGATGACGGCGTTCTTTTCCGCCTTCAGCTTAGCCACTCTTTCTTTCAGTTCCGCAAATTCCATCTTTTTATGTGAGAGCGATGTCGGACACAAGGATGCCGAGCGCCCGTTTGTCGTTTTCAGGTATGAAGGTGCCGCTCAGCTGCAGGGAGCACCTGATTATTCCGGTCTCTTCCGTTTCGAAGGGGAAATTAACTTCCTGCCAGTCGGGCGAGGTCAAAGTCTTCTTCACTTCGTTCTTGCCGTTGACGTTCAAAGTGAGTTCCAAGGGACCTGACTCGAATTGGCGGGCGTCGGTCGCGCATTTCAGCATAAGCCCTCTGGCTTTTTCGCTCTTCAGGACGAAGACCGCCCTGGCGCCCGTCCAGGAAGCATAGCTCTCCCCTATTTTTTCCGGCGGATAGAAGCCTGTCGTCAGGAAACGATTCTCCTCTTCCGTGATCTTGATCCCGCTTGGCGCGCCTTCGAAAACGGATTCGAGGATCTCCTTGGCTCCGCGGCCGTCCGTTTCCGCTTTCTCGACCCTGGCCGCGACGGGAACGTTCAAAAGGCCTACGCAGCCGCTCTCGTCTTCCAGGGCGACCTTGAAGGCCAGCATCCTGTCCGTCCAGTCGTAGCAGTGTTCGATATGGTCCCTGCCGGGGTGCGCCGCCACCGTTACGGTGTATTCGCCGGGGCCCAGCATGGGCGGCAGCTCGAAAGCGACTTCCAAGCCTTCGCCGGCCTTGAGCGCAGGCGTTTCCTTTTTCAAAAGCATGGTGTTGGTGCCGATAATCTCGTAGCCCAGGCGGTCCCTTAAGGAGAAGCCGACGGTGGGCGGCTCGATGTCATTCAGGGCTTTCACAGCCACTCTGAGCTCGGCTTTGTGCCCGGCAAACAGCGTCCTGGTTTCGCAGCCGTCGCTCATAAGGGAAACTTTTTCGATGAGGGCTTCGAAGGAGCCGCTGTGTTGCGGCAAGTTTTCCTCGGCTTCCTTACGCTTGCGCTCCAGCGTGAAGGTCTCCTTGTCGGAATCGTCCCTGACCAGAAGCGTATTGTAGTAATTCAGAACGTTTTCCGGCGTGTCGTTGGCTATGATCCGGCCCTTGTGCAGCAGCACCGCGCGGTCGCAAAGCAGCTTTACGGCCCCGGGATCGTGGGAAACGAAGATCAAAGTGCCGCCTTTAGCGCGGAAATCTTTCAGGTACTTCAGACACTTCTGCTGGAAGTAGGCGTCGCCCACCGCCAGCGCTTCGTCGATAATAAGGATGTCGGGATCGACGTTGGCCGCCACGGAGAAGCCGAGCCTGAGCGCCATGCCGGTGGAATAGATGCGCAGGGGATGGTCGAGGAAGTCGCCCAATTCCGCGAACTCCACGATGCTCTCAAGTCTCTTTTCGATGTCGGCGTCGGAAAGGCCAAGGAGGCGCGCGTTGAGATAAATGTTCTGGCGCCCTGTGAATTCCGGATGGAAACCCGAGCCGAGTTCCAGCAGACCGGCTATGCGGCCTTTGATCTCGACGCTCCCGAAAGTCGGAGAGAGCGTTCCGCAGAGGATCTTCAGAAGCGTGCTCTTGCCGGCGCCGTTCACGCCGATGATGCCAAGGGAACTTCCCTTTTTGACAGTCAAATCGACTTCCCTGAGCGCCCAGTAAGCCCAGTGGAAGGACATTCCGATGGGAGTCAGCCATTCCTTGAGCCGATCCAGAGGCCTGTCGTAGACTCTGAAGCGTTTGGCGAGTCCTTTTATCTCAATAACATTTTCATCATTCATATCAGATCTGGTCGGGCAGTTCGGATTTCAGCTTAAGGTAGAAAAGATTTCCCAAGGTCGAAAAGACCACTCCGCAAAGCAGAAGGATCCCGAGAGTCGGCAAAAAGCTGCTCTGGCTGGGAAGAAGTTTCTGGGGCAGGAAATCATAATAGACCACGTTCTCGTAGAAAAGGATCTGGAAAGCGCGGGAAAGATAATAAAGTGGGTTGACTAAAAGCAGCAGCGGGCCGAAGGAGACGATCCTCTCCACCAGCTCTCTGAAGTAAACGATAGGCGTCATCCAGAACCAGACCTGCAATATGATCGAAACGAACTGCATCATGTCGCGGAAATAGGCCGTGGCGGTAGCCAAAAAGATGCCCAGCCCGTAGGTCATCAATCCCTGCAGAAGGTAAAGCACAGGCAGCCAGACCAGGGAGGGCGGAAGCCTGTGCCCCGTTATGACCATAACGATCAGCAGAATGGCGTGCATTATAAAGAGCGTGATCAGTCCACTGATCACCTGGTACAGGACAAGGATGGGATGCGGAAAAGAGACCTTCTTGATGAGATTGCTGTGGGAGAGAAAAGCCAGCGAGTTCCTGGTCAGCGTCTCGGACAGAGTCAGCCAGGGCAATAATCCCGCGCAGATGTAAATGGAAAGCGCGTATGGGTCGTCGACGTCCGGGAAACCTACGCGCCCGGGTATCCTGGAACCGACCACCCTGGCAAGGATCACGGCGTAAATGAATATCTGGGCCAGGGGCTGCAGAATGTTCCAGAAAACGCCGATGACGCTCCCGGCGTAACGTCCCCGGAAATCCTGGATGACCAGATCCCGCAATAGCGCGCGGTAACGCCACAATTCGCGTATCAGCATAATTTCACGTAGGGGTTTCCCTCCGCTTCCGCTTTCACGGAAGTGGCTTCCCCGTGCCCCGGAAAGACCAAGGTCTCCGGCGGCAGTGTTAAAAGTTTATTTTTGATGCTGTCCATTAATTCCTGATAATTTCCGCCGGGGAAATCCGTGCGCCCGACGCTTTGGGAAAAAAGGGTGTCTCCGCTGAAGAGCGCGCTCTCCCCGCTTTCGGGTTCGGTACAGAGAAAACAGCATCCGCCTTCCGTGTGGCCGGGAGTCCAGATCACTTTCCAATCCAGCCCGGCGGATATGAACTCCTCCCCGTCCTCCAGTTCCGCATCCGGCTTCCGGCAGGTTATGATCCTGTCCAGGAAGGTCGAAAGATTGCGCTCCGGATCCTCAAGCATCACGACGTCTTTTTTATGGACGCAGACCTTGGCCTCGGGAAAAGCCTCCCTGAGTTCGTTCAGAGATCCGATGTGGTCGGCGTGTCCGTGGGTCAGAAGGATCGTTTTGACCTGAAGGCCCCACTCTTTAATTTTATAGAGCAGTTTGTCCGCCTCGTCCCCCGGATCGATGCAGACGCATTCCAAGCATCCCGTTTTGGAGATCAGGTAGCAGTTGGAACAAAGTTCCCCCAGCGGCAGGCAGCGTAGACAAATGTTTTTAAAATTATCCATATAAGGATATTATACCATAATGCATCCCCGGGAAGGGAAGAGAAATACAGCACTGCGCTCTTAGGAAAAAAGATCATTCCCCGGCGCTTTTCAAAGCGCCCTCGATCTCTTTCAGCGCCTCCTCCACGAGGCGTTTCACCTCGGGCAGCTTCGACTTGAGAGATCTCGCCGCCAGAAGCTCCTCTCTTGCGCCTTTGAGATCCCCCATCCCGGCCAGGCAGCAGGCCAGGTTGTAGTGGGCTTCGACGGTCTGGGGGCGAAGTTCGATGGCTTTCTTAAGATACGGAAGGGCCTCAAGGTACCGCTCTTTTCCCATAAGCGCTTCGCCGACGTTGGCGTTCACCCTGAAATTTTCGGGGGAATACATTAGATTATCCCGCCAGATGACCTCCGGGTCGCTCCAATAGAAATTGCGCCGGAAGGAGGCGTAGGTGAAAAGCAGAATGACAGCTATGAGGATCGCCGCGTTGATCGCGTTCTTTTTTTCGAAAAAAGTGAAAACCAAGGCGATCAGTATCCCCGGGAGCGCGCAGTACAGGCGGTGTTCGTAGAGCCCGTTGGGGATCAATGTGGCCGCTGGCGCCAAGGAAAGCGCGAAAAAGCCCAGCCCAAAAGCGAAGTACGGCCACCTTTTCCGGCTGATCCAGGCGAACACTGCCAAAGCCAGCCAGAAAACGATCGCCAGTATGACAAAGGGCGAAGAAAAGCCCTCCAGGGGCACGTCGTATTCCAGCCTCAGCCCGAAGGGCCAGAAGCACAGCCGCAGATAGACGGCCCAGACTTTGAACTGCGTGGCGAAATAAGACCATATGTCTGGCGTGTCGGCGTAAAGCCTTTCGAGCGGAGAAAAGTCGAAGCTCCCACCCTTCCAGACTCCCGCGAGGCGCAAAACAAGAAGGCAAAGGATGGCAAAGGCCGCCGCCGCCAGCGCAAGGTACTTTTTGTTTTCCTTAAAAAACGATCCAAGGTCAAATGAAGCGAAAACGAAATATCCCCAAAGCGCTATTAAAGGCGCCACCGCCATGTTCTCCTTGCAAAAGAGGCCGAGAGCGAGGACGAAGGCCGCAGGGATATAAAAGAACTTGTTCTTCAAGGCCAGCAACAGGAAGATCAGATGCGCGAGCATGAAAGTGAAGCACATCAGTTCCAGCCGCTGGACGATGTAGGTCACCGCCTGGGTCTGCGCCGGGTGGACCAAAAACAGCGCGGCGCACAAAAAAGCCGGGAAACGTTTTTTCCCGTTCTTTCCGACCGCTTCCTGCAAAAGCAAAAGGAAGTAATAAAAAAGCCAGCCGTTCAGGATATGGATGAAGAGATTGACGAAATGGTACCAGAAAGTTTCGAGATTGCAGAATCGGTAATTGGCCCAAAAGGTCAGAAAGACCAGGAAGCGTCCGGGCGAAAAGCGCCAGACGCCGGAAAGGGAGCCGTCTTTCAAGGCCGCGTTGTCAACGATGCAGCGGAAGTCGTCGAACTGCCAGGTCCCCTGGAAAGAGGAAAGGTAGGCCGCCGCGGCCAGAAGCAAAAGCAGAATCAGATCTAAAAGACAGCCTTTATTCTTCACCGGCGGGCTTCTCCCCCAGCTCGTAAACGTTCACGCCGTCAACATTGGTGAAAAGATAATACTTCACCCCGCTCTCGTCGCAAAGGCGGCAAATGGCCGGCGAATAGAAGAAATGGCGTTTCCCCGCCACAATGTCGTCCGCGACGATCACGCCCTCTCTTACCAGTTCCGGAAAGGCCACCCGAAAATATCGGTGATACTGACTGGCGGTGTAAACGTCCTCCGTCAGCAGAACGCTTCCGTAAGGCAGGCTGCCGAAGGTATGGGCCAGTTTGGCGGCCTCGAAGGAAGAGCGCCTGAATTCGGGAATGAGGAAGCTGTGCAAAGGAAGCACGATCAGGGCGGCTATGGCAAGCGGCAGCAGCAAGATCCTGGATCCCGAGCTGAAAAGAACACCCAGCGCGAGAGCGGAAAAAAGCGCCAAAAAAGCGTTCAAAAGCCAGAGCCATTGCAGCGGATAAAAATGGTAGCTGGGAACAAGGAAAGCCGCCGTGGCTAAAAGCGCGCACAAGAAAGCAACGGTGAACTTAAGGGCATCCTTCTTATCCGGGGCGAAGAAAAAGCCCAGCAAAAGCAAAGGAAAAAGGAAAGCGGGAGGCCTCTGGAGGCCAACTAAAAGCGGGTAAAGCTCTTTGACCCTGGCCGGCCAATCCCCCGCCCCGAAGCAAAAATAATTGCTCCAGAACTGGCCGTTCAGGACCGCCATCAGAAGCGTGGCGAAGGGCCTGTCAGCGGTGACGAACTCCATGCTTTCGCCGGCACGGAGCAGCTTCAGGATGTAGGCATAAGGAATAAGCCCCAAGACCGTCGCAAATAAAAGGCCCAGGAAAAAGCTCCCGACAGCCTTCCCCTTCAAAGCGGACAAAAAGATAAAGGGCAGAAGCAGAATCGCGAAAAAAAGCCCCAGGGGATCGTGAAAGGAAAGGAAGCCCAAAGGCTGCATTTTCAAAAATAGCGGCAGCTCCTCCTCCTGGAAGAGATCGAAAAGCAGGAAAAAGAAAAAGAACGAAAAAGCCACGGGCGTGGCTTCCGTCGCGCTTATGGTCAAAAAAGGAATGAAACTTACCGCCCAGGCGGAAAGAAAAGAGGCATAAAGGGAATTCCCTCTCCTGCGCAGACCGTCGAAAAGGAAGCAGAGGGAAAAAGACATGAGAACAGCGGACAAAAAAGAGGCCCTGGCTCCCGGATCATAGAAGATCCCCAGCTTGCCGAAGCATTTTAAAAATAGCGTGTAAAGCGGAAAAAGGGGCGTGTGCGCCGCCCCTCCTTCCAGCATTATGCAGGCGAACTTGGCGGAATCGGCGTCAGAAAGAGCGCCGCCGGGTCCGTACTGCAGCCTTAGCGAAAACTGCAGAAGAAGAATCAGGAAAAGCAGCAACGCCACCGCAAGGGGGCGCAGCGCCTTTTGCATAAACTGATCCAGGGCCTTCACTTTCAGTACACGAACTCCAGGCTGATCTCGATGTTGGGATTGAGGCTGTTCTTCACAGGACAGGCCTTGGCCGCGCCCTCCAGCCTCTTCTTCATTTGATCGTCAAGGGCGACCTTGGGGAAAACAACTTTCACTTTGAAAGTCTTAACGGAGGCCGGAGACTGCTGCATCTCCTTCCCCACCTCAACCGAAAGGCCGGTCATGTCGAGATTCTGCTGCGCGGCCACGAAGCCGATCATGCTGGCCGTGCAGGTCGCCAGAGCGGCGGAAAGAACATCGGTCGGAGAGAAGACGCCCGGAGTCCCTTTGGCGTCGGTCTCGATGGAAGTTTGCGCGCCAGCCAAAGTGGCGGTGCACTTAAGGTCGCCGTTGTAAGCGGCAATTGCGGAAAGAGCCATAAATATTCCTCAAAAATTATCGGTTACGGCGCGCGAACGCTATGAGCGCCAGAATAACGAGCGACATGAAAGCCGGTTCGGGAGTCAGAACGAAATCCTTGTAGAAACTGCCTTCCGTGGTGACGGTATAGTTCTGGTTGTCGTAATTAACAGGCCTGACCCTCAGGACGGCCGTCTGGTCGAGACCCAGATAGATGTCGAAGAAAGGCAGACCGTTCATATTGTAGCGCTGAACGATGTTCTGCGTCTTGGCGTTGACCACCTGGATCTGGGCGTTGGTGACTATTTCACAGCCGGTGCCGTACAAAAAGCCGGAAACGTAGGGGCTGTAGCCCGTCGTTCTGACAGGAATGGTGGGCGTTCCGGTGGAAGAGGTCACGTTTGTCACATACTGCGTCCTTTCGCCGTACCTTACGGTCATGATGTAATCGCCGTAAGGCAGAGTGAAGGCCGTGGTGCGGCCGGAGGCAGTGACCAGCGACTTGAAGTTGGCGATCTGCGCCTCGGCGTCCACTAAGGGGAAATTGGAGTTGTCGTCCGTCACGCTGGCATAGATGAATCCGTGCTTATCGGTGGCCTCAGTATCGAAGACCACGCACTTGGCGGAATTGGTCAGGGCCACTTCCGCTATCCTTCCCTCGTACTCGTCGTGGGAGAATGAAAGGTAAACTTTGCCCGCCGGCACGGCGTCGAAGACGAAGGTGCCGTCCGCTTTGTTGGAGACCGCGAAGGCGAAGCCGTCGCCCACGGCTCTCACAAGCGCGCCGACCAGGTATCCGCTGCCGAAATACGTGTTGGTGCAGACCACGCCCGAAACGACGTAGTTCTCGGGCGGAACCGGCTCGCTCTTCAGGACCGTCAGTTTCAGGATCTTGGGAGCGCTCACGAATTCGTCGTTCGCGGCGTAGACAGCGATATAGTAAACGCCCGGCACCGCGGTGGAGCAGGTGACCTCGCTGCCTTCCGAGGCGCTCATGATATTCCTGTCGGGATTGTAGGGATCCTGGCGCCACAGGGCTCTCTTGCCCATGAGGAAGCTGGTCTTGATGGTGACGGGCTTGCCGGAATAGCAGGTGTAATCCTGGGTGTTGTCGGGGAAGGCGGCGCTGACGGAAAGCGGCTGGTTGCCGTCGTAATACAAAGCCGTGCTGTTCATGTTGCCGTTGTCATCCCTGACCTGGCACTGGACGTAATAGGACCTGTCTTTCTCGAAAGTGTGCTCGATCGGGCCGAGATCCTGCCAGATCGTCCAGCCGGCTCCGTTGTCCCAGTTGTAGCGGACTTGCAGCCCTTCCCGGTCTTCGGGCACCACAATAGGTTCATAGGTCACGGTAGTTCCAAGGGAGGCCGTCTCCACAAGATAAACGTTGGGATTGTTGTCGATTATCGTAAGAGTCGTGTTTGTGGTGACCAGAACGGCGCCTGTGCCCTTTTCCAAACTGAGCGTCAGCGTATGCTCGCCGACGCCGTAGTTGGCTGTGATAAGCTCCATGAAGCTGGAGTTGGCCGCGCTTACCGCTTCGCCGTCGACGAGCCACTTGTAGCGGTATCCGCCCATGGTGCCGGTGCCGTCCAGCATGACCTTTGAATCGCGGTACGCCACGTAGGGGCCGTTGGGATCAACGGCGTAGTCGGTGATGGCGGGAGTGCTTACGACGACCTCGTGTTCCGTTTCGTTTATCACGACTTTCACATTGAAGGTCTTGGCCATTCCCCCGGTCTTCAGAGGATCGATCCACACGGCCACAGGGACGGACCCGGAAGCAGTGGGATACAGCGTTCCTCTGCCGGGCGAGAATTTCAAGGAATCGAAAGAGTTCCTGATGACGTAATCGCAGGGAACGGATCCCAGGTTGCCGAGAAGCAAAACTCCGCTGCGTCCGTTTTCCAGAGTCAGCGTGGCCGGCACCACGGGACGCGCTTCGGAATCGTCGATAACGTAAGACATCGTGGTTTCCGTCCAGGCGCCGTAATTGTCTTTGACCTGGCATTTGACGGTATAAGTTCCGCTTGTCTCATAAGTGTGCCTGGCGAAGTAATAGTTCGTCCAGTCGGAATAGCCGCCGCCGTCGCCGAAGTCCCAGCGGATGTCTAAGGAGTCGTGGATGCCGGGGTCGGTTGGATCGGCGGTGAAGATCTGCGGCACGTCGACCATTCTCGTTGACGCTTCGCTCCAGATGGCGACATGGGGATAGGCGTTGGTGACGTGCAGCACCGTATAGTTGGTGCAAATGCAGGTCCTGAACTGGCGGTCCGTCACTCTCACCTCCACATCGTAGTCGCCGGGCCAGTAGATCTGGTCTTCCTTGTAATCGTAGTAATAGAAGTTTGTGCTGAAAAGCGTCATGTCGCTTCCAACGAGCCAGCGTACGGCCGGGAAATAGCCCTTAGAGCCTTCCGCGGACAAATGCGCCGCTTGTCCCTGGCCGATCGTGTATTCGCCGTTGCATTCCGCGCTGACGTCGGGGATGCCCCTGACGCCCTTCCTCGGTTCCGGAGTCGGGAAGTCGCCGGTCAGCCAGTAGTAGTAAACCTGGCCCGCTACGCAGTCGTTGTCGTCGTAAGCCTGGAAGGTGTTGTCCCCTTCACGGACCTTCTCGGCTGTCGCAAAGTCTTCAACGGTATTGCGCCAAAGAGTGACGTCTCCTTTCGTGGTGTTGCGCCAGCGCAGCCTGATCTTGTCGTCTCCGTTCATGCAGATGAAGCTGTAAGGCACGGCCCTGTTCTTGATCGAGTCGAAAGTGTAGCCCAGGCAGAATTCGTCGAAGGTCATCTTGAAGCCTGAAGGCGCGTAGAGATACAAGCTGGAGAAACTGGAACCCCAGTAAGAGTAGCCGTATTTGTGGAAAGCGCAGTCGCTCGTTTTGGGTTCCTCGCTCATATCCGGGTTGATCCACAGATAAACGTCCGTATAGGCGTATCCCGCCTCGTTGGTCGTTATCGTGCAGCGGGCCAGATAATGGGCCGGCGTTCCGAAGTTATGCTTGATGCCCGTGCCGAAATCAAAAACGTTGATCGTGCCGTCCTTGTAGAAAGTGAAGGCTTCGTAGGAGCCGCCGAGCCTGAAACCGCCGTAGCCGTAAGAGCCGCCCTCTTCGTCCATGTCGGCCCAGACCGAGAGCCAGATGTCGTTTCCCGCGAGCGTGTCAAGGGAGGCGGGAGAATACTTCATCCAGTTGATGAAGCGCC
>JAGCGH010000046.1 GCA_017649705.1 bacterium
GAGAAGGGATTCGACAGGGCTTCGTCGCAAAAAGAGCTGATTGCAAAGAGCGCCGCGAATAGCGTTAAAACGATGCTTTTTTTCATTTTGGTTTTTGGTGTTTGGCGTTTAGTATATGCTGTTGCCGAAACTGTCCTGGGCAACGAAGGCCGGGAAGTCCACGACTTTCAATTTCCTTACGGCTTCCGTGCCGAGATCGGGATAGGCTATGATCTCGCATTCAACTATCCGTTTGCCCAGAAGGGCGCCGCAGCCTCCCGGCGCGGCGAAATAGACCGCCTTGTAAGCCTTGATGAGCTCGGGCACGTTTCCTTTCCTGGCGCCCTTGCCGATCATGCCGAGGACGCCCGCTTTCAGCAAGGGTTCGACATAGGGGTCCATACGGTAGGCGGTGGTGGGGCCGGCGGAGCCGATGACGGCGCCGGGCGGAGCCGGCGTGGGGCCGGTGTAATAAATAGTCGCCCCCTCCGGAGGGAATGGCAGTGCTTCTCCCTTGGCCAGCGCTTCGCACAGCCTTTTGTGGGCGGCGTCGCGGGCGGTGTAGAGAATGCCGGAGAGAGAAACGATCTCTCCGGCGCGCAGTTCCCTGACCGTCTCGGGAGTTAGGGGGAGTTTTACTTCTTTTACCGGCATGGGAAAAAGATCATTCTCCTTTTTCCTCTTCTTTCTCAGCCTCTTTGGCCTCTTTTTCCTTGACCATCCTGGCGATGGCTTCTTCCTGGCGGGCCCTCTGGTTCTTCATGGCCTCAAGGCTTTGGCTCAAATTCTGGGCCAGGTCGCTTTCCGGCATGGCGGCGACGGCTTTTTCAATGAATTCGATAACTTTGGTTTCGTTCCTCATCTCGCCGTAAGCCTGGGCTTCCATGACGTAGGCTTTCTGAAGGGAAGCGTTGTCCGGGGAATATTCCGCGATGGCCTTTTCGATGGCGTCGACCATGGCCTGGGGATCGCCTCTCATCAGGAAAAGCTGGGACTGGGTGACGGTCTTGTTGAAGGGGTCGAGTTCCTGCAGCCTGGATCGGAAGCCTTCTTTCTCCTCTTCGCCTTCGCAAGCGTCGATGGCGGCCTCGAAGCTGGCTTTGGCGCCTTCAATGTCGTCGAAAAGGACCTGGACTTCCGCTTTCATGCCGTTAAGGGAGGCCTGGAAATCCTTGGTGTTGTTCTTGGCGAGCTTTTCGTCGAGAGTTTTCAGGGCTTCGTCCTTTTTGTCGTCCACGATGCACTGGGTGATGAATTCCGTCAGTTCTTCCATTTCCCTGCGGTTCTTGACGTCGCCGATGATCTGGGCGATCTCGGATTCCGGATCAGTGTCGATGATCTCCTGCATGACGGCGTCGATCTTCTCGCTTTCCTGGACGGCATAGTAGATGTCGCAGATCTTCAGAAGGACTTCCTGCTTCTGCATGCCTTCCAGACCGTATTTGTCAATGACGGCGCGGTAATCCGCCGCGGCTTCCTCCACGGAGCTCTCGGGGAATTCCGAGCGGTCTTCGTTCATGCCAAGGTGGTACTGTTTGTCCAGCGCCTCTACCTCTTCCTTGACTTTCTGCTCTCTTTCGAGGGTGCGGGCGATGTCCGGATTCTTGCTTTTGCAGATGTCGTAATATTTCGCGAAGGTCTCCATGATGGAAGGGTTGTCCTTGAAGTTCTCGACGTAATTCTGCAGCGCCTCGTAAAGCTCCTTAGCTTCCGCTTCCCCGCCCTTTTCGGCGGCGGCGGCCTTCTCTTCCAGGGCCGCTTTGGAGGCCTTCAGGTCATCCAGGGTCTTCAGGAAGGCTTCCCCGCCTCCAGGCTGGTAGCCGCAGGCGGCGTAAGGGGTGCCGTCGCTGGCGGCCAGTATGACGGTGGGATATCCCCTGATGCAGTATTTCTCGGCCAGGGAGCGGTAGCTCTGCTTGATGTTTTCGGGGAAATCAACTTTGCTGGGGAAATCAAGCTTAACGGGGACGAATTTTTTGACAACTTCTTCCTGGAACTTCTCGTCTGAGAAGATCTCCTCGGCCATGAGCTGGCACCAATGGCACCAGTCGGACCCGGTGAAGAGGATCATAAGATCGACGTTCTTTTCAGAGGCGGTCTTTTTGGCGAAATCCATGCTGACCATCCAGATGCCGTCGTCCTCGGGTTCCACGATCGGCTTCGCGCTCTTAACGGCGTTGTCCACCTCCTGGGTCTCCTGTTCGCCGGGGGCGCCGACGGTCGTTTTTCCTTCTTGTTTCTTGCAGGCGCTGACCATAAGAAGAGCCAGCAGCAAAACCAGTAAATTGATCTTCATATGTTATTTCTCCTTGTTTTTTTGCGTTTATAAAATTATTCCAGGGTTTCGCCGGCTTCTTCCTCCGACGGCGCGTCCTCGGACATCATCTTCTGGACAGCGAGATCCATTTCCTGTGATAAAGCCCGGGAGATCTCGTTGCTGGGATCGATGGCGATGGCGGACTCCATAGTCTTTTTGAAGTTCTCTATGTCTTTTTTCGCGTAGTATTTTTTGGCCGACATGATCAGCGCGATAACCTTGGTGGCCTTTCTATCTTCGTTTTGCACGATGTCGTCCACTATGGCGTCGCCCCTTTCTTCCAGGCCGAAACTGTAACAGAACTGCGCTTTGGTCAGCTTGACCGTGCCTTTGTCAGGCGCTTCATCAAGGCATTGCATGTATTCCGCTTTCAGGTCCGGATCGTCAATTCCTTCGACCATTTTCTGCAAACCGGAGAAATCTTCGTCGAAAAGCAGCGCCATGAATTTGCTTCCGTAGATATTCGCCTTTATGTTTTTGTCGTTGGAATATTTCTCCATCAAAGCGTCCAATTTGGCGTTGTACGTTTTGAAATCATCCGTCTTCAGGGCTTCTTCCATCAAATGATCGATCTCAATCGAGACCATGATCTCGGCTTCCTCGGCGTCAGAGTCGTATGCGGCTTTTGGCTCCGGGGATTTTTTGCAGCCGGCCAGGACTAGAAGGGAAAGGAGCGTGAAAAATATAAGTTTCTTCATCGTCTAAATGAATGTTTTCTCTTATTCGACGGGTTCTTTTATGGCTTCTTCCTCTTCCTGGGACTCTTCATTTACAGTCTCGGCTTCCTGCGCCTCCTTGCTCTGCTCCATCATGTTCTTGACCATCTCGAGCTGGGAGGCCAGCTGTTTGCCAAGATCGCTGTCCGGGTCGATCGCCAAGGCTTTGTCCATCAGTTCCGTGAAGGCTTCCGAATCTCCTTTCACCCTAAGGGCGAGCATGGCTTTCGTGGCCAGGGATTTCTGTCTGGCAACGGGAGGATTCTCTTCGTTGGCGACGACTTTGTCGAGGAGCTCTTCGCCTTTCTCGGTCTTGCCCAGGCCAATAAAGGTGGCGGCTTCCAGAAGGGTCAGGTTGCACTCGCTGTAGAAGTCTTTTTCTTTTTCGATCTGCTCCTGAATGAGGGGCATTGATTCGGCGATCTTCTTGGCTTCGTCAACTTTTCTCAAGAACAGAAGGAAAGAGAACTTCATGCTGACGGCAGCCTGCCATTTTTTGGAATTTTCCTCGAATTTCGGGATGAGCTCGTCTATCTTCGCAAGGGCGGACTGCCAGTCTCCGTCTTCGATCGCGCCCATCACGATGCTCTGCATCGTCTGGTAATCGGGATCGTTCATCTGTTCCGCCATCGCCTGCTGTGCGGCCTGGGCCTGCCTGGCTTCGTCGGAAGCGGGGGAAGTGTTATCTCCGGAATTGTTTCCGGCTTTCTTGCAGCCTGTCAAAACGAAAAGAAGGCACAACGCAAGCGTTAAGATCTTGTTCATGTTTTTTCTCCAATTATTTATTTGTTATTCGTTACCTTACATTTTAACATAAAAAGAACCCTGTAAAAACTCCCCTGTTTTTTAGGAAGAGGAGCCCCGGAACAATTCGCCCATTTTGCGGCCCAAAAGCGCGGAGGTCAAAACAAGGCAGGATCCCAGGAGCGCCATGCCTATGACGCCCATGGCGGAGGCGATGCAGGGGCCGTCGCCCAATCGCATGTTAAGGGCGTAGATGGTCTTGGCTATTGGGTAGTCCCATTCCCTGGCCGCCAAAAGGATCGTGGCGCCGACCTCGAACATGCAGAAGGCAAAAGTCAGGATAGCGCCCGCCAGAATGTGGGAGGAAAGCAAAGGCAGGGTTATTTTGCGAAGGACCCGGGAGAAGCCCGCGCCCAGGCTGCGTCCGGCCTCCTCCATGCTCTCCCCGATGTGCTGGAAGCCGGCGTAGACCGAGCGCACGATATAAGGAAGCCTGCGGATGCTGTAGCAGATTATAAGAAGGGCGGTGGGGTCCTTCAGGGGGTCCAAGGTCAGAAGCGGAAGATTTTTCCCGGCGAAAAGGGAAACATACCCGAAGGCCAAAACGATCCCGGGGATGGCCAGCGGCAGCATGACCATAACGTCCAGGGCCTCCCGCCAAAGGCCTTTCTTCCTGGCCAAAAGATAGCCAATGGTCACTCCCAGGAAGATGTCCAGCAAAGTGGCGAAAGAACTTAGGAAAAGGGAGTTCCTGATGCCGGAGACCGCCAGCTTGTGGGTGAAGGCCCCGGCGAAATGGCGGAGGGTGTAGCTCTCCGGCAGAACGGTCATGAACCACTTGTCGGAAAAGGCCACCAAAATAACGCTGACATGGGGCAAAAGAGCCAAGAGGGAGGTGACCAAAAGGAAGGCGTACATCCCGCAAAGAAACGCGGGGGAAACTTTTTTCAAAGAGGAGCTCTGTACACCCTTGGAAGTGGAGACGACCTTCACGCCCTTGGAGAGGCTCTTGCTCAAAAGGAAAAACACGCAGCTGGCCGCCAGCATCAAAAGCACCAGAACATATCCCACGGCGTTGGAGTGCATGTCCGTCACCCGATCGAAGACATTGACCGCCAGGCAATTCCTGAACTCGAAGACCAAGGGCGTGCCCAGGTCCGTGAAAGCCCAGATGAAGACTATGATCGCTCCGGCGAAATAACCGGGCAGGAAAAGCGGCAGAATGATCCTGCGCCAAATAGTGAAAGCCCCCGCCCCCGTCATCTTGGCGGCCTCGATCAAAGACTCGTCCAACGAGGCCAGGGAGGCGGTGACGTTGAGGTACATGATGGGGTAAAGGTGCAGCGCTTCCAAAAGCACGACCCCCGCCATGCCGCCGCTTCCCAAAAAATCCACGGCGGGAAGCCCCAGATGGGAAAGCAGAAGGTTAAAAGATCCGCAGCGGGCGAAAAGATAGCGCATCCCCAGAGCGCCCACGAAAGGCGGCATGACCATGGGCAGAAGAATGAGTCCCTGAAAAAGCCGCTTGAGAGGAAAATCCAGCCAGACGAAAAAATAAGCCAAAGGCAGGCTCAAAAAAGTCGTGATGACGGTGACGAAAAGGCCGATGAGAAGGCTGTTGGCAAAAGATTCCCTGATGCCGTGATTCTGGAAGACCGCCAGAACGTAGGCCCAGGTGAAATGGCCGTTTTCCCAAAAGGAAGAGAGCGCGATCTCGCCCAGAGGCAGGGCCAGGAAGAAAAAGAAAAAAAGCGTCACGCACAGGAAGAAGACGGCCGTCCCGAAGCGCTGGCAGAAACTCCTGAACATCTAGCCCTCTCTTTTGTAGGCTGTCATTTCCGCCGCTTTGGGCCACAGACGCGTCCTGTCCCCGGGCTTGAGGCGGTCGGCGCCTGAGACGGTCTCCGCAGTTATCTTCTGCCCGAAAGCCTTTAAAACCAGCTGGGTGATGTCGCCCAGGAAATTCTTCTCCAACACTTCCGCCTCGAAGCAGGGATCATCCAAAGAACCCTGGAAACTCAGGTTCTCCGGGCGCAGGCTGATAACGGCTTCGCCCTTTTCCCGCGCTCCGAAAACATGGTCGGAGGGGATCTTCGCCTCGCCCCAGGGGGTCTCCAGGAGCCAGCCCTCCGCCGTTTCCGCCTTGAAAGTTCCCGGCAGAAAATTCGTCTCGCCCAGGAAGGAAGCGGCGTAGCTGCTGCTTGGGGTCTTGTATAGTTCATAGGGGGCCCCCACCTGCTCCAGCTTGCCGTTGTGCAGAAGCGCCATGCGGTCAGCCAGGGAGAGAGCCTCTTTCTGGTCGTGGGTGACGTAGACCATGGTGACGCCGAGACTCTTGTGGATCCGGCGCAGCTCCCCTCTCATCTCCAGCCTAAGCCCGGCGTCCAAGTTGCTCAAAGGCTCGTCCAGAAGCACCAGAGGCGGCTCGATGACCAGCGCCCTGGCCAGGGCCACCCTTTGCTGCTGGCCGCCGGATAGCTCCGCGGGGTAGCGTTTTTCCAAGCCTTCCAGCCTGACCTCCCCCAGGATCCGGGAGACTTTTTCCTTGATGAGGGAGCGTTTTTCGCCCCTGGTCTCCAAGCCGAAGGATATGTTGTCCCAGACCGTCATGTGGGGCCAAAGGGCGTAGTTTTGGAAGACCAGGCCCAGGCCTCTGTTTTCAGCCGGCGTCTCCGTCACGTCCCGGGAATCGAAGAAGATCCTTCCCCCGTCGGGAGCAAGAAGCCCTGAAATAATGCGGAGCAGAGTGGATTTACCGCAGCCGGAGGAGCCGATCAGGAAAAAGAGCTCTCCCTCCTCCACGGTGAAACTGAGATCGTCCAGGACCTTCTGCCCGCCGTAACTCTTGGAAATATTTTCGATCCTTAGCCGCACTTTAAAATATCACGCCTTGCTTTTTTTCGTAAAGCTTTCTCATGTCCTCGTCGAAGAAAGAGAGACCCAGCGCCTTCAGGGTGAAATCCGGATCGAGGACCGCCGGTTTGAAGATCTTTTTCGCTTCCCTGAAATAAAGCTCCGCGCCGCCGCCGGTAAAAACGATGTTCCTGAAGCGCTCTCCCAGAACTTCTTTTTCCATTTTGGAAAGCCAGCTCATGAGCCCCATGGTCAAAAGGCCTTCCACACCGGCGGAGATGGCGGTCTCGGAACAGCTGCCGAAAAGCTTGGGCGCTTTTTTCTTTTGGAGATCCTTGAGCTGGGCCGTGTGGACCCTGAGGCTCAGGCGCTGCAGGATCTCTCCGGGCGCTATCAGCCCGCCCACAAAGACGCCGTTTTTGTCCAAAACTTCCGTGGTCAGGGCCGTGCCGACGTCCACGCTCACGGCCGGGAAAAGGCCCTGCCTGCGCAAAAGGTAAGCGTTGGCAGCCCGGTCGTCGCCTGGCTCCATGCAGAGGATTTTTATCTTGTTTTTCAAGGCTTTCGAAACCACCGTCCAGTTCAGGCGGCAAAGCGGCCCGGCGCCGGAGGCATTCCAAAAAGCGGACAGGCTGTCGCTCCCCGAGGGGACCACGGAGGCGAAAACGCAGCCGTAAAATTTCCTGCCTCGCAGAAACGCCCTGAGCTCTTTTTGGGAAAAGCCGTCGAAATGGCCGCGGTCAACGACCTTCCCGTTGGCGAAAAGGCCGCAGGCGACCCTGGTGTTGCCGATGTCGATCAAAAGAAGCGGTTCCATCAGAATGTCAAAGGAAGTTCAAAATTAAAAAGCCCGCCCTTCCGCCAGACCTTGACGGTCACGCTTTTCTTCCCTTCCTGCTCCAGGAAGGCCTTGGCAAAAGATTCCTTGTCGTACACTTCCAGTTCCCCAACCTGCAGCAGCACATCCCCGGCCTTGAGATGGGCGGAAGCGGCCGCGGAGCGCGGCTCCACGTTGGCCAGATACATGCCGTCCAGGGCGGGCAGCCCGGTGTCGGACCTGATGTCGTCGTCCAGACCCACCGCCATCATTCCCGTGGAAAGGCAGCGTTCCATGTAAACGTTGTTGTAATTCACAACTTCCTGCTCGGCGGCGCAGCCGAAAAGAAAAAACAAAGCCAGAAGCGAAAAAACTCTCCTCATAATTCAGCGTCCCTCCCCGCGGAAGACCGCGGCTATGGTCATAAAAAGGATCCGGCAGTCAAGCCATATGTTCCAGTTGTCAACGTACTCCAGATCCAGCTGGATCCAGCGCTCGATGGGCAGCGTGTGGCGGCCGCTGACCTGCCAGAGGCCCGTCATGCCAGGCTTCATGGAAAGGCGGCGCCTTTCGCCGGGCGCGAAGCGCTCCACTTCCTCGGGAAGCGACGGCCGCGGCCCCACCAGGCTCATGTCGGACAACAGCACGTTCCAAAGCTGGGGAAGCTCGTCCAGGGAATAGCGGCGCAGAAAGCGGCCCACGGTGGTGACCCTGGGGTCCTTTTCCATCTTGAAGGCCCAGCCGTCCACTTCGTTCTTTCCCAAAAGCTCCTCCTTGCGCTCCTCGGCGTCCGCCACCATGGAGCGGAATTTGTACATGGTAAAAAGGTGCCCGTTGCGCCCCACCCTTACCTGCCGCCAGAAAACGGGGCCGGGGCTGTTCTGCTTCACAAGTATGGCGATGATCAGAAAAAGCGGGGAAAGCACAACAAGCATAAGAAGCGCCAAAATTTTGTCCGCCAGAAGCTTCAGGGTCAGGGCGCCCAGGTCGATGGAGTTCTTGTTCAGCGAGACGGCGCAAAGGCCGTTCTTCTCGGAAACGCTGATCCTTTCGAAACCTTTTCCCCCGGGGAAATAGCAAACAGTCTGCAGCCCCATGCGCCCGCCGGCCTCAATGAGCGGCCAGAAGCGGAAAAGGTCCTCCAGGGGGCAGAAGCAGGCGATCTCGTCCACCTTGCCCTCGATGAGAGCCTTGTTGAGCGTTTCCTCGTCGAGATTGTCGAGGGATAACACGCAGACCTGCCTGGCGCCCCATTCTCCGTAACGCTCCAGCGCTTTCCTCTCCCCTTCGCTCTCGTCTCCCTTCCTGAGGATAAGCAGATGAAAATCGTCCTGTCTTTCGGAGAAGATCCGATGCTTCTTTAAAAAAAGCTCCTTCAGTTCCAGAAGACCGGCGGTCAGGAAACCGGTGCCGATGATGACGGTACGGGCCGCGCCCTCCAGCTTGAAGACGAAGATGAGGGTGACCAAAGTGACAGTGCTGATAAGGGACCCCTGGAGAAGCAGCGCTCTCCTGGCCTTGTGATCCTGCTGTTTTTCAGGATCGTAGAGACCCAAATGCCCGAGCACCAGCGGCCAGGTCAGCATGACCGCGGGCAGAGTCCACAAGATCTCCCGGAAAAGAAAGCCTTCCTCGTAGGGCAGCATGGAGGGGAACCAATCGGGAAGCCCCGACATGTTGGCGGAGTACCAGATCGAAAGGACATGCCTGAGAGCGTAGGCCAAAGCCAGGCCCAAGGCGGCGCAAAACGCGTCGCACCACATCATGAGCCTAAGATAAGAGTATTGTCTGGCGTAGAGCATTTAATTCAGCTTCAGGCGTAAGCTTCCAAAAGGCGCTGCAGAAGGACGGAGGGTTTCACATCCCTGTCCCAGCGTCCGTCCTCGAAAAGGGAGATGCGGCCGGTCTCTTCGCTGACGCAGATGACAAGAGCGTCCGTCTCCTCACTCAAGCCCAGTCCCGCGCAGTGCCTGGTGCCCATCAGCTGGGCCAATTCCTTGGTGGACAATGGCACGTGGCAGGCCGCGGCGTGGATCTTGCGGCCGATGACCAGGACCGCCCCGTCATGGAGGGGCGACTTGGGGAAAAAGATGTTGCGCAAAAGCGGCGCGGAGACGTCCGCGTCGATTACCACGCCGGAGGGGGCCACGTAGCCGTGGAGGCCCACGTGCCTCTCAATGGCGATAAGCGCGCCGATCTTCTGCTCCGACAAGGCTGTCACCGCGTTGTAGATCTCCCTCACCGGGGCGTTGGTCTGCTTCTGGCGCTTGAAAGTGGTGTTCTTGCCAAGCTCCGTAAGCCCGCGGCGCATCTCAGGCGCGAACAGGATAACGATGCACAGAACGATGGAGGGCAAGAGTTCGGAGATAAGCGTCCTTATCGTCATCAGGGGAAGCAGATTGGCCAGAATGTAAACGAAAGCCAGCACGCAAAGCCCCTTGAGAAGGGAGACCGTGCGCGTCCTGGAGACGAAAGAGATGATAAGGTAGAAGACCGCCGCCATGACAACGATCTCCACGATATCCCATTTCCCCGGCTGCAGAATGGCAAGTATCCTGCGCATCTGGGCCAGGCTCAACAAATGTGCTTCACCGATCATAATTTAATTTTAGTTTCACTCACTTATAGATATTTTAGCAAAAAACCTTAAGAGTTCATAAAACGCTTATTTTTCCCCGGGGCCGCCGGGCTCTCCCCTCCCCTTGAAATTGAAAGTATTTTTTGACACAATTTTCTTGTTAACTTAACCTCAACCGATGATATTATGAAAGAACTTCTATTGATCGCCGATTTCGGCGCCCACAACAATCAGAAAGTCGCCAAGCAAGCCCGTTCCGCCAAAGTTTACTGCGAAGTTTTGCCGGTGGAAAAACTGACCCCCGCCCTCGCTCCCAAAGCCATCATAGCCATAGGCGACGACGAGTCCAGCTGCGACACTTCCGTTTTGAACAGCTACAATGTCCCGGTCCTTTTGGAAGGCAACCTGAAAACCGCGGAAGAGTTCGGCGCTTTCATAGCCAGCTGCGGCTTCAAGTGCGACTGGACCGTGGAAGCTTTCATCGACAACGCCGTGGAAGAGATCAGGCGCGAAGTCGGTGACAAGAAAGTTTTGTGCGCCCTCTCCGGCGGCGTGGACAGCTCCGTGTGCGCCGCGCTGGTCCACAGAGCCGTGGGCAATCAGCTGACCTGCGTCTTCGTCGACCACGGCCTCATGCGCAAAAACGAACCGGAATCCATCGAGAAGATCTTCAAGCAGACCTTCAACATGAACCTCATCATGATCGACGCCAGGGAGCGCTTTTTGACCAAGCTGGCGGGCGTGGACGACCCCGAGAAGAAACGCAAGATCATAGGCGAAGAGTTCATCAGAGTCTTCGAGGAAGAGTCCGCCAAGCTGGGCAAAATGGACTTCCTCCTCCAGGGCACCATTTACCCGGACATCATCGAGAGCTTCTCCAAGAAAGGCATGGTGAAATCCCACCACAACGTGGGCGGCCTTCCCGAGGACGTGGACTTCAAGCTTCTGGAACCCATCAAGTGGCTCTTCAAGGACGAAGTGCGGGCCGTGGGAACCGCTTTGGGACTCCCTGAAGATCAGGTCTGGCGCCAGCCCTTCCCGGGCCCGGGACTGGGCGTGAGAGTCGTGGGCGCCATCACCAGGGAAAAGCTCAACGCGGTGAGGGAAGCCGACGCCATCTGGCGTGAAGAGATCAAAGCCGCCGGGCTGGACAAGCAGATCTGGCAGTATTTCGCGGTCTGCCCCGGCATCAAATCCACCGGCGTGAAGGACGGCCGCCGCACCTTCGCGGAAGCCATCTGCCTGAGAGCCATCCTTTCCTCCGACGCCATGAGCGCGGAAGTGGCCCAGATCCCCTACGAGCTCCTGCGCAAGGTGGCCGTCAGGATCGTGGCGGAAGTGCCCGGCGTCAACAGAGTCCTCTACGACATCACGCCGAAGCCGCCCTCCACCATCGAGTTCGAATAAACACCCTCCGGTTTGATCCGGAAAAGCGCGCGCCCTCCGACGGCCTCGTTTCAAAGAGGCTTTCGGAGGGCGTGTTTTTTCCCGCGGACAGCGATCGGCGTTTTCTGCTACAATGGATTAGATGGACATCAAAACGGTAATAGACAAACTTAAGTCGGCGCGCGACGTCTCTGACGCCGAACTGGAGGCTCTTCTGACTTCGGAAGACGAAGACGCGGCGGCGTATCTTGCCGCCTGCGCCCGGGAGGTCCGTGAAAAGATCTACGGCAAAGCCGTATATATAAGAGGCCTCATTGAGTTCACGAACTATTGCAAAAACAGCTGCTATTACTGCGGCATCAACTGCAAAAACACGAATGCCCAGCGCTACCGCCTCAGCGATGAAGAGATCCTTGGCTGCGTGAAAGAGGGATATGAACTGGGCTTCCGCACCTTCGTCCTGCAGGGCGGCGAGGATCCTTTTTATACCGACGACAAGATCGTTTCCCTAGTCCGTGAGATAAAATCCGTGCATCCCGACTGCGCTGTGACCCTCTCCATCGGAGAGAGGAGCGAAATTAGTTACCGCGCCTTCTTCGAAGCCGGCGCCGACCGCTATCTTCTCCGCCACGAGACCGCCTCTCCCGAGCATTACGCGAAACTGCATCCCGCCGAAATGTCCTGGGAAAACCGCATGAACTGCCTTAAAATTCTTCGCAAAATAGGCTTTCAGGTGGGCTGCGGCATGATGGTCGGCTCTCCTTTTCAGACCACGGAAAACTTGATCGCGGACCTTCGCTTCATATCGGAATTCCAACCGGACATGTGCGGCATCGGTCCTTTTATTCCTCACAAGGACACTATCTTCAAAAACGAACCGCCAGGCGGACTGCGGCTGACGCTGAAACTTCTTTCCATCATCCGCCTTCTGGTGCCGGACGTTTTGCTGCCGGCCACCACCGCGCTGGGCACCATTGATCTCGAGGGCCGCGAAAAAGGCCTGAGACACGGCGCGAACGTCGTCATGCCGAATCTGTCGCCCGTCAGCGTGCGCGATAAATACGCGATCTACGACGGCAAGATCTGCACCGGGAGCGAATCAGCCAAATGCATCAAGTGTCTTTCCAACCGCGTGGCGTCCGCGGGATACGAGATCGTGGTGGACCGCGGAGACCGCAAAAGGATATAAATCTCTCAGCTTCTCAGGGAACGGAACTTCTCGATGAGGGCGTTCGTCGAAGCGTCGTGGGCAAGAGGAGCTTCCGCGTTCTCCAGTTCCGGCAAGATCTTTTTCGCCAAGATCTTGCCTAATTCCACGCCCCACTGGTCGAAAGAGTAGATGTTCCAAATGACGCCCTGGGTGAAGATCTTGTGCTCGTAGAGAGCAATCAGCTGTCCTAAGGTGGAGGGCGTCAGTCCTTTGGCCAGGAGAGAATTGGTGGGCCTGTTGCCCTTGAAAGTTTTGTGCGGGATCAGTTCCTCCGGAACGCCCTCCGCTTCCAGCTGTTCTCTGCTCTTGCCGAAAGCCAATGCTTCCGTCTGGGCGAAGTAGTTGGCCATCAGTTTCACGTGATGGTCGCCCACGGGGTTAAGAGTCTTCGCGAAGCCGATAAAATCGCAGGGAATTAATTTCGTGCCCTGGTGAATGAGCTGATAAAAAGCGTGCTGGCCGTTGGTGCCGGGTTCGCCCCAGATGATGGGGCCGGTCTGGTAGTCGACTTCCTCGCCTTCCTTGGTGATATATTTGCCGTTGGATTCCATATCTCCCTGCTGGAAATAGGCGGCGAAGCGGGAAAGGTACTGGTCGTAAGGCAGGATGGCCTGGGATTCCGCGCCGTAGAAGTTGTTGTACCAGATGCCGAGAAGCGCCATGATGACGGGCAGATTTTTGTCAAAGGGCGCCGTGCGGAAATGCTCGTCCATCTTGTGGTAGCCCGCGAGCATGGCTTTGAAATTTTCAGGCCCGATGGCGATCATGAGCGATAGGCCGATGGCGGAGCACAAAGAGTAGCGGCCGCCCACCCAGTTCCAGAAGGGGAACATGTTGGCGGTGTCGATGCCGAATTCAGAAACCTTCTCGGCGTTGGTGGAGAGCGCCACGAAGTGCTTGGCGACGGCTTTCTCGTCGCCCAGTTTCTCAAGCAGCCATTTCTTGGCACTCTGGGCGTTGGTCATGGTCTCCAGCGTCGTGAAAGTCTTGCTGGCCACGATGAAGAGCGTCTCCTCGGCGCTGAGGTCCCTTAGGATCTCGGAAATGTGCGTGCCGTCCACGTTGGAGACGAAGCGCACGGTAAGATCGCGCTCAGAGTAGTGCCTTAAGGCTTCGTAGGCCATGACCGGGCCAAGGTCGGAGCCGCCGATGCCGATGTTGACGATGTTCTTCAGGGGTTTCCCGGTGAAGCCCCGCCATTTTTCATTGCGGACAAGGTTCGCGAAAGCTTCCATGTGCTCCAAAACTTCCCAGACTTCCGGAACGACGTCCTTGCCGTCGACGTAGACATGCGCGTCCTTGGGCTGGCGCAGGGCCGTGTGAAGGACCGCCCTGCCTTCGGTCTTGTTTATCTTTTCGCCGGAGAACATGGCGTCTATTTGGGACCTGAGATCCGCTTCTTCGCAAAGCTTGAGAAGAGTCTTCAGGATCTCGTCGTCGATGAGGTTCTTGGAATAATCCAGGTACCAGTCCCCCGCTTCGGCGGAGTATCTCTTCGCTCTGTCGGGATCGGATTTGAAAAGTTCTTTTAATTCGGGGAGCCCTTTTTCCCTAAGGGCTTTCAGTTCTTTTGCGGCCTTGTATTGCGAAAACAGCATTTTATTTCCTTAATTCATTAATCCGGGATGTAAAGTCTCTGGCCAACTTTCAAAGCGTTGGCGTTCCTAAGTTCGTCCTTGTTGTAGCGCAGGATCTTCTTCCACTGGCCGGAGTCGCCGTAGAATCTCTGGGCTATGCCGTACAGCGTGTCGCCGCGCTGGACCTGATAGACCTTCGGCCTTTTGGTGACGGCCGGGCGGGTCGTCTGGGCGGGCGGTGTGCTCTGGACGGTCTGGATGGGGCCGGAACGGTAAGTCTTGATGGTGGTTCCCGCGGTTTTGGCGGTGCCGGGCAGCGGCTGGAAATCGTCCACGGGAGGAGTGTCGAAAGCCGAGGCCACCTTTTCAGGCTGCTTGCCGCTGGGTTCCATCAGGCTGTCCATGGGAACAGGCGGCACGGTCCTCAAGGCTTCCGCCTGGGCCGTCATCTGCTTCTGGACTTCCTCGCGGCGGGCCTTCTCGTCCTTCACCGCCTCGTTGGCGGCCAGGACCTGCTGGTGCAGCTCGGCGTTCTGACGGCGGATGATCTCCGCCTCGGAGCGCGTGACGCCGCCGTTCTCCTTGTTCAATTCGTTCCTCAAATATGTGATCTGGGTGTCCTTCTGGACGTTCTGCTTCTGCAGGGAGGCGATGTCCTTCCTAAGGGCGGTGATCTCTTCGGAGATGTCCTTGGCGGCCACGCCCTCGGGCAGGGTAAGGTTGGCGGTCTGGGTCTCCAGTTCCCTTATCTTGGCGTCTTTCAGGGAAAGCTGTTTTTCCAAAGCGGCGTATTCCGCGTTCTTGTCAGCCAGGGCCAAAGCCAGAGCCTGGGCTTTTTCCGCGCTGTCCTGGGAGTTCTTGGCTTCCGCCAAAGCCTGGGCGGTAGAGCCTCTCAGGGACTGCAGCTGGGCTTCCGTCGCGGCCTTGGCGGTGGCCAGTTCCGCGTATTTTTTCCTCAAAGTTTCCAACTCCGCCTTCTGGGCCTTGTCGGCTTCGCCGCTTTTCAAGCGGGCCTTCAGGGAGGAGATCTCCTCTCTCAGGCGGGCGTTCACTTCATCCAAAGACCTCACCTTGGTGGCGAGGCCGGTGTTGTCGTTTTTCAGTTTGACCACCTGCTGGGCCAGTTCGGGGCCCACTTCCGTGGTGCCCAAAGTCTTCAGAAGGGAGGCCACGTCGTCGGTGTCCCTGAGGGCTGTCAGGCGTTTTTCCAAGCTTTCTTTCTGCTCGTTCAAAAGCGTGACCTGGTCCTTGAGTTCCGTCACTTCGCGCTTAAGATTCTTGACCTCGGCCTTGCTGTCATCCAGGAGTTTCTGGCTTTTCTCGTTGGCTTCCGCCACGGCGGCGGCCACCGCTTTCTCGCGCTCTTCCCTGATGGTCTCCTCCACGTTCTTCTGAGGCGTCTTGTCAACCGGCTTCTGGGATTTGGCGAAGAGCTCCTGGTTGTGCTCGGCGTCCTGCTTCCAGCCCAGGGCCTGGCGGCGCATGTCGTCGGACTTGGTCACTTCCACAAACTTGCCGTACCATTTGGCGGCGTTTTTGTAATCGTCTTCCTCTTCGTAGGCCTGGGCCATGGCAAGGTAAGCCTTGTCGTAAGTGGGATCGATGGCGATGGCTTTGGCGTACTGCTCGCGGGCGCCCTGATAGTCGCGCTGGCTGGTCAGGAGAAGATCGCCGGCGTTCATGGCTTTCTCCGTTTCGGGAAGCTCTTTTTTACAAGCGCTGAGGCTCAGGAGAGCCGCAGTCAAGGCAAGGGCAAGTAGGTTGATCTTTAGCATTTCAGCTCCTCCTTGTTTAGAACGTCCTTAGGGACGCTTTCCTTTTCGTCCGGACGTTCTGCTTAAAACTCTTTATTGTCGTCATCTTTTTTATTCTCAAATGGTCGTCAGCGGGCTCCCGTCAGGAAATCGTAACGTTCGGTTATGTTCTTTTTGAAATTCGAATCGTCGCTGTCTTCCGTCTGCTCAAGGTAGGAGGTGTAGTCCTCCACGGCCTTGTCCTTTTGGCCCAGGAAATCGTAAGTGAGCCCGCGCAAAGCGTAGCCGTTGGCGTAATTTTCTTTCTTTTCGATGGCGGCGGTGAAATACTGGACGGCCTCTTCCAGTTTTCCCCTGTTTTCCTCCGCGCTTTTTCCGCTGGCTTTGAACTGGGCGAAGGTAATGAGGCCCAGGTTGTAGTAGGCCCTGCAGTCGTCCTCGTTCATGGCCAGCGCCTTCTGGAAGACCTCCCTGGCGGAAGCGTAATCCTGCTTCTGGATCAGCTGGGAGCCTTCCTGGATCAGCTGATCGTAGGATTTGGCCTTGGCCATCTTGACTTCCACGTCCTTGTCCAGCGCTTTCTTGCGCTCTTCCTCTTCCTTCTGGGCCTGGAGCTTCGCCTCGGCCTCCTTTTCCTGCATCTGGCGGAGCTTGGTCTCGGCCTGGTTGTAGCGGTTCTGGATGTCCTTCACCTTCTGGTTGGCGGCCGCAAAAGCCTGGCTGTCCTTGCGGCACCAGTCGGCGTAGGCTTTGTAGTTCCTGAGGGCGGACAGAAGCTCGTCGTCCTTAAATTCCCCGGCGTAGATGTCGCCCAGCTCGCCGTAGAGGTATCCCCTGGAGGGATCGGCTTTCAGGGCTTTCTCATAATTCTTGATGGCTTCCTTAAATTTGCCCTCCAGGCGGCACAATCTTCCGTCGTGCTCATAGGTGTCGGCTTCGGCCTTGGCTTTCTCCTGGGGCGTCATCTGCTCCTTGGGATCCAGCTCCGGCTTGTCCACGATGGTCACGGCGGGGGCGCCCTCCTCCTTCTTAGCCTCCTCCTCCACGTTCTTCTCGGGGATGCGGAAGGTGGTGTAAAGCGACCTGGCGCCCTGGGGATCCAGCTCGGCGTATTTCCTGAAGAAATCCGCCGCCTTCACCGGGTCGTCGAAATTCTCCCTGTAGATGTTGGCCAGCTGCAGGGGCAGGTTCTTGTTTTTCGGCAGCTCCTGGTAGGCCTTTTCCAGGTATCGGACCGCTTCCCGCCAGTTTTTCGTCCGCTGGTAACAGGATCCGATGACCGCCAGAAGCTCGCCCCTGGTGTCGCCGGCTTTCACGGCCTTGACGTAATTCTCCGCGGCCTTCTCGTAGTTGCCGGCCTGGAAATAAAGGTTGCCCAGGTCGCAGAGCGCCTGCTTGGAGTCGGGCATGCAGAAGACCGCGTTTTCGTAGCAGATCCTGGCCTCTTCGCTTTTCCTGAGGCGCTTGTAGTACGTTCCCAGGCCCAGCCAGGCCCAGCCGTTGGTCTGCTGGGAGAGGGCGAGGACCTTGGAAAACTCGCCGCCGGCGTATTCGTCGTGGTTCTGCTTCAGATAGCAATACCCCAGTCCCAGCCTTATTTTCTGCTCTTCGGGGTATTTTTGCTTCAGTTCGTAATAGATGCGCTGCGCCCGGCCGTAATCGCCAAGATTGATGGCGCGCTGGGCGCTGTCCAGGGAACTTTTCAGATCGGAGGCTTCGTCCCGGCAGGCGTTCAGAAGAAACAGCCCCAGGGCGAAAGCGAAAATAAACAATATGGATAAGAACTTTTTCATGTCAGAAGGAATTCTCCTCGGAAGGCGTACGGCCTTCCTTTACGTCGGAGACATAATTCGTCAATGCCTCCAGGGCTTCCCGCCTAAGCTCGGCGTAGCGCTTCGCGATCTTCAGTTTCGCCTCCGTCATGCCAAGGAGATCCTGGGTCACCAGGACCTGGCCGGAGCAATGGGGGCCGGCGCCTATGCCGATGGTGGGAATTTTTAGGGAAGCCGTTATCTCTTCGGCCAGTTTGGCCGGCACCATTTCCAAAACCACCGCGAAAGCGCCCGCTTCCTGGACCGCCAGGGCATCCGCCTTGATCCTTGCGGCCTCTTCCTCGGTCCTGCCCTGCACGGAATAGCCGCCCGTAGTCAGAACGGACTGGGGCTGCAATCCCACGTGCCCGCAGACCGGGATGTGGGCCGCCGTCAGGGCCTGGATGACGGGGTAGGCCGAACGTCCGCCTTCCAGTTTCACCGCGTCCGCCCCCGCTTCCTTGATGAAGCGGCCGGCGTTCACGAGGGCCTGCTCGGTGGAAACTTCGTATGAGAGGAAGGGCATGTCGGCGATGACCGGCGTTCCCTTCGCTCCCCTGACCGTCATCTGGACGTGCCAGAGCATCTGCTCCATATTAACGGGCAGGGTGTTGGGATATCCCGCTATCACGTTGGACAGTGAATCGCCGACCAATATTACATCGACTCCCGCCTCGGCCAGGAGGGAGGACATCAGAGCGTCATAGCCGGTTAAAACCACAAGTTTTTCCCCGGCCAGATATTTCTCGCGCAGTTTACGTAGTGAAGTCATATTTAAGGGTAAAATAATCTAGTTTAATTTCTGAAATATTTATTTTAGCATAACTTATTCGCTTATGGTACCCTCTCCCAAAACTTCGCCGGATAGGTAGATAACGCCAGCCTGTCCGGGAGTCACCGCCCGCTCCGGTTCGGCGAACTCCAGAAGGGCTTTCCCCGACCGCAAGATCCTGACCGTGCAAGGCTTCGACGGGCTGGTGGAGCGGATCTTGCATTCCGCGGAGAAGGAATCGCCCGGAGGCGGCTGCAGCCAGACCACGTCCTCCAGGAGCGCTTCCCCCTTGAAGAGGTCTTCGTTGTCCCCTATCACCACCCGGTTCGCCTCTCTCTCCAGCCTGATCACATATTTTCTCGCGCAGTGGGCGCCTATTTTTTTCCTCTGCCCTATGGTGTAGGCGGGAAGACCGACGTGGGATCCCAAATCCCTGCCGGACGTGTCGCAGATAACGCCGGGCTTGAAACTTTCCGGAGCGCGCGCCTTCAGGAAGGATTCGTAATCGTCGTTGGGGATGAAGCAGATCTCCTGGCTGTCCCTTTTCTCAGCCACCGGGATCCCCGCTTGAGCGGCGATCTTTCTGACCTCCTCCTTTATGAGATCTCCCAGCGGAAAAATGATCCGCGAGATCTGGTCATAGCTGAGGCGCGACAAAAAGTAGGACTGGTCCTTCTTCAGATCCGCCGCCGGCAAAAGATGCGCCCTGCCCGCGGGATCCCGCTCTATCCTGGCGTAATGGCCTGTGGCGGCCCTTTCGCATTCCAGTTCGTCCGCCAGGGACAAAAGTTCCCGGAATTTGAAATTGGGGTTGCAGTTGACGCAGGGATTGGGCGTCCTGGCCCGGAGGTATTCCTTGACGAAAGGCCTCACGACCGTTTCCTCGAATTTTTCCCTCAGGTCTTTGATCTCGCACCTAACGCCCAGGGCGGCCGCGACTCTTTTCGCGTCTTCCGCCGCCGAAACTCCCCGCTCGCTGGTCAGAAAATGAGCCGTCAAGACCTCGTGCCCGGCCTTTTTCAGCAAATAGGCGGAGACGGCGGAGTCGACGCCTCCCGATATGGCGACCAGTATCCTCATTTAAAAAACAAGTCCCACTGCTGAGCGGAGGGCTCCTCCGCCGGCGGTTCCTCCGCCATTTTTTTCTCCGCGGGAGGATCCGCCTCCGGCTTGCCGAAACAAGTCGTATGGATGAATCTTTCGAAGTCTATGTATCCGGGGAAAGCCATGGAAAAAGCCTCCCCTTCCTGGGCATTTTTCGTTTTGAACAGCGCCGTCTCCAGCGCCTTCACCCGGGCGGTGAAATCTCCCGACTGATCCTTCTCCTCGGCAATGGCCCGGAAAGCCATGTAGAAATGGGCGTCGAATTCGTCGGCGCGGAAAAGCGCCATGGCCTCCGGCGTCTGGGGGACCACCGGGGAGCCGAATTCCAGCTTGCCGTGGTGGCTCAGTATCAAGTGCTGCAGCTGCAGCCTGAGCTCGACCGGGAAGCCCTCGATCTTGTCGCAGGCTTTGCCTATTAGTTCGCTGGCGTAGGAGATGTGGCCGACAAGCCGGCCCAGGACGGTGTACTCGGTGCTCAGCATTCCGTCCATCTCGTAGATCTTCCCGATGTCGTGCAGCATGGCCCCCGCCACCAGAAGATCGCGGGAAAGCTTGGGATAGCACCCCGCCATGGATATCACAAGGCGCGTCACGCCCAGGGTGTGCTCGAGAAGCCCGCCGCAGTAAGCATGGTGCATGGCCTTGGCCGCGGTGTGGACCTTGAATTCCTTCGCGAATTCCGGGACCTCGAAAAAGGAGGCCAGAAGCTTGGCGACGTAAGGGTCCCGGACGCTCTTGCGGTATCCTTCCAGTTCCGACCACATCTCCTCGATGTCGTAGGGCGTGGAAGGGCGCATGTCGTTTTCCCTGACGTCGTCCTCCGGCCTCGCCGCGCGGCCGTCGGATATTTTTATCTGATGCTTGCCTTCATAAGACCCGACCTTGCCTGTGACCTTGACCACGCGGCCGGGTACGAAGACCTTCGCAAGCCGTTCCGCGTCGTCCCAGCACGTCGCTCCCACGCTCCCCGTGGCGTCCGTCAGAACGACGGCAAGAAAAGCCTTGCCCTGCTTGGACTCGCGTTTGTCGCACTGCTGCACGACGTAAAAATCGTTGATTACATCCCCCTCTCTAAGATCCCTGATGGTTTGTCTCATGTTTTTCGTTTCCGTTTGAATTTTGAAAAATCGAATGGGTTATTTTTTACGGCGGCGGCCTCGTCCCCCGCCTTCACCCCGCCGCGGTTTTTCCTTTTCCACCTTGGGCGAATAATCGCCGCTGCCTTCCATTATGCGATCCTGGTAATAGCGGTCGAAAAGCACCGCAAGAAGGTTCACGCCCTCTTCGGTGGAGGAGATGGTCCTGGCCAGTGGCAGGAAGCGCGCGCTGCGTTCCTTCTGCAAAAGATCCAGATCCCTGGCCATCTGCTCCAGGTTGTTAAGAAGCCTGCCGGAGATCGCTTTTTCAACTTCCTCCTCGCTTGGCAGCGGAAGCTCCTTCATGTCGATGTTGTAGGCTTTCGCGATCATCGTCAGTTTTACCTTCTCCCCGGGGGAGACCAGCGACACGCTGGTGCCGGCGGCGCCGGCCCTGCCGGTCCTGCCGGCCCGGTGGATGTAAAGCTCCTGCTCTTCCGGAGGCTCGTACTGCACCACCATGTTGAGGGCGGGAATGTCGATGCCCCTGGCCGCGATGTCGGTGGCCACCAGGATCCTCAATCTCCCCTCCTTCAGACGTGCGATAAGCTCCTCCCTTTTCTTCTGGGGCAGGTCGGCGGAAAGCTCCTCGGCCTCGAAGCCGAAGCGCTTCAGCACCACCGAAACGTAGTGCACCGTAGTCTTCATGTTGCAGAAGACGATGACGGAATCGGGAGACTCGGTCTCCAATATCCTGACCAGGGAGCGGTCTTTCTCCATCACCGGAACAGGCGTGTAGAGATGCAGTATCTCCTTTACGTGGACGTTGTCCTTGCTGAGGCTCAGAAACTCCGGCTTCTCCAGGAACTGCCCGGCCAGGTTCAGGACCCGCTGCGGGAAAGTGGCGGAAAACAGATAGCCGTTGTACTTCTGGGGAAGATAGCGTTTCAGGCGGCACATGTCGGGATAGAAGCCCATTGAGAGCATCCTGTCCGCCTCGTCAAGCACCAATACTCTCAGCTTTCCAAGCTTCAAAGTTCCCCGCATCAGAAAATCCAGAAGTCTTCCGGGAGTGCCTATGACGATCTGCGCCCCGGGCAGCTCCTCCTGCTGTTTGGCATAGCCGGCGCCGCCATAGACCACCGCGGATCTGATCCCGCTGTCCCTAGTCATCTTCCCGGCTTCCTCTTCTATCTGCAGCGCCAGCTCCCTGGTGGGCGCCACCACCAGGACCTGACAGTCCGCTTCCTCCTTTCTGATCCTCTGCAGGGAGGGCAGGAGGTAGGCTCCCGTCTTGCCGCTGCCGGTCCGGGACTGGACCATGAGGTCCCTCTTGGCCAGCACGTAGGGAATGGTCATGGCCTGGACGGGCATGAGGGAATTCCAGCCCGCCTTCCCGGCGTAGCCCTTCATCTCCGGGGAAAGCTCCTCCCACGTCGCGGGCGGCAGCTCGTTCTCCGGCTGGATGAGTTCGCTTTCCTCCGTGCTTTGCTGTTCCAGTTTTTCTTCGTCCATTTTATTCTTCGATGAATTCCTTGTAGATGGCTATGGGCGCCAGGTTGCCCCAACCCGAGAAATCCGGGCCCGCCCAGGCTTTGGGTTCCAGGCTCTGCTCCGGGGAGATGTTCTCCCATATGGTGCCGGTCTTCAGAAAGAGGTTGAGATTGGCGTTGTAATAGCGCTTGGCGAAATATTTCGCCTCCTTTTCCAAGCCGTTGGCCCTGAGGCCGCGCAGCGCCATGTAGGTGGTCGGGGGCCAGACGGAGCCCAGCCAGTAGCCGTTCTCCGGCTCGTAGGGTTTCTCGCAGGGCGGCAGGCTGGGGAAGGGCACCGGGCGGTTGAAGATCTTCTCGTTCTTGATGACTTTCAGAACTTTCTCCAGTCTCTCAGGTGGCACCACTTCCGCGATGAGCGCCCAAAGCGCGCCCACGTGGTAGCGCGGGATCGGTTTGCCTTTATAGCTGTCGAAGTAGAAGCCCCGCTCCTCGTCGTAGCACAGCTCGTTGATGGCTTTTTTCAGAGCGGCGTGGCGTTCCCCGAAGGCTTTCTCTTCCTCCGCGTAGCCGAGTTTCCCCGCGATCTTCGCCATATTGAGGGCGTTCAGGGCCATCTGAGAACTCATGTCGATCCAGTCCATCTGCCTGTTCCAGGAGTAGAGCGGATTCCCCGCCACCGCCTGGCCGAATTGGTCGTCAAGGAGCCAGTACTCCGGCTGGAACTTGATTCCGCTCTCCAGGTCAGGTTCGCCTTCCTTGGGCATGCGGGGCAGGTTGTCCATGCCGCTTCCCAGGGCGTCGCCGAAGTAGAGTCCGTCTTCCTGACGGTAGGTCTTTTCGCAGAAGAGGTAGAATTTCTTCAGATTCGGCCAAACTTTTTCCAGCCTTGCCTTGTCCGTCTTGCCGCAGGAATAGAGCTCCCACTCCGCCCAAGAGAAAAGCGGCGGGTTCCAGGAAATGGGGTGGCAGCCGTTCCAGGCCGGCTTGCCGTCGTAAGAGAATTCGCGGCAGATGGAGCCGTCCTCGGCCTGCAGATTGTAGAAGTTGTCCAGCGAGGTGGTGACGGGAAGACTCATGTCGTACTTGGCCCACATGACGCAGAAGCAGGTGTCCCAGACGAAAAGCCCGGAGAAGCCGCCGCCGGTGGCCAGTCTCGGCAGGATTTTTTTCTTCGGGGGATTTTCCTTCAGGGCCCGCTCCCCGTCCGCGATCTTGCGCTTCGCGATCTCGAAGGCCGCGTTGTAAAATTTTTCCTTCAGTTCTTTAGAAAACTCACCTTCGGCCACCGCCGTGGTGGATCCAACATAGTTTGTGAATTCTGCCATAGATGTTCCGGACAAGAGAAGCAAAATGAAAACGAAAAGTTTTTTCATTCTTCTTCCCCCAGCCATTTATTTGTTATTGAACTTGTACGCTGACCTTTGTCATCGTACTCGAAAGTTATCTTGGTGTTGTTTTTCTTGTCGAGCATGATCCAGCTGCCGGCCCTCACGCCGTTCTTCATGAACCCTTTCACTTCGGAGCCGGTCTCCGGATCCCTCATTTCCCAGAACCCGCTGCTGACGCCGTTTTCATAATGGCTTCGGGAGATCAGTTTGCCGCTGGGAGCGTAGACCAGGCAGTCGCCCTCCTGGCGCCCCTTTTTGTAATTGGTGACGGCGGAAAGGCAGCCGTTGGTGTCGTACCTGGTCCACTCGCCCTCCTCCAGGCCGTTCTCATAGGAGCCGGTGCCGGAAACGGAGCCGTCCTGGTGATAGCGGATCCATTCGCCGACCGGCTGGCCCTTCTCGTTGAATTCCCCTTCCGAGGAGCGCTGTCCGTTCGGGTGGTAATAGACCCAGAAGCCCACTCTCTTGTCGTCCTTCATCTCGCCCTCCGCCATCAGGACGGAATTGGTGTGGTAAAGGTACCAGTAGCCGACTTTCTTGTCGTCTTTCACCCAGCCTTTGGCGAAAAGGCCGCCCTTCTGGTTGGGCCAAGTTATCTCCTCCGCGTCCTCCGGCGGCTTGGTGGGTTTCGGGGAGCGGTATTTCACCTTGCCTATTTTCCTTGGCTTGGCTTTCGCTTCCTTTTTTTCACCGGGGCCGAGGGAATCCAAAAGATCGTCCACGCTGATCTTCTCAGCGTAAGCCGCGGCGCAGAAGCAAAGCAGAAGAGAGAGTAAAATTTTATTCAGCATAGCCGTCGAAGAGTTGTATTTCGTTAAAGCGGGCGCGCTGCCAGTTCAAGGTCTGGATGCACTGGAGCTTTATTTCGCTCACTTCCTGTCTGTCGAATTTATAGACGTATTTTTCCTGCGTGGCTTTGTAGTCGTCCTTCTTGCCTACTTCCTTCCATTGGCCGTCAGATCCTTTCACGCTGACAATGAAGCGCTGCCAGTCCCTGCCGTCGCTGAAGGGATAAAGGACCACCGTGTCGGCTTCCTTGGGCTCTTTCATCTTGACTGTGGCTTCGCCTTCGTTTTTCTTGTAGCTTTCCCAGCCGTTGTGGCGGTTTGTGAGCCCGTCCGTCAGATAATAGCCGTCGCAGTCGAGGTAGCATTCCGCCTCAACAGGCTGGTGGTAAGCAAGGTTCTTGACCCTTGCGTCGTAAGTCGTGAAGATGCTGGCCGGCAGACCTTCGCTGTTCCTTAGATTCGGCTGGTCCGTCAGACCTCTGCCGTAGCTCACGTACTTGATCTCGGGAAGCTCGGCGCTGGTCAGAGTCACTTCGTTCTTGCCAGTGATCTCCGCCACGGCGTCCACAAAATTGCCGTCCGGGCCCGCGACCTTGAAGAGATCGGGATCCTTGCCGTCCGAAGTCTTAAGCCCGTCGTAAACGTTGCTGAAATAGACTTTCGCCTCCGCGTTGCCAAGGACGACCTTTTCCATTATGGGGCTGTAGGGCTTCAGATCCTCCTGGCCGTAAACTTCCTTGAGGGCGAGGTTGGAGAGCCTCTCGGTAAGCTGGCGCTTCTTCTTCGGATGGATGTCGCCAAGATCGTCCACCAGATCGTAGGTGAGCGCTATGCCGGTCTTGGGTATGTCCAGGGCCTTCATCTGGGCGTCTATGATGTCGGGCCTGTTCTGGTAGACCCCCGAATGCGCCCAGGGCGCGATCTGCACGTAATAGAAGGGCAGCTCCTCGCCCCAGATCTTGCGCCAGCCTTCCACCAGGGCGTGCATCTTATAGTAATACGCGCGGGCGCAGGCGCGCTCAATGACCTCGTACTCGCCCTGGTACCAGAGGAAACCTTTTATGGTGTAAGGAACGAGAGGCGCGATCATGGCGTTGTAAATGGCGCAGGGATCGCTCGAGCCGGGGTCTTCCGGGAAGGAAGGCGGGTGCTTGATCTCGTTGTGGCCGGAAGCCAGCTTGGCCTTCAGGTCATTGATCCAGTTCTGGGAGTTCTGAACGAACCACCTGGCCCTGTCGAGGTACTCTTTCCTCTCCCTGTAGAAGGTGTCGGAATTGCCTTTGACCTCGGGATATTCGTCGAAAACTTCGGGCGGGATGTAAGCCCTGATGGGCGTGCCGCCCCAACTACTGTTGATAACGCCGACCGGAACGTCGAATTCGGCTCTCAGCCGCTGCGCGAAGAAATAAGCGATGGCGCCGAAACCGTTGAAGGCGCCAACGCTTACGACCTCCGGGGAACAGACCTTCCAATCCGCGTCAATGTCAGTGGCGACAAGATACCGCGCCCTGACCTTCGGCTCGAAAACTCTGATCATGGGATCGGTCGCGTTTTTTATCTCCTCTTCGCCGTTCTCGACGGCGCCTAATCCCATCTCCATATTGGATTGTCCGGAGCAGAACCAAACTTCGCCCACCAAAACGTCCTTGTATTCCAGCTTCTCGCCTTTATCGGACTTTATAGTCAGTGTCTGTCCTTCTCTTACCACCGGCATGGGATCAAGATCGACTCTCCACAAGCCTTCCTCTGAAACGGTCGTTTGTTTCGTCTGGTCCATGAAAGTTACTTCAACGGCGGAACCTTTCGTGCCCTGGCCCCAGACGGCCACGGGTTTCCCCTGCTGCAGCACCATATGGTCGGAAAAGACCGTTGAAGTGGAAAGAGGCTGCGACCCAAGGGCGACGCCTATGGAAACTAGAAAAGCGAAGAGAGCTTGCATAAAGATCCTTTATGGTTACTTATTATCTTTTGTATATTTCATTTTATCAAAACAGGAGAGAATGAAAAACGGCGCTCTGTATTTCAGTAGCGACGCCTGTTAATTTTTCCCTTTTGGCCGCCTTGCTTTCCCGTCTATTAAGTCCGCGTCCCGGTCCACGAAGCGCCACTTGCGCTTTTGGTCCCGAATTTTTGCGTAAGCAATGCCGATCCTGGGGGTGGTTTCTATTTTGCGGACCGTATCTCCTCTCTCCACCCAGATCCTGCCGGAAGTCGTCAGATCCTCCGCGTTCAGGCTGCGGTCTATAAAAAGTTTCTTCGTCACCCTGCCCGGGCCCGCCGCCCCTTCTATTCCTCTTATTAGGACCGCCTCGGGATGCTCCGCCGGGCCGGTCACGATGTTGAACATCTCGTGCATGCCGTAGCAGAGATAAACGTAGGCGTGGCCGCCTCCCAGATAAAGCGTTTCCGTGCGCTTCGTCCTCCCCTTGCTGGCGTGGCAGGCGCTGTCCTCCTCCCCGTAATAGGCCTCGGTTTCCGTTATGCGGAAGCGCAGAATGGTTTCGTTATCGATCCTCCGGCAGAGGAAGCAGCCTATGAGCTCCCTTCCCAGAGTCGGCGCGTCCTTGGAATAATCCTCCTTGGAAAATCCGCTCATTTTCAATAGAAATTTTCTCTTTGCCGATTAATGATTTCGCTGAATTATTTTAACAAAATCCGGCGCGGCCTTTTTTCCCGGAGCCGTTCTCCTTGAAAAGCCCTTCTGAAAGGAGTAGAATAAAACAAATTTAATAATAAGGAAAAATTATGTATTCACCTCTTCCTTTCGCGGAAAAATTAGGCCTCAAACAGGGGGATGGTCCCCTTCGCCTCCCAAAAGTTTTCAGCGACCACATGGTCCTGCAGCAGGGTAAACCCGTCCCCGTCTGGGGCCTTTGCCAAAAAGGCGCCAAAGTGACCGTCGTTTTCCAGGACCAGACCGTGGAGACGACCGCCGACGAGAACGGCTACTGGCTGCTTAGGCTCGCTCCTCTCTCAAAGACTTTCGAAGCGCAGACCATGACGGTCAAAGCCTCCACCGGCGAAGAGATAAAAATAAGCGACATCCTTATCGGCGAAGTCTGGCTCTGCTCCGGGCAGAGCAACATGGAGATGGGCATCAAGGCCTGCTACGACGGCGAGGAGCTCGTCAAGAACGCCGACCATCCCTTCCTCAGGATCTTGACAACTGTAAACAAGACAAGCTATACCCCCCGCTTCGACATCGACCGTCCCTGGGACGTCTGCACGCCGGAAACGGCCGGCAGAGGAACCTTCGGCGGCTTCTGCGCCATCGCCTACTTCTTCGCGAGGCGCCTTATGGAAGAGATCGATTCCCCCATCGGCATGATCAACAGTAGTTGGGGCGGCACGCCTATCCGCTCTTACATTCCGCCCGTAGGCTTCGAAAAAGTTAAGGGCATGGAAGGCAACGTCTACGACGTCAAAAAGCAAAAGAAACTTTTTGAGACTTCCCTTGTGAACACCTACAAAAGAAGCCAAGAGTGGACGGAAAAATTAAAAGCTTCCGTGAAAGCGGGCGAAATAATGCCTCCTCCTCCCAAGCCTCCCAAATACCCCACCCCTTACGAGAACTGCTCCATTTACAACACGCAGATCCATCCTCTCGTTCCCTTCGCTATAAAAGGCTTCCTTTGGTACCAGGCGGAGTACGACGTGATCGACCGCCCCTGCGCCGAATCCTATTACCAAAAGATGCACGCCCTGGTGGAGGGCTGGCGCGAGATCTGGGGCGAGGAGCTTCCCTTCTATTACGTCCAGATCGCCTCGTGGCACTACGTCGCCATTTACTCCCACCGCAACGAAATAATAGACGCCCAGACGCGCTCCCTCGACATTCCCAATACCGGCATGGCTCTCGCCTACGACACCGCGGACGACCTTACGAACATCCATCCTAGGGACAAGAAGCCCTTGGCCGTGAGGCTCGCTAACCTCGCGCTCAGAGAGCAGTACGGAAAGACTGACATCAAGCCCTATTTCCCGAAAATCAAGAGCGTAGAGCTGCAGGGCGCGCAGGCCAAGCTTACTTTTGACAATGTTTACGACGGTCTCACGACCAGCGACGGAAAAGCGCTCGACTGCTTTGAGGTCGCCGGCTCCGACAAAGTATTCCATCCCGCCGAAGCGAAGATCACAGCTTCCGACACCGTCACGATCTCCGCTCCGGAAGTGAAGAACATCAAATACGTGCAGTTCGGCCGCGGCCTCCTGGACCGCCCGAACTTAAGGAACTCCGTTGGCCTTTCCGCCAACACTTTCACAACGCTCAATGATCGCCTTATTGAAGGCAACCTTGCTTTCGGAAAGCCCGTCACTTCCAACTATGAGACGTATCTGGACTGCGGTCCGGAATATCTGACGGACGGCGTGACTGACAACGGCAGCGCCTGGGAAGGCACAAGGTTGGGACAGACCGCCACCATCGATCTCGAGGCGCCGACCGTCTGCGACACCGTTGCCGTCTATCCTTACAGCGACGGACTGAGTGCCCAGCGCTACACCATCGAGATCTCCCTTGACGGCGAGAACTGGGAGCGCGTAGGCCTTAAAAACAACGGCATTCCCGACAAGCCCTGCGAGGAATACACCTTCGGCGCCAAACCGGTCCGCTATGTCAGGTTCAAGATCCTTTACACAAACAGAATGCGTCCTGACGAATTCGCGGAAAACAATCTCTGCCTCAGGACTTACGACTCCAGAGAGCGAAGCGCGAGGATCAACGAGATCGCCGTCTATTTCCGCAGCGAGCGCAACCTCTGACCGGCCCCTCCGCCGCATAGATCCCGCCGGTTTTCCACTGGCCCAAGCCCTCGCCGCTTAAGCGCGGCCGCCGCCTAAAACAGTCGGCGGCCGCTGTTTTTCTCCGTTCCTCTCCAACGCGTTCAACCCAACAAATTTTGCGGTTGATTCTGAAAGCCGTTTTTGATAGAATATCTATACAATAAAAAAAAATAATTTAAAGGATGCAAACAACCCGGGGAAAACAACCCGGGGAAAACAACCCGGGGAAAACAACCCGGGGAAAACAACCCGGGGAAAACAACCCGGGGAAAACAACCCGGGGAAAACAACCCGGGGAAAACAA
>JAGCGH010000047.1 GCA_017649705.1 bacterium
AGGTCCTGGGCGCTCTTGGAGGGATACATCAAGACCACCGCCCCCAAAAGCCCCGTCAGTTCGTCCGTGGCGTAGAGGATCTTCTCCATCAAGTGTTCCGGCTTGATGTCCGTGCAGATGGCGTAGCCGTGGGAAGCCACGGCCCGGTTTATGGAGTCGTCGACGCGCAGTTCCTTCAGGAGCGATTGGCTTTTGACGCAGTGCTCCTGCGGCCACTGCTCGAAGTCGATGTCGTGCAGAAGCCCCACGATCCCCCAGTAGTCTTCCTCACCGCCGAAGCCCAGCTCCCGCGCGAAATAGCGCATGGTCTTCTCCACCGTCTCCGCGTGGCGCAGATGAAATTCATCCTTGTTGTAGCGGGTAAGCATTTCCCAGGCCCGCTCCCTGGTCAGCGCTGTAACGCGCTTCTGATCATCGTTCTGCTCGCTCATTTTCTTTCACTTTTATTTTTGTATTTTGACGCTCGTGCCGGTGGAGATGATGTAAACGTAACGCTGGCCGTTGACCGCTCCGAAACCGAGCGCTTCTTCCAACTCGTCCTCCGGATACAGCCGGGTGCTGTCGAAGTAGTAAAGGCCGGATTCCTTGTCAAGCCAGCCCCCCACGTAACCGTCATGCCTTAGAGAATGCCACACCACGTTTTCCAGCTGTTTTCTCGAATGGCTTCGCTGGGTGGCGGCGTAACTGACGGCGATGCCCTCCTCCGGCTCGGTCATCTTCCGGATGTTCAAAGTGAAGCCCTCCGGATGGGACTGTCCGAATTCCCAAACCGCGTCGGCAAGCTCCGCGGCGTTCGTTATGGGCGCTGAATTGTCAGAAGCGCAGGCCGACAAGCCAAAGGCCAGCGCGATCAAGAGTACCGAAGCTATCCATTGCCGCAATCTCATTTGATTCCCTCCTTGATTTATATTCTCACTTCACAGGAAAATCGAAATATGTGTCGGGATAAGGTTCGTCGATCAACGTGAAATGCCACCATTCGTTCATTATCCCTTTGAATCCTCGCCTGGTCATTAGCTTACGGAGAAGCATGCGGTTGTTGTGCTGATCACTTGTCACGCCCTCGTAGTCCGGATGGGATTCCTTGCCGAAAAAGTCGAAGGTCCCGCCCATGTCCAGTTCTTTTCCCGACTCCATGTCAAAAAGCGTCAGATCCACGGTGCTCCCACGGGAGTGGCCCGACTTCTCCAGGATATAGCCCTCGATGATGATCTGGGGCTTGGTGAGGTCCGGATAGAAGTATTTCTTCATCCTGAGATCCTCCAGATCTTTCGACCAGCGCATGAAATGCGCGACCGCCCGCTGGGGGCGGTAGGCGTCGTAGATCTTGAGACGGTACCCAAGCGCCATGGCCTCGTCGCAGACTTTTTTCAGAGCCGCCGCGGCCGGCACGGTCAGGAAGGCGCAAGGACTCTCGTAACCTTCTATGCGGTCGCCGATGAAGTTGAAGGTCGTGTAGTAACGAGACTCCAATATAACTTCCGGCAAGCCCTCGGAGAGCGAGACGAAATCCCAGGGTTTCTCCGTTACGGTTTTGCTCATTTCACGCGCTCGTCCGCAAATTTTTCCAATTCCTCAACGCTGGATTTAACGGAGCTTCCGCTGAAAGCCTTGGGCGGAAGGACCGTGACGCCCTCGCCTACCGCTTTCTCGAAGTCGCGGCCGAGATTCTGCATCCCGCCGCCGCCGTTGGTCTGGAACAAAGCCGCTTTCTTGCCTTTCAGTCCTTCCTGATTATTCTTGATCCAGGTGTACACCGGAGGCGCCAGCGTCCCCCACCAGTTCGGTGAGCCCACGAAGACGGTGTCGTATTTCGCGAGGTCGAAACCTTCGATGGGCTTGATGGGACGGAGCGTCTTATCCCGGCATTCCGGCTTGGCCTCGTCGCAGCACTTGTCGAAATCGCTGCTGTAGGGCGTTTCCGCTATGATCTCGAAGAGGTCTGCCCCGGCTTTCTTCGCTATGGTCTGGGCGGCGAAGCGGGTGTTGCCGTCCGGACTCCAGGAATAATACACCACCGCGGTCTTTTTCCCTGTCTCATCCAGAATCATTTCTCCGGGAGGCATCAGGTTTATAAGCTCCGCCCTGGCTTCCGTAAGCGTGAAACACATCATGCGCTTCCCTTCGCTGCCGTCGTAGATCTTCCTAAGCCCGGGCATGGCGTCCAGGAAAACTTTCTCCAGTTTCTCCCTTTCCTCCCCTTCCGCGAAAGTCGCTTTGCCAGTCCAGCGAAGCCACTTTCCGCCTTCCGGCTGGAGAGCCACCACTTCGCATTTCGGGTTCTTGACCAACTGCTTGTAGACGTTCTTGAATTCGCCCACGCCCAGCCAAACTTTTCCATCCACTAGGTGATGCGCGCCTAGGGGCCTCAGTTTCGGCTGGTCGCCGTCCACGGTCGCCAGATAAAAGGCGCCGGCCTTTTCTAAAAGTTCTTCGATCTGCATAGCTGGATCCTTTTTGGTTTCCTGCGGCTTCGCTTCATCAGCAGCCGCGGTTAAACTGACAGCGAGCGTCAAAAAGCAGGCC
>JAGCGH010000048.1 GCA_017649705.1 bacterium
AGAGGAAAGAAATTCGGCGAGAAGATTGAGTCCCTGGCCAAGGGTATGGGGGAACCGGACATCATGCTCATGTGCCTTATTTTTATTCTGGCCGGAGCGTTCGCGGCGGTGGCCAAGGCCAGCACGGCGGTGGATTCCGCCGTGGTCATAGCAAGGTGGATCATCCCGGACAACTTCATGGTGGCCGGGCTGTTTTTAGTCTCGTCTCTGATCTCTCTGGCCGTGGGCACCAGCTGCGGGACCATCGCGGCGGTGGCGCCCATCGCCATGGGCTTCGCCGGGCCGCTGGGACTGTCGCCGGCGCTTTTGTCCGGCGCCATCGTCTCCGGCGCCATGTTCGGCGACAACCTTTCCATGATCTCGGATACCACCATCGCGGCCACCAGGACCCAGGGCGTGGATATGCGGGACAAATTCATCGCCAACGTCGCCGTGGCGGTGCCCGCGGCTTTGGTGGCGCTTTTCGTTTATCTGGCGGCGGGCTCCTCGCAGCTCGGCGCCGGAACGGCGGCGGCGGGGGTGGAAGTCTCCTTCAGGGATCTCGTTCTTATTCTGCCTTACATTTTGGTCCTGCTTTTGGCGCTCATGGGCTTGAACGTGGTCATTGTGCTTTTGATAGGGACGCTGGCTTCCGCCGTTTTGGGCGTGGCAATCGGGCCCTTGGATTTTTTGGGCGCGCTGGAAACGGCGGGCAAGGGCACGCTGGGCATGAGCGAGACCTTGACCATCGCGCTTTTGTCCGGCGGGCTTTTCCGGCTGGTCAGCGAGGCCGGCGGCGTGGAGTGGCTGACTTGGGCCATCGCCAAGAAGGTCAGGGGGCCCAAGAGCTGCGAGCTGGGGGCCTTCTTCCTGACCGGGCTGGTTAATCTCTTCACCGCCAACAACACCGTGGCCATCGTCATAGCCGGCCCGGTGGTCAGGGAGCTGGGGGCGAAGTTCAAAGCCGACCCGGTCAAACTGGCGGGCATAATCGACATCGCCGGCTGCTTCGTGCAGGGGATAATCCCTTACGGGGCGCAGATACTTATAGCGGCTGGCATCGCCAGGAGCGTGGAGGCCGATTTCAGCGGCATGAGCCTGGTGGCCTGCACTTATTATCCTTTCCTTTTGGCGGCTTCGGCCTTCATAGGCATCGTTTTGTCACATTTGAGAAGCGCCAGGGCGCAAGCCTCTTAAGGGGCCGCGGATCCTTTCTTTAGCCGCGGCTGGGGCTGCTATTGAATTTTGGGGAAGGTTATGGTATCCTTTACCTTTGCTTAACCAGTGGAAATATGTCCATGAATTAACTTAACAACAACCCCAACCCCAAAAACTATGAGTCAAAACCCCTTTGAAGAAATGGATGACCTGAAGATCGACCTCGCGAAGTACGGCATCAAGGAATCCAACTACGAAAACGTCTCCGACGACAACATGAGCTCCATGTATGACGGCACTTTCCGTTCCGTTACGGAAAACACCATCATCCAGGGCAGAGTGGTGAACATCACTCCGACGCACGTCATCGTGAACGTCGGCTATAAATCCGAGGGCGTCCTGCCCCGCGAAGAGTTTGCAGATACGCCTGATCTCGCCGTGGGCGACACGGTGGATGTTTATTTGGTCAGCAAAGAAGACGAGCACGGCAACATCCGCCTGTCCAAGGCCGAGGCCGACCGTCAGCGCTCCTGGGAGAAGACCCTGGAAGCCTGCAAAGACGGCAACCCTGTCAAAGGCATCATCAGAAGGAAAGTCAAAGGCGGCCTTATGGTGGACATCGGCATCGAAGCCTTCCTGCCCGCCAGCCAGCTCTCTTTGCAGAACACCAAGAATATAGACGACTACATCGGTCAGGAGATCGAAGTCAAAGTCATCAAAGTCAACCATGAACGCAAGAACGTGGTGGTCTCCCGCCGCGAGCTTCTGGACGAAGAGCGCTCCCTCAAGCGCCGCTCCTTCCTGGATCAGGTCAAGGTCGGCGACATCAGGAAAGGCACCGTCAAGAACATCACCGACTTCGGCGCTTTCGTGGATCTCTCCGGCATCGACGGTCTTCTGCACCTCACCGATATGCGCTGGGGCCGCATCAACCATCCTTCCGAGATCCTGGAAGTCGGCAAAGAGATCGACGTCATGATCATCGGCATCGATTACGCCAAGGAACGCGTTTCCCTGGGCATCAAGCAGATGACCCCGAACCCCTGGCTGGATGTGGATAAGAAGTATCCCGCCGGCACCGTGGTGGAAGGCAAAGTCGTCAATCTGCTGCCCTACGGCGCTTTCGTGGAACTGGAAGAAGGCCTGGAAGGCCTCATCCATATCTCCGAGTTCAGTTGGACCCGCAAGGTCAACCATCCTTCCGAATTCGTCCAGGTGGGCGACGTGGTCAAAGCCGCTGTTCTCTCCATCGACACTGACGATCAGAAGATCTCTTTGGGCCTCCGCCAGACCCACAGCAACCCCTGGGAAACCATCAACGAGCGTTATCCCATCGGCGGCAAGATCAAAGGCGTGGTCCGCAACCTTACCGTTTACGGCGCTTTTGTTGAACTGGAAGACGGCATCGACGGCCTCATCCACGTCTCCGACATGTCCTGGACCCGCAAGATCAATCATCCTTCCGAAGTTCTGAAGAAGGGCGAGACGGTGGAAGCTGTTGTCCTGAACATCAACACGGAAGACCGCAAGATCGCCCTGGGCCTCAAGCAGCTCACGGAAGATCCCTGGGATCACATCTACGATCATTACCGCGAAGGCGACACCGTCACCGGCAAGATCACGAACCTTACCACCTTCGGCGCCTTCATTCAGCTTGACAACGACATCGAAGTCCTCATCCACATTTCCGAGCTGAGCCACAATCAGGTCCAGAACGTGAAGGAAGTGGTGCAGGTCGGACAGGAAGTCACCGGCAAGATCGTCAGGATCGA
>JAGCGH010000049.1 GCA_017649705.1 bacterium
GGGACGCCGGCAAGTACGGCTTCCGCGCGGATGCGGAAGTGGTCGTCAGCTGGTTCCATACCGGATTCGGAGGTGTTGACCACCCAGCCTATTTCCCTTTCCCTGATGTAGTCGATGGCGTTGGGGCGGCCTTTGGAGACGCGGTAGACGCCGGTAGATTTGATGCCGTTGTTCCAGAGGCAGGTGGAGGTGCCAAGGGTGGCGTAGATGAAGAAACCCATGTCGACGAGTTTTTGAACGAGAGGAATGGCTTCCTCTTTGTCCTCGTCCTTTAGGGAGACGAAGATCTTGCCCTGCTTGGGAAGCGGGCTGCCGGCGGCCTGCTGGGATTTGTAGTAGGCTTCCATGGGGTCGGAGCCGATGGCCATCACTTCGCCGGTGGAGCGCATCTCGGGAGTGAGGTCGATAGCGGCGCCTTTGAATTTTATGAAGGGGAAGACGGCTTCTTTTACGCAGTAGCATTTGGGAGCCACTTCCTCGGTGAAGCCGAGGTCAGTTAGCTTGAAGCCCACCATGCAGAGGGCGGCGTAGCCGGCTAAGGGTACGCCGATGGCCTTACTGACGAAGGGCACGGTGCGGGAGGCCCTGGGGTTAACTTCGATCATCCAAAGTTCGTCGTTTTTGACGGCCAGCTGAAGGTTCATGAGGCCTACGACGTTGAGCTTCTTTGCGAAGATCTTGGCGAATTTTCTTATTTCCTCGATGACCTGGGGTTTTAAGGAGACGGGAGGAGTTATGGCCGCGGCGTCGCCGGAGTGGCAGCCGGCGGCTTCCACGTGCTCAAGGATGGCGCCAATAACGACGGTCTCGCCGTCGGAGATGCAGTCCACGTCGAGCTCAACGGCGTTCTCTAAGAATTTGTCGATAAGAATGGAGTTGCCCTCGGAGGCCGCCACGGCCTCGGCCACATAGCGGTCGAGTTCCTTTTCGTTGGAGACGATGGCCATGCCGCGTCCGCCTAAGACGAAACTCGGGCGGACCAGGACGGGATAGCCGATCTTGTCGGCGATCTTCTTGGCGTCTTTGACGGAATGCGCGATGCCGCTCACAGGCTGCTTCATGCCGACTTCGTTGACGAGCTTCTTGAAGAAGTCCCTGTCCTCCGCCAGGGCGATGTCCTCGGGAGTGGTGCCGACGATGGTGGCGCCGGCGGCTTTTAATCTGGCGGCGAGGTTAAGGGGCGTCTGTCCGCCGTATTGGACGATGATGCCGTCGCAATCTTCCTTCTCGTAGACTTCCATGACGTCCTCGAAAGTCAGAGGCTCGAAGTAGAGCTTGTCGGAGGTGTCGTAGTCCGTGGAGACGGTCTCCGGGTTTGAGTTCTGCATGATCACCTCGAAGCCTTTTTCCTTCAGGGCGAAGGCCGCGTGGCAGCAGCACCAGTCGAACTCTATCCCCTGCCCTATGCGGTTGGGGCCGCCGCCCAAGACCATGACGCGTTTCTTGGTCTTGGGTTTCTGCTCTTCCGTTTGCTTGTCGTAGGAATAGTAGGAGTAGTAGTAGGGCGTCTTGGCTTCGAATTCGCCGGCGCAGGTGTCCACGGCGCCGAAGGTGGGATGGATGTTCAGCTCGTTTCTCTGCTTCCTGACATCCTCTTCCTTGGCGTTCAGTTCGCGGGCGATCTCTTTGTCAGAAAAGCCCATTACCTTGGCCTGGAGCAAAACGTCCTCGGGAATGGTGTCAAGTTCGAAGATGCCCAAAAGTTTTTTGAAGGCCTTCAGTTCCTTCAGCTCGTTCTTGAACCAGGGGTCGAAGGAATCCTCGTCGTGGTACTTGAGGGGCGCTTCCAGAGAGCGCACGGCCTTGAGGTAGGCCTGCTTGAAAGTTTTGCCGATGGCCATCACTTCGCCCACGGAGTGCATCTGGGTGCCGAGCTTGGTGTCGGCGCCGGGGAATTTCTCGAAGGTGAAGCGCGGGATCTTTACGACGCAGTAGTCTAAGGCCGGCTCGAAGCAGGCGGGCGTTTTTTCCGTAATGTCGTTTTTCAGTTCGTCAAGGGTGTAGCCTACCGCTAAGAGTGCGGCGATCTTGGCAATGGGGAAACCGGTGGCCTTGGAGGCCAGGGCGGAAGAGCGGCTGACGCGGGGGTTCATCTCGATGATGACTCTTCTTCCGTTTCTGGGATCCACGGCCCATTGGACGTTGGAACCGCCGGTGGCGATGCCGATCTTTTCCAAGACTCTTATGGAGTCGTCGCGCATGGCCTGGTATTCCACGTCGGTCAAAGTTATGGCCGGGGCGACGGTGATAGAGTCGCCGGTGTGCACGCCCATGGGGTCTAAGTTCTCGATGGAGCAGACAATGACGGCGTTGCCGGCCTTGTCGCGCATGACTTCCATCTCGAATTCCTTCCAACCAATCAGGGATTCCTCTATCAGGATCTCGCTTTTAAGGGAGGCTTCAAGGCCTTCCTTGGCAATCTCGAGAAGTTCCTTTTCGTTGTGCGCGATGCCGCCGCCGGTGCCACCTAGGGTGAAAGCGGGCCTTATGATGAGGGGCCAGGTGCCGATCTTTTTGGCCACCGCCTTGGCTTCCTCAAGGTCATGGGCGCAATCGCTCTTCGGCATATCCAGGCCCAGTTCCGCCATAGCCTGCTTGAAGAGGTCGCGGTCCTCCGCCCGGTCGATGGCCTTGTCATCAGCGCCGATCATTTCCACCTTGTATTTTTTGAGGACGCCCGACTTGGCCAGTTCCATGGCGAGGTTCAGGGCGGTCTGCCCGCCTAAGGTCGGTAAGAGAGCGTCCGGTCTTTCCTTGGCGATTATCTTCTCCACGTATTCCGGAAGGAGAGGCTCGATGTAGACTTTGTCGGCTTCCTCGGCGTTCCTCTTGAAGGCGTCCGTCATGACGGTGGCGGGATTGGAGTTCACAAGGATGACCTCGTAGCCTTCCCTCTTCAGGACCTTGACGGCCTGCACTCCGGAGTAGTCGAATTCGCAGCCCTGGCCTATGACGATGGGGCCGGCGCCCAAAAGCAGTATCTTCTTAAGGTCTTTTCTCTTCATCTTATTTTCCCATGATCATTTTTCTGAATTCCTCGAAAAGATAGTTGGAATCGTGGGGGCCTGGGCAGGACTCGGGATGATACTGCACGGAGAAAGCCGGCAGCTTCTTGTGCCTCAGGCCCTCGATGGTCTGGTCGTTCAGGTTGATATGCGTCACTTCCAGCGTTTTTGGAACGCTTTCAATTTTCACCGCGAAGTTGTGGTTCTGGCTGGTTATTTCCACCTTGCCAGTCACAAGATTTTTTACAGGGTGGTTGCAGCCGTGATGGCCGAATTTTAGCCTGCCGGTCTCGGCGCCAAGGGAAAGCGCCAGCAGCTGGTGTCCCAAACAGATGCCCATAACGGGCGCCAGGCCCAAAAGGAGCTTGATGTTTTTGACGGCGTAAGGCAGCGCGGCGGGGTCCGCCGGGCCGTTGGAAAGGAAAATGCCGTCGGGCTTCATCTTGATGATGTCCTCCGCCGGCGTCTGGGCGGGAACAACCGTGACGTTGGCGAAGCGGGCAAGGTTTCTCAATATGTTTGTTTTCACGCCGAAGTCGTAGCAGACGACCAAGGGCGCGTCGCTTTTGCCCTCGTTGAAATTATAGGCGTCCTTGGAGGAGACCTTAGCGGCGTAGTCCTGGCCGTCCAAGCCTTCCCAGGCCTGAGCCTTCTTTATAGCTTCCCCTTCTTCTAGAGGCTCGTCCTCCACGTGGAGGTAGGCTTTCTTGTTGCCGTAGGTCCTTAAGTGCAGCGTCAGCGACCTGGTGTTCACGCCGTAGATCCCGGGGATCTTGTTCTTGTTGAGGTAGGCTCTCAATGACGATGTGGCGCGGTAGTTGCTGGGCGCCGTCAGATCTCCCAGGACGAGCCCGTTCAGAAAGAGCGAGCGGGATTCCCGATCGTCGCCGTTCACGCCGTAGTTGCCGACTTCCGCGGTGGTCAGCGTCACGAACTGCCCGGCGTAGGAGGGGTCGGTCACGATCTCCTGGTATCCGCACATGCCGGTGTTGAAGACCAC
>JAGCGH010000050.1 GCA_017649705.1 bacterium
CCAGGGATGAACGTCGTGTTTGCCTTCGTGCCAGAAATCGGAACTGGCTTTCAGGGCGGCGTAATATTCCGTCTTGGCCTGCTCGGTTATTCTTTCCAAAGAAACGTAGCGGCCCACGTTGTAATCGCAGTGGTACAAAAGAAGCAGCGTAAGCAGTCTGGCTATTCTTCCGTTGCCGTCCCGGAAAGGATGGATGCAAAGGAAATCCAGAATAGTCAAAGGAATTATGATCAAAGGCTCGATGTCCAGCGTGCCTATGGCCTTGCTGTAGGAATTGACAAGGTCTTCCATGGCGGCGGGCGTCTCCGCCGCGGGGACCGCGCGGAATCTTACTCTCAACAGTGTCCCGTCGGGATTGTATTCCCTGATCTCGTTGTTGGTGGTCTTGTATTTCCCGCCTTCCTCAGCCATATAGCTGTAGAGCGTCTTGTGCATCTTTAGGATCGTGTCGACCGCGAAGGGCATGTAGGTGCCTTCGGTGTGGATCATGGACAGGACGTCCCTGTAGCCCGCCACTTCCTGTTCCGAACGGTTCTGCGGCTTCGACTCCTCCTTCACCAGCGCTTTCACTCTTTCCCTCGGCGTAACGTTGCCTTCTATCCTCGTACTGGATTCGCTCGATTCGATAAGCGCTATGTGCCGCAGCGACTCCAGCGTTTCCGGCGTCTGCTTCGCGAACAAAAGCTGCATGCCCTGGTATTCCCCCAGGCGCTTCAAGGTTCCCAGCTGCTCCTTGCTGAAAAGCAGGGAAGACAAAAATTTTTCGTTCAGTGACTGCATACGAACTCCTACTTGTTTTAAGGGTATTATACCAACTAATAAGGGTAATATCAAGCCACAAATTACCCCCAATAGTGAAATTGCTACCCTATTTCCGCACACGGTTGGCTGTACGCATAGGATGCTTCGCTCACGCTATTGTGTGGATTTTGTTCCAAAATTGTTGTAAAATTTCTACACTGAAGTCCACAAAAAGATACAAAAGCTTTAATCAAACTTAGAGAATAAACTCATGAAAAGACTTTTAATCCTCATGATCGCCCTGTGCCTCGCGGCGTTTGCGGCCCAGGCAGCGACCAGCCATGACATCTCCACCGGCGACCTGTCCATCACTACGGGCGGCGAATGGGAAGTGACTGGCAACACCGACACTTATTCCATAAAGGTCGATACCACCGACGACGTCACCATCATTTTCGAGAACGTCACAATTGACGGCGCCGAATGCGCGCTGGATATCGTAAAAGGCAGCGTGACCTTGATCTTGCGCGGCAGCAGCACCCTGCACTCCGCGAACTCCGCCGGCTTACGCGTCTCCTCTGGCACTTCCTTGATCATCGAGGGCGAAGGCTATATCGACGTGCACGGCGAGGGCGATCAGAACGCCGGCATCGGCAGCCGCAAATATCAAAATTCCGGCTCCATCACGATCAACAGCGGACACGTTTCGGCTTACGGCTCGCCTTTCGGCGCGGGCATCGGCGGCGGCGGCCACGGCAACGGCGGAACGATTACGATCAACGGCGGTGAGATCGTGGCCGAAGGCGGCACCTACGCGGCCGGCATCGGCGGCGGCACCGGCTGGGAAGGCGGCGCCGGCACGATCACTATCAACGGCGGCCACATTAGAGCGAGCTCCGATGACGGCGCGGGCATCGGCTGCGGCGACGAGGGCGGCCACTATACCCCCGGCACCATCACCATTACGGGCGGCACCATCGAGGCCTCTTCTCAAAGCGGCGCGGGCATCGGCGCCGGCGCCAAATCCGGCTCAAGCGGAGCTGTTCCCGACATCTTCATCTCCGGCGGCTCCATCAAAGCTTACGCTGACAATCCCGCCGCCTCCCCCATCGGCCAGGGAGCCGGCCATGGAAACGGCCAACCTCCCAGGACTCCCGACGGACAAACCGTCTTTCTGGCGACTGTCAGCGGCGCTTTAGCCGGTCATACCGACAGTTACACCTTCACGACGACCAAGGACGGCACCGCTTACACTTATTCCTACACCGGCTACGGTCACCTTGGCGAAACGAATCTGTTCTTCTATCTCCCCAACGGGGAATATACGGTCAAGGGCACCAACGGCAGAGATTTCGCCGGCGAGATCAATGAAGGACCCGGCACGCTCCCCCGCTACATCCCTGAAAGAGTTTATCTGCACATTGGCGACGGCGACATCACGATCGAGGACGATATCGGCGCCGTTCAGTACCCGAGGATCGTAGGCCGTTACGGCAACTACATCATCGACGGCACAACCGAGAATGGTTTCGTCTCCGTTTATACCAGCGACGATCCTACCATCACTTTGGACAACGCTTCCATCGCCGGTTTCCAAGTTTTCCGCATTGAGGGCGGCGACGTTAACCTCATTCTGAACGGCAGCAACTCTCTGATCTCCGACGCGGGCGCGGGATTGTACGTCGGACCCGGCACGTCCGTGACCATCAGCGGCACGGGTTCGCTTACCGCCACCAGTTCTGGCGGCGCGGGCGCCGGCATCGGCGGCAATTCCTATGAAAGTTCCGGCGAGATCATTATCAACAGCGGCACCATCACCGCCACCGGCTCGCAGTTCGCGGCCGGCATCGGCGGCGGCGAGCACGGCAAAGCCCACGTGACCATCAACGGCGGTTCCGTCACGGCCACCGCCGGCTGGCTCGGCGCGGGCATCGGCGGCGGCACCGGTTGGCAAGGCAGCGCCGGAGAGATCACCATCAACGGCGGTTATGTGAAAGCCATAGCCGGTGAGGGCGCTGGTATTGGCAACGGCGACGAGGGCGGCCACGATGAGATCGGTACGATAACCATCACGGGCGGC
>JAGCGH010000051.1 GCA_017649705.1 bacterium
GAGGTCTTCCCGCACTTCGGCGACCTGGGTGCGGCTCAGGGAGGAGTTGAGGAAATGGGCGATGCCGTCGCCGGATTCCACGAAGCCCCGGATGGCGTCCACCTGGTTCTTCATCAGGGCGATGAGCGGGGAGATGACGATGGCCGTCCCTTCCATCACGAGGGCGGGGAGCTGGTAACACAGGGACTTGCCTCCGCCGGTGGGCATGAGCACGAACGCATTCCCGCCCCCGACCAGGTGCCGGATGATGCGCTCCTGGTCACCCTTGAACGCATCGAAGCCGAAAAACTGCTTCAATTTGGACTGCAGGATGGTGGAGTCGATGTCCATAGTCTTATGTGTTTAGCGACTAAATTTAACAAAACCGGAGAAAAAATGCAAATGATTCTTTCGGAAATGATGAAAAATCACGCGAAAAATCGCGCCGAATCCCGGAAAACGGACGAAGAAACAAATAAATTGATACTTTTTGAAGAAAAAGCCGTATCTTTGCAAGATGGCGGTTTGTAGCAAGCCGTCACCGGAAAAGCAACTTGTTAAATACAAAAATATCATGAAGATTTCCAAGATTCTCGCCATCGCGTCGGCCGCTGTGCTGATCGTGGCTTGCGGCGCTCCCGCCGCGGAAGGAAGCAAGGAAGTGCGCGACCTTCTTCCCGCCAAATCCCTGACCGATTCCGTCAGCTATCTGCTCGGCATCAACTTCGGTTCCATCATCAAGGGCAACAATTTCGGTGACATCAACTACGACGAGATGATGAAGGGCCTGAAGGCTTTCGTGAACGCCAAGGGCAACACGCAGGACTCCACCTTCGCCAAGCAGTTCAAGATCGATCCCAACGAGATGAACGAAGTGATCAACGGCTACCTCCAGAAGCGCGGCGCCTACACCGGCGCTCTCAACGCTGAAAAGGGTGCGAAGTTCATCGAGCAGTTCCTCCAGGAAGAGGGCGCGATGAAGACCGAGAGCGGTCTCGCCTACAAGATCATCGAACCCGGCAACGACAAGAAGGCCGTCTCCGACCAGGACACCGTCTGGGTCGACTACAAGGGCACCCTGCTGGACGACACCGTGTTCGACCAGAATGACAACATCAACTTCACCCTCAACCGCGTCATCCGCGGCTGGAGCGAAGGCATGAAGCTCATCGGCGAAGGCGGCAAGGTCATGCTCGTCATCCCCGGCGAACTCGCTTACGGCGAGTACGGCACCCGCGGCATCGAGCCCAACTCCACGCTCGTGTTCGACGTGACCCTGAACAAGGTCGGCACCTATGTGGCCCCCGTCGAGGAGCCCGAGAAGCCTGTCAAACCCGCCAGAAAGTAAGCCATGGCGCTCGAAATCGAAGGAACCCTCTCCCAGAAGCTCCCCGTCCAGTCCGGGAACTCCGCCCGCGGCCCCTGGGCCAAGCAGGAGTTCATCCTGGAGTACCCCGACGGGAACTTCACGGCCAAGGCCTGTTTCACGGCCTGGGGACAGGAAAAAGTCCAGGAGCTGGCCAAGTACCAGATCGGTGACAAGGTGAAGGTGTCCTTCAACCTCAAGAGCCGCGAGTACAACGGCCGCTGGTACAACGACCTCCAGATCTGGAAGATCGCTCCCGCCGGCGCCCAGCCCGCCGCTCCGGCGCAGGCCGCCCCGCAGACGC
>JAGCGH010000052.1 GCA_017649705.1 bacterium
ATGGTACGCCCGAAGGGACTCGAACCCCTAACCTTCTGGTCCGTAGCCAAACGCTCTATCCAATTGAGCCACGGGCGCGTTTTTCATTTTGTGCGAGATATGTTAGCACTTCTTAGGTTGAAAGTCAAATCAAAGGTATGGTAAAATGCTCTCCATGAGAGCAGCTTTATTATTTACCACGGTTATGATCAGCACGCTAACCACGATAGGCTCGGCGCCTCGCGGCGACGAATGGCAGGACAACCAAGCGCTTTCTTTTGGCAGGGAAGCGGTCCGCGCATCTTTTTCATCTTTTTCCACGCTTGAGGATGCGCTGAAAATTTTGCCGCGCTGTTCCGACCGGCAGGTGTGCCTGGATTCCGACAGCGCTTGGCGCTTCAACTGGGCCAAGGATCCGGATTCCAGGCCCGCGGATTTTTACAAGCCGGAATACGATGTTTCCGAGTGGCCCGTGATCAAGGTGCCCTGCTCCTGGCAGGCCATGGGCGCCAACGGGAAAGGCGGCTGGGGAACGCCGCTCTACACGAACATACGCTATCCCTTCGCGATGGACAAGCCGGGCGGATCGAACGTTATGGGCGAACCGCCGAAGAATTACACCAACTATTCCGCGCGCAATCCCGTCGGCAGCTACCGCCGGGACTTCGAGCTTCCGGAAGGTTGGGAAGCAGACAGCGTTTTCCTTAAGTTCGACGGCGTGGACAGTTTCTTCTATCTCTGGGTGAACGGGCATTACGTCGGCTTCTCAAAGAACAGCCGCTCGCCGGCGGAATTCAACGTTTCTTCTTTCGTGCGTCCCGGCCGCAATGTGGTCGCTTTGGAAGTGTACCGCTATTCGGACGGCAGCTATCTCGAGGACCAGGACATGTTCCGGCTTTCGGGAATCTTCCGCTCCGCCTGGCTGCTGCGCCGGCCGAAAGAGAGGATCCGCGATTTCTTCGTGACGGCCGCGCCCGTTAAGGAAGGGGAGTTTTCCGGCGACTGGCGGGTCAAGGTCGATTGCGACGCGGACGTGACGGTTTATTTGTACACCTTCGATGACAAGCTTGTATACAGCGGCAAAGAAAAGAGCTTCGTGGTCGAGAAGCCTCGGCTTTGGAGCGCGGAGGAGCCCAACTGCTACAAGATCGTGCTGGGGAACGGAGCTGAATTCGTTTCATCTTTGTTCGGCTTCCGCGTGAGTGAGATCAAGGACGGACGCTATTTTTTGAACGGAAAGAAAATAAAGCTGAAGGGCGCGAATCGTCACGAGACGCACCCGATGTACGGGCATTATGTGCCGCCGGAAACGCAGGAACTGGATATCAGCGAACTGAAAGCGGCGAACTGCAACTGCGTGCGCAACTCCCACTATCCGCAGGACGATTACTGGTATTACCTTTGCGATGTGAACGGGCTCTATCTCGTGGACGAAGCCAACGTGGAGTCCCACGGCTACGGCTATGGAGAAAACTCGCTCTCGCATTGCAAAGAGTGGGAGCTGGCTACGGTGGACCGCAATCTGGCTACGGTGGAGAGAAACAAGAACCATCCCGCCGTTGTAATTTGGAGCCTCGGCAACGAGGCGGGGCCGGGCGAGAATTTCGCAGCTGCCGCGGCGGCCATAAAGAAACGCGACACCACGCGGCCCATCCACTATGAGCGGGACTGGTCCTGCGCCGACGTGGAAAGCTGCATGTATCCCAGCGTCGATTGGGTGCAAAAGAAAGCCGCTGACAAAGGCGCTAAAAAGCCTTTTTATATCTGCGAATACGCCCACAACATGATGAACGCCATGGGCAACCTCAAGGACTACCAGGACGCCATAGAGAGTTCGGACGTTATTCTTGGCGCGACGATCTGGGACTGGGTGGACCAGGGGCTTTATCTGGACAAGAACGGGAAACGCTTAATCGCCTTCGGCGGAGATTTCGGAGACCATCCCAACGACGGCCAGTTCGTGATGGATGGTTGCGTTTTGTCCGACCGCACGCGGGAACCCGGCTGGTATGAGATCCGCCACGTATTCCAGAACTGGACGGCCTTCGCCACCAACGATCTCGGCTGCGTTGCGCTGAAAAACAAAAACTATTTCGTCGATTCGACGGGCATGACCTGCGAGTGGATCGCTTTGCGAAACGGAAGGCCGGAGGCGGAGGGAAGCTTCCCCTTCGAGGAGCCGCTCGGCCCCGGCGAAACAAAGATCGTTAGGAGGCCTCCTGTTCTGGACGATCTTCTTTACGAGGGCGGCGAGGTTTCCCTGAAAGTAAAATTCCTGAAAGGGGAGGTCTGCATTGCCGACGATCAGATCGATTATCCCGTGCGCAAGTTCATGGGCCTGCCGAAGTGCGAAAGCGCGCCCTCCTTTGAAAATACGCCGGAGGAATATATATTCTCCGCGCCGGGCGTCCGCTACGCCTTCAGCAGGGAAACAGGCGCGCTTTCGTCCGTTAAGACCGGAGAGAAGCTTGAGAGGGAATGGCTCAAGGCGCCCATGACGCTGGACGTTTTCCGCACGCCCAGTTCCAACGAGGAGCGCTTGGGAAGGGAGCTGGCGAAGCTGGGGCTGATAGAGCCAAGATCGGAACTGAAGTCTATATCCGAGCCTGTTTCTGAAAAAGACGGGTTTTCCTTCACGACAGTTGTCTGTTGGAAAGGCGGACGCAGCCGGGAACTCAAGAACTACGGCGGCGTGAAAACCAAACTCATCGATCGCGGCGAAGCGGAGAACGACGTTGCTTTCGAGGTCACGACGAAATGGACGGTCCGGGGAGACGGAAGGCTTGTTTGCCAAAGCGAGATAAAGCCCTCCGGAGCGCGCGTTGAGCTCGCCAGGATCGGCTATCGCTTCGTGCTGGACGTCGATGATCCTATGGTCGAATATTTCGGCGCGGGCCCCTTCGAGAATTACCGCGACAGAAAGTCGGGGGCGTTCCTCGGACGTTATTTTGCGAAGGCCAAGGAGTTTTATTTCCCCTACGGCCGCAACGAGGACAGCGGCAATCACGAGAACACGCGAGAAGTAACTTTTAAGGCGGACTTCGGTTCGCTTTCCTTCGTTCGCTTGTATACGCCCTTTGCCTTCTGCGTCAATCCTTATTCGCCACTGGAATTAATAGAGTACATGCATCCGCCGGAACTCCCGGTTCCCACCAAGACAGAGTTCGGAATTTACGCCGAGACCAGGGGATTGGGAGGCGCAAGCTGCGGACCTCCGCCCATGCAGCGCGACATAATCGACACATCCAGAAGCTACTCGCTTTCCTTTACCATAGGGCCTTTTAAATAATCTCGCGCAACTTTTTCGCTTTTTTGTCCGTTATATATTATAAGGCGGGAACGCCAAGTAATTATAAACGGAAGAAAAAGTGAAAGCAACGCGCGAACTGATAGCGGATCTGTATTTTGCGGCGATCTTGGCCGCTTTGTGCGGCCTTTGCTGCGCCTCGGAGCTTGACGAGCTTGATTCGGCGGGGCTGTTTCGTTTTGCTTATTCCTCGCTGAAAAGACGTGAGGCGACCAACGCCTTTTTTGCGGCGCGCACGTTTTTGGCGCGCTACGGGGAAGAGGAGGAGATGACCAACTATTTTCCCCGCATGACTTATTTCGGAGGCGTGGCGGCCTATATGATCAAGCGTTTCGAGGACGCGGCGGAACTTTTCGGGAAGGTCGGGGAAAAGTATCCGGCTTTTTCTGAAGTGGGAAAGGCGCGCTTCGGCCTAGGCATGGCGGAAATGGAGCTCGGACATTTTATGTCCGCGGCGGACACATTCCGCGCGCTTTTGTCTGAGGGCGTTGGCGAGGCGGCGGAAGTGAAGGCGAATCTGGCCCTGGCTCTGACGAAGGCGGGGCGCTACGAGGAGGCGCTGCCCTATTGGGAAGAGGTGAAGGAGGAAAAGAAATTCCGGGCCCTCTCTTCGCTGCATCTTTCCTGGTGTTATTTGGAGACAGGGAAAGCGGCGGCGGCCTTGTCGTGGCTGAAGACGGGGCTGGCGCTGAACAAAAGGGAAGGAGCGGAAGCGCTGAGGAATTATCTGGCGCTGCGGCTGGGGGACGTCATGTACATGAGCAATAATTTCGCAGGGGCGCTTTCGGCTTACCGTCTGGCGGACAAAAGCTCCTGCGGGGAGGCGCGCTTGGCGAGACTGGCCAGGGCCTGCTACGACGCCTCGTATTATCCCGAGTGCGCGGTCTATTGCGAGGAAGGGATAAGGATAACCACCAACGATTTCGTGAAGGTCGGATTAAGAAAGCTAGGCTGCTACGCTTGTCTGCAGGGCGGATACCTGGATCGCTTGGACAGCGGTGTGGAGGAGCTCTTAAGAGAAAAACTGAAAGACGACGAAAGGGAAGCGCTGGCGCTGCTGCCGGCCCAGGGCGCGATGAGAGCGGGGGAATATTCACGGGCGCGGGCGCGCTTTTTGGCCTACGCGGAAAAATATAAGGAATCCTCTTTGTTAGGCGAGGCGAAACTTTACGCCGCCTGCGCCCTGGGCTTCATGGGGGAGGAGAAAGCGGCCTTGGGGGAAATGGAGAAATGGCTGGCGGAGTTTGGGGAAGAGCACAGGCTGTCGGGCGAGGCCGCCTATTGGAAAGGCATGCTTGAGTATTACCAGGGGTTGGACGAGGAGGCGCAGGAGACCTTCCAGGCTTTCAGGCAAAAATATCCCAAGAACACCCATCTGGCGGACGTGGAGTTCCGCCTGGCGGCCATACTCTACCGGGCGGAGGATTACAAAGGCGCCCAGAAGGCCCTGAGAGCGGTCTTGGAGCGCCACATGGGGTACGATAACCTAAAAGAGGTGAAGAACACCTTGGGCGACGCTCTGGGAGCCACGGGGGAGCTTACGGAGGCGCTCGATGCCTACAGAGGAAACCTGCCGGAGGGCGGCGAAGACCCGGACAATTTCGCCTGCTACGCGCTTTTGAAAACGGCGGAGATCTACAAGGTTTTGGGAAGGCCCAAGCTTGTTTTGGATCTGCTTGAACCTTACCTGCTGTCGGAGGGAACGCCGGGTTTCAGGGGCGAAGCGCTGCAGAATTATCTGGAGGCTTGCCGGATCCTGGAAGAGGCGGAAAAAGGGAGAGCCGCGGCCAGGAAGCTCTGGCTGAAGACGAAGGACGACATCATCGAGCGGGAGGCCCTGAGCGCGCTGGAAGCGGGAATGAAGCTTGCTTCCGACGCGGCGGAGCATAAGGAAGCGCTGAGAAAGGAAGCGCAATGGGAACTGGAAAAAGGCCGGACCGGGGCCTATGCGAAAGTTTGCCTGTTTTTAAAAGACGATTCCAAGCTGGTAGATCTTAAATTTCGTTCCCTGGGGCCGGAGGCTTTGCGGCGCCGGCTTATCTTAGCGGAGGAAACGCAAGGCGGCGGCGCGGAGGCGCTGGCGAGATATCTGACGGAGGAATTCCCTAAGGATCCGGCCTCTTCCGGGGGCTGGCTCTTTTTGGCCGCCAGAAGCCTTGATCTGGCGCGCTATGATGACGCGGAAACGTATCTGGAGGAGGGCGAAGATTCCTTCCAGCGCCTGGAGGATCTCTGCCGCAGGGACGAACTTTCAGCTCTTGCGCTTTTCAAGCAGGGCAAAAGAGAGGAGGCGCTGCAAAAGTTTCTCGCGCTTTTGGGCCAAAAAGGTCTGGCGCCGGAAAAGAAAGCCGCTTTGCTCCTGCTGGCGGGAGACTGCTATTATCTCGGGGAAAAATACGGCGAGGCGCTGGGCTATTACCAGCGCGTATACGTCATGTACCAGGGGGAAAAAGACGAAGTTGGGAAAGCCTATGAGAAGAGCATTCTCTGCTTTCGGGCGCTGGGAAGGACCAACGATTGGGCCGCCACGGAAAAGGAAGCGAAGGAGCGTGGGTATCTATGAGGAGACCGTATTGGCTTTTGCTGTCTGTCGCGCTGCCGATAAGATTGACGCTGCAGTCCGGACAAACGTTCAGCGGAAGACTGCTGGATCACAATGAAAACGCGATCGTTTACGAGCGCTACGCCAAGGACGGGTCTTTGATGAAATGCCAGGCGAAAAAGGAGCAGGTGTCGAAACTGAGGCTCACGGATCCCGTGGAGCTCCGGGAACTGGCGGAAAACGTTTACCGCAGAGGGCCGAGAAGAAGGAAGGCGCTGGAAAGGGGGCGGGAACTGTGGGAGCTTTACTCCTGGGCCGCGGGCTGGCCGGGCGGAGCGGAAGCGCCGTATTTCGTCTACGGGAAACTGCTTTTCAACTGCGGGCGCCATGAGGAGGCCAAGCGCTTTTTCGCGAAAAGCCATGAGGAGGCGGCGGGACTGTATCTGGGCATCTGCCATTGGAAGACCGGGGATCACAAAAAAGCCAAGGCGGTTTTGGAAAAGTACGCCTGGGAGGATGGCGGGGACGAGGGCGCGGCGCTCTGGCATTACTACATGGGCCGGATCCTGCACCGGGAAGAAGATTATAGAAACGCGCTCTTTTACCTGCTGCCGCCACACCTTTTCTTCGCGTTGGAAAGGAAAGTGGGCGCGGACTGTCTTTTTTTGGGGAGCGTCTGCGCCGTAAGGTCGGGGGATATGGAAACGGCCGTCCGCTTGGCCGGAATATTGACCAACGAATACCAGGAAATCGAATTCCGCCGCCACAGGAAATTGATCCTGCGCTGGCTGGAAGTCGGGGAGCGCTATACCAAAACGCATTTGATCAACACTTACACCGAGGAGCTGCTGCCGTGAGATTTTTGCTTGTTTTGTTTGCTTTCTTCTCCCTTTCCGCTTTCGGGGAGGAGGAATCCTTGTCCACCACCGCCTTGGGGCTTTTCAAGACGGGAGGGCCATTGATGTACCCTCTGGCGCTCTGCTCCTGCGTGGTGGTCTGGCTTACCGTCTACAGTTTTTTCGAGACGCGCAAAGGAAAATTTATTCCCAAGGGGCTTCCGGAGCGTTTGGAAGAGGCGCTCTACCATCGCGACCTCAAGGCGGCGCTGGAACTTTTGGCGATAGGCAAAAGCGTTCTGGCCGTTGTTCTGACGCCGGGAGTCGAGAAGCTGAAGTATCCTCTCGCCAAAGAGGAGCGGCAGCAGGCGGAGGAGGCGATAGTGGAAAAGTGGGAGGGGAAAAGCATCGTGATGCAGTTCTGGTTCAACCTGCTCTCGACTATCGCCGCGCTCTCCCCGATGCTGGGATTATTGGGGACGGTCTCTGGCATGATCAAAGCCTTTTCCAAGATCGGCTTGGGCGGCATGGGCAAGCCGGAACTGCTGGCGGGCGACATCGGCGAGGCGCTCCTTACCACCGCCGCGGGGCTTATTGTCGGCATCCCGGCCATGGTCTTCTTCTTCGTTTTAAAGAGCCGCTTCGACATCCGGGAAAGGGAGCTGCTTTCCAAGGCGACGGAACTCTTGGACGTTTACGCGGGATCCGGGCTGGCCAGGGAGAAAGTTAGATTGAGGCTGGGCTTGGAGGAAGAGGAGGAAAAAGAAAAACCGAAAAGGAGGAGAAGTGCTGCGGCAAAGGAAAAAGAAGGCGGAGTGTGAGCTGGACATGGCGCCCATGATCGACATGGTCTTTCTGCTGCTCATTTTTTTCATGTGCAGCGCCACCATGCAGAATCTAAATACTCCGGAGGAACTGGAGCTGCCGGAAGTCAAGAATTTCGGGAAAAGGGAGGGTGAGGAAGCCTTCTGCGCTTTGACGATCCTTTCTGACGAGAGCTGCCTCATCAACGGACGAAAAGCGGACGTCGAGGAAGCGAAGAAGGAATTGGAAGCGTTCGCGAAAGCAACGCCCAAGGGCACGGTGCTCCTAAGGATCGACAGGAGGGCGAAGAGCGCTGTGACGAAAAAATTCGTGAAGCTCTGCGGCGAAGCGGGGCTGGCGAAAATAATCTTTTCCGTCTACGAGGAGAGCTCATGAGAACAGAAAAGAAAGAGACTGGCAGGATAAGCTTCCCCATATCCTCTATGATAGACTGCACCTTTTTGCTTTTGATCTATTTCATGTCCGCCTGCTCGCTGAACAAAACGGAAGGGGACCTGGGTTTTTCGCTGCCCGGGAAGGGCAGGGAGACGGAGGCTGTCGTCATGCCGGACGAGCAGGTCATAGAGATCGATCCAGAGGGCGCCGTCGTTCTGAACGGGCAGACTTTTGTCCGGGCCAAAAGCCGGGACCTCGCGGCGCTCACGGAGACCTTGATGCGTTTCCAAGCGGCCTCCCGGGGCGCCAGGATCCCGGCCCTGGTCTCGGTCTCCGCCGCCGACGAGGCGCTCCACGAGCGGATCGCGCTGGTCTTGGACTGCTGCCACAAGGCGGGGCTGACAAACGTAACTTTCAGCTGTGAGGAAGATGAAGATTGACTTTTCGCGCTACGGCAGCCTTATCGTGAGCGTAGGGCTTCATCTGGCCCTTTTTCTCGCGGCGGGAGGGATAGTAGTCTACCGGGCGGTAAGGCCGCCGAAACCGCTCTTCACGGCGGCCGCGGCGGGTCCGAAACTTAAGGCCCGGGAACTAAAGCACAGGCTGCAGTGCAAAAAGGCGGCCTCCTACGGGCAGAGCATGGCTAAAAACATGCGTGTTTCAGCCAAGTGCGACACGAGCAGCCTTGCACTTCCGGAACCGGAAATGGTCAAGCCCAACGTAAAAAGGGAAAACGAAGGCCTCTCCCTCAGCGACAACCTGAGTTTTTCCCTGGGCGACAGCGGGCTGGGAAAGGCCCCCAAGGGCGGCGACGGCTGGGGCGAGATAGAGTTCCTGGGGCAGAGGATCGCCGCGAGGTCGATCGTTATCTTGGTGGACTCCTCCTCTTCCATCGTGCAGAAGGGCGTTTTCGAGGCGGTGAGGAAGGAGGCCGAGAAGACCGTGGAACTTTTTCATCCCGACACCCTCTTCAACGTGGTGCTTTTCACGGACGGGAAATTTCCCTTCCGGACGAACCTCTGCTTCGCCACCAAAAGCGCCAAGCGCGAGCTGTCCTCCTGGCTTGCCAAAGAAATGAAAGTCAACCGCGGCAACGATCCCAATACCAGCGGCAGCACCCCCATAAAAGCCCTGGAGTTCGCCCTCTCCCTCAGGCCCGACGCGGTGGTTTTGATAAGCGACGACCCGCCGTACCTGCAGGGGGAGGACGAGGTCGTCCACGAAAGAAGGATAATGGCCCTTATAGACGAAATGAGAAGGGAGAAGGCCACGCAGATAAACGCCATCGCCTACAGGCCGGCCCGGGACGGCAGCGTGAAGAGAAGGGAAAAAGCGGAGAGAGGCTGCGCTTTTTTAAAACGGGTAGCCTCCCATGGGAAAGGGGAATTCCGGGAAGTGGAATGAAGGTCAGTACTTTTTGACGATGGTCAAAATGTTCATGTCGCCGCGGCGTTCGTAACGGACTTCGTCGGACATTTCCTTGACCAGGAAAATGCCCAGGCCGCCGATGGGGCGGTCCTCCGCGGCTTGCTCGATGTTGGGGTCTTCTTTCTTCAGAGGATCGTAAGGAAATCCGCTGTCCGCGAAGCAAATGACGGCCTGGTGGGCGTCCGCCTTGATGTTGATGGTGGCGGAGCCGGGTTTCCCGGAATAGGCGTAATTGGCGATGTTGACGAAGATCTCCTCCACGGCTACGGCCAGCTGCATCCTGGCTTCCTCCGGGCATCCGGCTGACATCAGGTTGGTGTCCAGCTGGTCCAGAACTTCCGGAAGTTTTTGCTTGTCGGCGGCAAACTGAAGAGTTACGGCAACGTTCATAATAAGTTCCTTTTTATCCTAGATAGCGAAGATAAAGCATGGTTATGTCGTCGGACTGGGGGGCTCCGTCGGCGAAGGCCTTCACGTCCGCTTTGAGCTCTTCCAAGACGCAATCGGCGGGCGCGGAGCGCATGATGGGGCCGTCCATCAGCGAGATGAGGCGGTCGTCCCCGTAAAGGGCGTGTTTCTTGTTCATGGCTTCGGTGACGCCGTCGGTGTAGAGGAGCAGGCCGTCGCCTTTTTCCATGACGATGGACTGGCGCTCGTATTCCACGCCGTCCATGCCGCCGATGACGAAGCCGTTGTCCACCGGGAGCCACATGGCGTCGCCGTTGTTTTTCCTCAAAACGGGCGCGTTGTGGCCGGCGTTGACGTAAACCATTTCCCCGGTGTTGACGTCGAGGATGCCGGCGAACACAGTGACGAACATGCAGGCGTCGTTGCCCTCGCAGACGCTGTCGTTCACTTCGGCGATGATCTGGTCAAGGGATCGGCCCTGGCCGGAGAGCAGGCTGGACTTAAGCTGGGCTTTGGCCTTCATCATGAACATGGCGGCGGGAATGCCTTTGCCGGAAACGTCGGCTATGAGGAAAGCCAGGCGGGAGGAGTCAATGCGGAAGAAATCGTAGAAGTCGCCGCCGACTTCCTTGGCGGGCTCCATGGAAGCGTGGATCTCGAAGCGGGAGTCCGTATGGATCTGCGGGAGGGCGGAGGCCTGGACGGCCCGGGCGAAATCAAGCTCGCTGTCGAGGCGGGTCTTCTCCGCGGCGATGGCGCCCTTCAGGGCGTCCACCATGCTGTTGATGCCGCCGGACAGCTCGTCAAATTCACGGGATCCGCGTTCCTCGACTCTTTCCTCCAGGTTGCCCGCGGTGATCTTGCCCAGAGAAACGTTGATGCGGTCGATGCCGTCTATCACGACTTTCTGCACCAGCTTGGACACTGATATAAAGACCACCAGGGTCAGCAAGAGGCAGGTGGCGACGAGCAGAACGACCATGCCGTTGCGCTTTTGGGTGATCTCGAATTCCGGCATGATGCCGATAAGCGTCAGATTGTTGCTTTGCATGTACAGGCCGAAGACCGGAATGCCGTCGATGGTCTCGTCAAATTCGCCCTCCCCCTGCACGAAGGCGGCGATGTGTTCCGGGCTGAACCCGATGGAAGCCAGAGTGCGGCCTTCGAAATCCGTCCTGGCGGCGCCGATGACTTTTTCTCCCCGGCAGATGAGTATCTCGCCGCTGGTCCCCACGCGCAGACTGGGGGAGAGCTGGGCCAGGCGGCTGTTTTCCAGCGAGGATTCCAGGAAGTCCACGGCGGCGCCGAGCTGGATGAGTCCGGGGGCGTCTTTTCTAGAGGCGCCGCTGTACAAAAAGAGCTTGCGGTCCAAGCCTCTGGGCAGCGGAGGCTGGACCAGAACGAAGTCGCTTTGCTTCAAGCCTTCCAAAAAAGGCTCGGACTGGGCGTGCAGGCGCAGGTTGAACCCGATGTATTTTTCGGGGTTGCCCAGCATGGGGTTCACCGCGGTGTTTTCAATGAAGCCGTGCTCGTTGATGATGTGGATCTCGTCGTAGCCGATGCACTTCCTCAGCTCTTCAAGAAGGAAGTTGTTGGTGGCGTATTCCGGGCAGCGCTGCAAAAAATAAGCCACCGAGCGCACGTCGTTGGCCACGGAAGCATTGTAAACGTTTAAGATGGAGAGAGCGGCTTTTTCGCTGATGCGGATCTGCTTCTGCACGTCTTCAAGACGCAGCTGGATATGATCCTCCGCGTCTTTGTAAGCCTCCCTGGTCTGAACGTAGAAAGTCAGAAGGAAGAGGGCGGCAAAGGAGACCGCCACGAAAAGAAAAAGCCAACGCTGAAAAGTGCCGCGCATAAAAGATTATTTCACTGAACGGAGAGGATCTTAAGGAATCCGGTCATGCGCAGGATCTCCATGACGCCGGGCTGAATGTTGCGGAGAACGAAGCTGCCGCCTTCCTTTTTGAAGCGCTTCTGCAGAGTCAGAAGCAGCCTCAGGCCGGCGCTGGACAAGTAGTCCACGTCTGCCAGGTCCAAAACCAACGATTTGGATTTGGCGATGCTCGGCTCTAATTCGCTTTCCAGCTGCGGCGACGTCAGGGTGTCGAGACGCCCTTTGACTAGGACCATGAGGTCCGGCGGAGGATTGGTGATCTCGTAAGTCATAAAACTCCTTAGGAATGTTTCCTCCATTATACCAAAAGGGCAAGGCCTTTTTCCCGCGGCCGGTCCGAAGGGGCCCTCCGGAGGCGCGGATCCCCTTGGGCAAAGGGAAAAGCAAGCCTCCGCCCGGCGCCCCCTTCCGCCCTGAAACATATTAAACTTGCTTTTTCGAAACACCCTTTGGTAAAATGTTATTCCCAAGTTAAAATGCGTAACTATCTTAACCACAACCCCCGTTCAGGGAAGGAAAACCAAATAATGAAAAAAGCTCTAGTTTTAACCACCGCGCTTCTGCTTTGCGCGGCCATGGCGCAGGCTGACCCCACCACGATCGTCGAGGATAACTTCGAAGGCTACGCGGTCGGCACGAACGTTATCGGCCAGAACGGCTGGACCACCGCCTACGGCACCCCCGGCACGGACGGCAACGCCCTCGTCGAAGAAGGCGGCTACGACAGCGACAAGTGTTTGCATGTCAACGCCAGCGGCCTGTTCGGCATCCACTGGGACATCGACAACACAGGCGGACAATCCTCCAAGTACGACTACAAAGTTTCCATGATGGTCAAGCGTCCGACGCAGAAGTACGACGAGTCCGGCGAATACACCGGCGACATCATCTTCGGCAGCAACGACGGCTTGGGTGAGAACCACTTCATCAAGAAGGACGGCCAGTTCGGCATTAGGTTCTCCGCCTGCGCTCCGCAGTACACCGTTGCCAATTCCGAGCCCCGCGACGAATGGGTCTACTTCAGCTACACCATCAACACCACCGCCAACGGCGCCTTCCTCCGCGAATGCACCTTCGGCGATGTGACCTACACCAAACTGAACATCCCCATCGGCAGCCAGACGGCTCCCGACAAATTCCGCCGTCTGCGCTTCTTCATTTGGGGCGGCCAGGGCCACTTTTACGTCGATGATCTGAAATGCGAATTCGTCGACGTGCCTCCCACTTCCAACGTGACCGCCACAGCCCCCGGCGTCGTGAAGCTCGGCGAAACTTTGGGCCTTGAAACCGTGATCTCCGCCACCGGCAACAGCGCCACGGTCGACGTTACGGTCGATTCCGACAACAACTGGCTCTCCATGGACGGCGAATTCGCCAAGCAGGTCGAAGTCGTCCCCGGCGAACCCGTGGCCATCGGCCTTACCGCCAACCTGCCCGAACAGGTCCGCAGCATGCCCTCCGCCACCATCACCTATTCCTACTACAACGGCGAAGAAGACAAATCCTTCACGCATTCCGTCGTAGCTCAGAACGGTAACAAAGGCTTAGGCTGGGCGCTCTACGCCACCGACTTCGAGAGAATGCCTCTGGGCGGCGATGTCAAACTTCAGCCCGCCTGGGGCGAGACCGGCGCGGCCAACGCGATCGCCGCCGACCCCGAAGACGCCGACAACCAGTGCCTGAAGATCACGGGCGCCGGACAGATCCACACCGCGGTCAACATGCCTGACGTTATCTATCCCACCTACGACGTCCGCGTTTCCATGGATATGTACTATCCCGAAGGCGTCACGCCGTACCTGGTCTTCGGCACCGACCTCTCCCACAGGATGGGCGAAGTCAGCCTGAGCCACACCGCCGGCGGCATCAAGCTGGGCGGCGAACCCTTCAAGAACGTCGACGTTCCCAACCTTGCCCCCTACGGCCAGTGGTTCAACGTGGCCTACACTTTCACGATCGGCACGACCGGCGGCGAAAACGACCGCCCCTGGGTCCTGCATTACGCCGAATTTGACGGCGAAACTTACCATTTCGACAACGAGTATGTCCCCGGCGCGGCTGGCAACAACGAGAACTTCCTGCAGTTCCGCAACTACACCTTCAGCGGCTCCGACGGCTACTACATCGACAACTTCAAGGTCGAGCTGATCAAGTCCGGCACGCTGCCCGAGCCCGCTTTCTTCGGCGTCCTGGCTCTCCTGGGCCTCTTCTTTGCCCGCAAGCAGCGCTAAAGCGAAAGCTTAAAAAGCAAAAACCCAAAAACAGCCGCTCTTCAAGAGCGGCTGTTTTTTTGTCCCAAAACCGCTTTAATAAAGCCAAAGCGCCGGGCGGGTTTTTGTGATATAATCTTTTGTGCTAAAAAACTATAGAATGCCCGACTAGGCTCCGGGGGAGCTTAAGTCACGCAAAAGACCTATCACACTTATTACCAACAGATATGAAAAAACTGTTTTGTCTGGCGCTTGCGTTGTTTGCGACCTCTTACGTTTTGGTCGCTGATCCTTCGATAAGCGTTCTGGACACGGGGATCTTGGTCGGAGGAGGATCCGGCGGCGGGGAGTGGGACGTAACCGGCGGCGGCGTTGTTTATTTAAACGGAACCAATTCCGTCCAAATGACCATCTCCAATCTCGGTACCGGCGATCTTAAGTACAGGGCGAGCATAACGAAAGGCGACAGCTGGCTCTCCATCCGCGTGGCCGGAGGTACGAATACCATTTCCGGCACCATTAAGGCCGCTGGCTCGGTCGTCTACAACCTGGATGTCGACAGGGCCGCTCTCGGTCTGCAATATGGCAGAGCCAAAGTGAAAGTCACCGGCGACGGTGGCGTCGTAAAATACATTACAGTCGCGGCCCAGGGTCATACGGAAGAAGGCTATGTCTTCTATGACAGCGATTTTGAGAGCACCGACCTCGGCCCCATAAACACTGTCGATCCCGCCTGGAGCAACGCCAACGGCACAGTCATTGAGGACGACGGCAACCGCTGCATGAGGATCAATAACCGGCTGCTATGCACAGTTGACGTACAGGACGGCATCTATGAACGGTATAACTTCACGGTTAGCTGTCGCATAAAGTGCGTAGGCTCTTCTTTCCAAACGTTGAAATTTACCACGGAGGCCGGCAACGACCAGGGAGAATATGACCTGAAATGCGACGGCTCAAAAGCGACTCTCACGCCCATGAGCATTGGTGATGAGCATTGCATAACCAACACAGCTCCGATGAACGAATGGTTCGATCTGAGCTACACTTTTAATACAGATCCTGCCAAGCGTAAGCTTATCTCCGTGACTTTTGCCGGCGTCACTTATGATCTGGACGCTAACATCAACATTTTCGGGAAAAACGGAGCCTTTAAAATTTTCCGCCTCCAAACCACGACCGGCGAAGACGCTTATTTGATCGACGATATACGTGTCGTGGCGAATAGGAGACCGGATGCCCGTCCCGACAACGACGATCTTGCGGACGCCTATGTCGCCGCGGTTGGAAGCACGAGGGGCAACAACTCTTACGCCACGGTGGAAGAAGGCGAAAACGAAGCTCACAAGGCCTCCGTTTGGTACAAGTTCACGCCAAGCGAAAAGGGCGTTTACAGGATCGATGACAACGGGTCCTATGCCGCCTCCGGTTACAACGCTGTGCTCTCCATCTACACGCTGAACGGCAGCAGTCTTTCTTTTGCCGATCTGACGGCCGTTGTGGAATCGCAGGACAACGGCTACGACGAGGCCTATGAACTGATCGCCGCGGCAGACACGACCTACTACATCTGCTGGGACGGCCATGACGGCTCCGAAGGCGCTTTCACCATGAACATCACCGAAGATGCCAGTAAATGCTTCGTAACCGTCGCCGATACCTCCGGCGGATCGTTAACAGTAACGCCTCAGAAGGAGATCTATGACAGCGGCGACGAGATCACGCTGACAGCTACGCCCGACGAAGGCTACACCTTAAAGAGCGTGTACTGCGACGACTTCGAGACAACGTCTTTGGTCAGCAATTATACCGTCACGCACACCACGACCTTTTACTCCGAGTTCGTCAAGAAGGAATACACCTGCAAGATCACGACGGTAGGGGAAGGAAGCGTAGAGGTGAGCCCAGAGCAGGGAACCTACCAGCACGGCGACGTGATCACGCTGACGGCGGTGCCTTATGAAGGCTACGCCTTCGAGAGTTTCACCGGCAGCGTAATTTCGACCGACACGACGGTCGAAATTGTGGTGACGAACAATTTGGACATCACTGCGACATTCTATTTCGACGCCTATACCCTGACGCTGACGACCGGCGAGGGAGGAAGCGTAACGGTCGAGCCCGAGAAGGAGACTTACCACAGGAATGAAAAGGTGACGCTGACGGCGGCGCCTGGCGAAGGTTACGCCTTCGAGGGCTTCACCGGCACGGCGGAATCCACCAACCTGGTGATGGAAATCATCATGAACCAGGACCACGAGATCGCGGCCGGGTTCTACTTCGACGCTTATACCCTGACGCTGACCGCCGGCGAAGGCGGCATGGTAACGGTCGAGCCCGAGAAGGAGACCTACCACAGGAACGAAAAGGTTACGCTGACGGCGGTGCCTGGCGAAGGATACACCTTCGAGGGTTTCACCGGCACGGCTGAATCCACCAACCTGGTCGTGGAGATCACCATGGACCGGGACCACGAGATCGCGGCGACCTTCTCCCTGATCCCCTTCACTCTGACGGTGACCACTAGCGAAGGCGGCAGCGTGACTATTGAGCCCGAGAAAGAGACCTACCACAGGAATGAAGTGGTGACATTGACGGCGGCGGCGGATGAAGGTTATTTCTTCGAAGGCTTCACCGGCACGGCGGAGTCCACCAACCTGGTGATGGAGATCACCATGGATCAGAACCACGAGATCGCGGCGACCTTCTCCCTGATCCCCTTCACTCTGACGGTGACCACTAGCGAAGGCGGCAGCGTGAC
>JAGCGH010000053.1 GCA_017649705.1 bacterium
GTGTCGGCAAGGCCTCCGATGTGCGGGGAATAGACGTTGTACACGGGCCCGCCTTCAAGGTATGACAAGCCCTTTTTTAGGCAGCCTTCCTCGAAGAGAGAAACTACCGTGCAGGGTTCGTCCGGCTTGAAATTGAGCTTATCCTGCAGGAAGTCCTCAAGGAAGGCTTTGAGGTCCTTCACGTAGGCCGAGTAGAGTTCCTCGAAACTTTTGAAGTCAACGCTGCCGTCATAGCCCTTCAGCGTCTTTCTTTGCAAAAGGGCAAGCGAGTCGAAGGGGTGGTAGGTGAAGAATGTCTTGCCGGGAACTTGCACTTCCCAGCAGCCGTCGTTGGCGAACTTGGCGGCGTCATGTTTCGGGTATCCGTAATCAAGAAGCGACCTGAGGATAAGCTCCTCGTTGTAAACCGCCACGATGCCGCCGCCGAAGCGCATCACTTCGGCCACGCGCCTCAGAAGTTTTTCGTCAGTTGACCGGCTGAGCCTGACCGTAACGGGGAAATCGCTGATGCCGGTCTCCTCGACGATGTCAAGGACAAGGTAGGTGACATCATTCGTGACGTCGCGCCCGTTCTCGTCCGTTCCGGAGAGCACGATGTTCTGGTAATGCTGGGCGTCGCCGGAACCGTAGTCGCCGCCGCAGATCCATTCGCAGCCCTTGATGAAGAGGTGGGCTAAGATCTCCCTGGCTTCGTCAAGCGTCAGCTTTCCCTCTTCCAAGTCTTTTGTCAAGAGGTCTCCCAAGAGAACGTCGATCCTCCCGATGCCGGGCCAGTTGCCGCAGAGCCTGAGGAAGGAGAAGGTGAACCAGAGGGATTGCACGCCTTCGTAAAAGCTTTCGGCGGGGGAGAAGGGGACGTGCAGAAGATTCTCATAGTTTGCGCGGTATTCACTTTTCCCCTTAAGGGCTTCGAGATAGCGCTTGTGATAGATCCTGAAGGCTTCCAGGCAGTTGAGAGCGCTGCGGCAGAAGGGCTCCCTTTCGGTGCCCTTGTGTTTTTCGAAGGCGGCCTTCGCCTGTTCCTCGATATGTCCTACCCCCTTTTTTACGACGGTCTCGAAATCGACGGTCAGGTGGCTGACGCTCCCGAAAAGCGTTTCCCCGTCGCAAAAGGCCGGGACCAAATGGTCTATGGCGGCGCCCAAAGTCGCCGCGCCGGAAACAAGCTCGCCAGGGCAGAGGCGTATGGGCGCTTCAATGGCGATCTTCTTTACCGCGAGGTCGTACTTTTCGATGTCAGTAAGACCGGCCAGCTCGCCTTTTGTGAAGTTTACGCCGGGATTTGACCTCGTCTCCAGCCCGTATTTGTGGGAAAGAGAATCAAGGGCGAAGCGCCGCGTGGCTAGGCTTAGTCTTATTGGTCTCGCCATGCCGTTTGCTAAAGGAAAATCCATAAAGCGTTCCTCTACTTGCAACTTACTGTATTTTATTTGAAACAGGCCTTTTTGTCAATGAAAAAAGAGCGTTTATGCTATAATCAGTATTGCTTTTGCGGAGAGTTGGCAGAGTGGTCGATCGCGACGGTTTTGAAAACCGTTGACCGGAAACGGTCCGGGGGTTCGAATCCCTCACTCTCCGCCAGCGGCAATTCTGCTAAAATAATGAACGACGGAGTGTAGCTCAGCCTGGCTAGAGCGCTTGCTTTGGGAGCAAGAAGTCGGAGGTTCGAATCCTCTCACTCCGATAAACCTCCAACAACCCAACCAACAGGAGATATTATGAAAAAAGTCGTGTTGTCATTAGTGCTTCTGGCCGTCGTTTTCCTGGCCGGCTGCGCCGACGTTTCCATCGCCAAAAACAGTTCCTTCAGAACCATGCCCTGCGACGGCAATCAGTCCATCGGCCTCTATGCTTACAGAAGCGGACTTTATTTCCTGCCCACTTATCCTCTCTGGACGGAAGGCGGACGCGAAGTCAACTTCAACGAAACTCTCGCTGATTTGACCGCGCAAGCCAAGGGCCAGGGCGCCGGAAGCCTCAACACGGTGGTCGCCCAGGAAGAGTCCACCTGGCTTCCCTTCACCTTCGTGCTTTGGTACAAGAAGGCCACTGTTTCGGCCACTGCTTCCAAGTAACTTTTTTACCCGCGGGAGACCGCTCCAACCGGCGCGGTCTTCCCGCTTTTTTGTTTGAATCATGAGTTTGAAAGTCTGTAAATTCGGCGGCTCCTCCCTGGCCGACGCCGAGCAATTCCTGAAAGTCCGTTCCATCATCGAAAGCGATCCCGAAAGAAGGATCGTGGTGGTGTCCGCCCCCGGCAAAAGATTCCCGGAGGACGTGAAGATCACCGACCTTCTGCTTTTGTGCCAGAGCATGCACGAGCAGAACCTCGACATCGCCCCTGTTTTCCAGAAGATCAGGACGCGCTACAAAGAGATCGTCCAAAATCTGAAGATCGACATCGATATCGACAAGCTCCTGGACGAAACGGAAGACGCCATGCGCCGCAACGGCACCAGGGACTTCATGGCATCCCGCGGCGAATACCTCTGCGGCAGGATCGTGGCCACCTGGCTGGGCGCGAAATTCGTGGAGCCGGGCGAATTTTTACAGATCGAATCCAACGGCCTCATCAAGGAGGAGAATTACGACAAATTGGGCTCCGAGCTCAGGGATGAAAAACTTGTGGTCATGCCCGGCTTTTACGGCCGGACGCCCAAAGGCAAAATCAAGACCTTCGCCCGGGGCGGATCGGACATCTCCGGCGCCGTGGCCGCCAGGGCCGTGCACGCCGACCTTTACGAAAACTGGACGGACGTCAACGGTTTTTTGATGGCCGATCCCAGGCTGGTGAAGAATCCCAAGCACATCGAGAATCTGACTTACAAGGAGCTGCGGGAACTGGCCTATATGGGCGCCAACGTGCTCCACGACGAGTCCATCTATCCGGTCTCCGAACCGGGCATCCCCATTGAGATCAGGAACACCAACGATCCAGGCGGCGCTTTCACCAGGATCGTGGCCAGTCGTCCCAAGGACGACAGGATCGTCACCGGCATCGCCGGCAGGAAGGATTTTTACCTGGTGCAGATCGAGAAGATGCTCATGAACAGAATGGTGGGCTTCGGCCGCCGTCTTTTGCAGATCTTCGAGACCCACGGGGTGAATTTCGAACACGCCCCCACCGGCATCGACACCATGTCCGTAATAGTGCGCAAAGAATACATCGGCGACCAGCTGCCCTCCATATTGGATGAGATCAAGCGCACGCTGCAGCCCGACAGGCTGGAAGTCACGGACAATTTGGCCCTCATCGCCACCGTGGGGCAGGGCATGATCCGCTGCGTGGGCTTCGCCGGCCGCCTTTGCACGGCGCTTTCCAGGCGGGGCATCAATCTTCAGGTCATCGACCTCGGCTCCACCCAGGACAACATGATCGTGGGCGTGGAATTGAACGACTTCGAGGAGGCCGTCCGCGCCATCTACGAAGAGTTCGAGCAGAATTGACCTTCTGCCCTCAGGATGAAAAAAGCCCCTTTCGCGACGCGAAAGGGGCTTTTTTTCGGCTGTTTTTTCCGTCGTCAGAGACCCAAGGAAGCCGCCAGCTCGGCGAACTTCGGGAGGGAATTAACGATGGTCTCGTAGGAGACGCAGTAGGCGATCCTGACGTAGCCCGGGCAGCCGAAGGCGCTGCCGGGGACGAGGAGGATGTTGAACTTCTTGGCGGCCTGGGCGAAAGCGGCGTCGTCTTCTGTGGGCGTTTTCATGAAGAGATAAAAGGCTCCCTCGGGTTTGACGCACTGGAATTTAAGCTTCGTTAGCCCTTCGTAAAGGGTGTCGCGGTTGCGGCCGTAGTAGGCGATGTCGGTCTGGGAGTCCAGGCATTCCGCCACGGCAAGCTGCATCAGGCTGGGGGCGTTGACGAAGCCCAGGATGCGGTTGGCCACGGCAAGGGCGCTCCAGACCTGCTCGTAGTCGTCTATCTCGGAAGGGACCGCCACGTAGCCCAGACGTTCGCCGGGGATGGAAAGGGATTTGCTGTAGGAATAGCCCACAAGCGTGTTGCGGTAGTACTTTGTGAGGTAGGGGACGAAGGCGCCGCCGTAGACCAGTTCCCGGTAAGGCTCGTCGGAGATCAAATAAATGGAAGAGGAGAATTCCTTCTGCTTCTCCTCCAATATGGAGCTCAGGCGCTTTATGGTCTCCTCGCTGTAAACCACGCCGGTGGGGTTGTTGGGAGAGTTGATGATGACGGCCTTGGTCTGGGGGCGGATGAGCTTCTCGAAGGCCGCGAGGTCAGGTTGGAAATTGATGGTGTTGGGCGGGACCACGACCAGCTCGGCCTCGAAGTTGGCCACGTAGTTACGGTACTCCCCGAAGAAAGGAGCGAAGGTTATGACTTCGTCGCCGGGATTGAGAAGAGTTTTCAATATGATGTTCAATCCGCCGGCGGCGCCCACGGTCATGATGATGTTTTCGGAACTGAAGCTGGTCCCGAAGCGCTTGTTCAGCGAAGAGGCGATCTTTTCCCTGACGGCGGGGAAGCCGGCGTTGGGCATGTATCCGTGGACAAGGCAGGGGGACTTTTCTTTCAATATCCTAATGGCGGCTTCTTTCAGCTCTTCCGGCGCCGGGACGTTGGGGTTGCCCAAACTGAAATCGAAAACATTCTCCGGCCCGAATTCCCTGGCCATTTTCAGCCCTTCTTCGAACATGGCGCGGATGACCGAGTTTCCGGCGACCATTTTCTGCATGCGTCTAGAAATCATCTTTTCTCCTTATCTCATTTCTAATTCCGCATAAATTATAGCAAAACCTAAGCCGATTTCCAGGCTGGGATCAAATTCTATTGAAACAATAAGAGCGATCCTTTTGCCCGCTTCCCCCAAGAGGGGTGTTTTTAGTAAAATAACAAATAAAACAAATTAATGATCAAGGAGCAAACATGAGTCGCAACATCATTTCCGAACTTAAGGAACGCGCGGCAAAGCTGCAGCGCACCATCATTCTCTCCGAATCCTGGGATCCCAGGATGGTAATCGCGGCCGACAAGACCGTAAAGGAAGGCTTCTGCAAAGTCGCCATGATCGGCAAGGCCGACGAAGTTTACAAGCTGGCCAAGGAAAACGGTGCCAGCCTTGACGGCGTGACGCTCTACGACCCCGACAAGGTGGTCGCTGAAAACGGCTTCGTGGAGAAATTTTACGAAATGCGCAAGGCCAAGGGCCTGACCATGGACCAGGCTAGCGAAATGATGAAGAACCATCTTTACATCGCCGCCATGATGACGAAAGAGAACCTGGCCTACGGATATGTGGGCGGCGCCTTCAACTCCACCGCCAACATGCTCCGCTCCGCCCTGCACGTTCTTAAGACGAAACCCGGCATCAAGACTTTGTCCAGCTATTTCCTCATGGTCGTCCCTGATTGCCCCTACGGCGCGGACGGCGCCTTCGTCTATTCCGACTGCGGCGTGGTCCCGAACCCCACCGCGGAACAGCTGGCCGACATCGCCATCGCGGCTTCCGAATCCTGCCGCAACATACTGCAGGTGGAACCTTACGTTGCCATGCTCTCCTTCTCCACCAAGGGCAGCGCCAAGGACGCCATCGTGGACAAGGTCATCGAAGCCACCAACATCGTTAAAGAACGCGCTCCGGAACTAAAGGTGGACGGCGAACTGCAGGCCGACGCGGCTCTTATAGAAGCCATCGGCGCCAAGAAAGCCCCCGGCAGCCCCGTGACCGGCAAAGCCAATGTTCTCATCTTCCCGGATCTCAACGCCGGCAACATCGCCTACAAGCTCACCGAAAGGCTCGCCAAAGCGGAAGCCTTCGGCCCGCTGCTCCAGGGCTGCGCCCGCTCCGTCAACGACCTGTCCCGCGGCTGCAAGCCTGAGGATATCGTGACGGTGGCGGCCATAACCGCTGTTACGGAATAAGACCGATGCGTCTGGGGTCCTTAGCGCTTGTTCTCCTTTTCCTGGCCGTCCTTCTGGGCTTGGCTTTGAGACCTGACCGCCAGGGATCCCGGACGAATTCGAACGACGGGGAGTACGCCGGAGTCCTCACCATCCTTTCGCCCCACTGGGAAGGCGTCAGGGAAGAGGTGGAAAGAGCCTACAACGCCTTGAGGAAGGAGAGAGGGGACAAGCCCGTGCGCTTCGACTGGCTGGATGTGGGTGGGACTTCTGACATCATCCGCTACATCCGCTCCTCTTTTCAGAACAAGCCCAACGGCATCGGCGTTGATCTGCTTTTCGGAGGCGGCACGGACCCTTACCTGGCCCTGAAGAAGGAAGGGCTTCTGGAAAAGTGCCCCCTGCCGGAGGAACTTTTGGACAAGATCGGCAAAAGCTGCGCCGGCGTTCCCGTCCTGGACGAGGAGGGCTTCTGGTACGGCGTGGGTCTTTCCGGCTTCGGGATCATCTACAACAAGATCATCCTTGAAAAGCTGGGAATAAAGGAACCGTCCAGCTGGGCGGATCTGGCGAAGGGGGAGTGCTACTCTTGGATCGCCTCCGCCGACCCCAGAAAATCCGGCTCGGTCTTCATGATGTACGAGATCATAGTCCAGAGTTTCGGCTGGGAGAAAGGCATGGAGATAATCAGCGCCATGAGCGGCAACTGCCGTTCCTTTTCAGGCAACGCGGGCAGCATTCCCAAGGACGTGGCGCTGGGCGAGGCGGCCTTCGGGCTCTGCATCGACGTGTACGCCCTCAACGCCATCATGGACGTGGGCGAAGAGCGGCTGGGTTTCGTGCTCCCGCCTGGGGAGACGGTCATCACGCCGGACGCCATAGCGCTTTTGAAAGGAACGGAAAATTACGAGCTGGCGAAGGATTTCGTCATATTCAACCTTTCGGAGAAAGGCCAGAAGCTCTGGTCCTTTTTCCCGAACGCGGATCCCGACGCCCCCAGGGAGCACGCGCTTTTGAAAATGTCGGTCTGCCCTTACATGTATGAAAAATATCCTGACGCGGCCATGCTGAAGGCTTCGCCCTTTAAGATGCCGGTGAAGTTTCATTACGACCTTCAGGCCGCGGCGGACCGCATGAACATTTTCCGGGATTACATCGGGAGCCTTTTCGTGGACCAGCGGGAAAGCTGCGTGAAAGCCTGGAATGTCGCGAAGGATCTTCCCGGGGACGACTGGCGGAAGGAGCTTTTCCTGCGCCACCCTATCAGGTCGGACGAGGAGTTCCGCTCCCTCGGCAGGGGGAACTACACCAAATCGCAGACCCGGGCCCAGCTTATGACCTTCTGGTCAAACGACGCGGGAAAACGCTATAATAAGATAATAAGCGAACCAAAATAACAGCGAGGACGAACATGAAAAAATTACTCCTGTCAGCCTGCCTTCTCGCTCTTTGCGCGGGCAATCTTTCGGCCATGGTCTGGGAGACCAACAAGGTCTACCACTCCGACAGCGTCGGAAGAGACCTCAGGTACGGCGTACTATTGCCTTCCGGCTACAACTGGCAGACCAACAAGTACTATCCCGTCATCTATTTCCTGCACGGCCGCGA
>JAGCGH010000054.1 GCA_017649705.1 bacterium
CGATCTGCAACGAGCCCGTCTTCGGCACGGCGGAAAGAGTCTACGTCGACTATCCCAAGCTGGCGGAGGAAGTCGAAGTCGGCGAACCGATCCTTCTGGCGGACGGCAGCATTACCTTGAAGGTCGTCAGCACCGACAAAGCCAATGGCGAGATCGTCTGCGAAGTGATCCACGGCGGCGAGCTCTATCCGAGGAAAGGCGTCAACCTTCCCGGCGTGAAGCTCTCCATCTCCTCGCTGACGAAAAAAGACCGGGAGGATCTGGTTTACGGCGTCACTAAAGGCGTGGACTGGATCGCGCTCTCCTTTGTCAGGAGCGCCGCGGACATCGAGGAGCTGCGGACTTTGGTCGACGAGCTCTACGCGAAGCTCGAGAAGCCCGTCAATTCCCAGAAGCCCAAACTGCTGGCCAAGATCGAAAAACCTGAGGCGCTTTCCTGCCTTTCCGAGATCGTGGCCGCTTCCGACGGCATCATGGTGGCCAGGGGCGACCTGGGCGTAGAGATGCCCTTGTCCTTGGTCCCGGTAGCCCAGAAGGCCATCATCGCTGAAGCCAACAAAGCCGGCAAGCCCGTTATCACCGCCACGCAGATGCTGGAGAGCATGATAAACGCGCCCATCGCCACCAGGGCGGAAGCCTGCGACGTGGCGAACGCGGTCTTCGACGGCAGCGACGCCGTCATGCTCTCGGCCGAGACCGCCATGGGGCAATATCCGAAGGAAGCCGTCTCCTTCATGGCGAGAGTGCTTGCGGAAACGGAAGCCTCCCCCGTCTACAAATCCGGCCTCAACTCCCTCAACGACATCGAGGACGAGATGGCCCAGGCTGCCTGCTCGCTGGCCGACTGGGAGAAGACCGGCGCCCTGGTCGTCTACACCGACACCGGGGAAACGGCCCGCCACTGCTCCGCCTGCCGTCCGAGAACGCCCATCTTCGCGCTCTGCTCGAACGAGGACGTCGCCAGGCAGCTGGTTTTGTGCCGCGGCGTGACCGCCCAGAAGGCCGAGTCCGGACCGCAGGAAGTGCTCGTCAAAACCTCGAGGGAGATCCTCAAAGCTTCCGGCATCGTTGAGGAAAACGCCCGCTTCGTGCTGCTTGCCAGAATAGGCGTCACTCCTTTCGTCGCGCTCTGCGACTTAACCGAGAAAAAATGAAACGAATAGGGATCATAGACTACGGGGCGGGAAACCTCCACAGCGTCCGCAAGGCTTTCGCATACTTGGGAGCCGAGGCGGATATATTGGAGGAAGCGCCCAAAACGATCTCTTTCGATTCCCTCGTGCTCCCGGGCGTCGGCAACTTCGGCCCCGGCATGGAGGAGCTGGAGAAACGAGGCTTCCATCCCTTCCTTAGGGAATGGCTGAATGCGGACCGGCCGTTCCTCGGGATCTGCCTCGGCATGCAGTTCCTCTTTGAAAAAAGCGAGGAGTGCCCGGGAGAACCCGGGCTGGGATTCCTGAAGGGCGAGATTTGCCGTTTCAAGGATCCATCATTGAGAGTCCCCCAGATCGGCTGGAACGCCGTTCACCCCATTGATAAGGGAAACCCTCTCTTCAAGGGCATTGCGGACGGCTCTCACTTTTATTTCGTTCATTCTTACTACTGCGTTCCCAAAGACGCTTCCGTAATTGGAAGCACGACCTCCTATGAGCTGGAGTACTGCTCCTCCCTTTGGAGCGGGAACGCCTTCGCAGTGCAGTTCCATCCTGAGAAAAGCCAGGAACTGGGACTTATAATGCTGCGCAACTTCATTAACATTTAACACTAAGCAAAGCAACAATCGTGGAATTCTTACCGGCCATCGATCTTAAAGAAGGAAAATGCGTCCGCCTGCTGCAGGGCGACGCCGCGAAAAAGACCGTTTACAGTTCCGACCCCGTAGCCGTAGCCGAAGGCTTCAAAGCCGCCGGCGCCAGATGGCTGCACATGGTCGACCTGGACGGCGCCTTTTCCGGCGTCAGGCATCACACCGCAGTGGTCAGCGCTGTAAAGTCCGCCACCAACCTTCGGATCGAACTGGGCGGAGGCATAAGAACGCTTACTGACGCCGAAAGCTGTCTCACAGCCGGCGCCGAAAGGATCGTTCTCGGGACCGCCGCCTGGCAAAGCCCCGCCTTTATGGCGGAGGCAGTGAAAGAATTCGGCAAGGAGCATGTGGCTGTCGGCATCGACGCCCGGGGCGGCTTCGTCTCGGTAAAAGGCTGGACGGAAACGACCGACCAAACCGTCTTCGACCTCGCCAAACTCGCCCTTGATTCCGGAGTGGGCACGCTTATTTACACGGATATCGCCCAGGACGGAATGCTGAGTTCCCCCGACTATTCCACGCTAAGCGAGATCATGAGCCGCTACGACTTGGATCTCGTGGCTTCCGGAGGCATCGCAAGCCTCGAACACATTTCCGCGCTCATGTCACTCAAGCCCCATGCGCCCTACGGCTGCATTTCCGGCAAGGCCATATATGAGGAAAGGTTCAGCGTCAAGGAAGCCGTCGCGCTTTGCTATCCTAGCAAGGAGAAAAAATGATCTTCCAAAACGCTATTGCTGACATTTCCAGAATCTATCGCAACACGCCGGGAAATTTCCTGACGAAAACCCTGAGGCTTTTCTGCGTTCCTTCCCTGCAGGTCTCCCTTGTTTACCGCTACGGGCATTTCGTCCGCCGCTTCTGGCCACCCTTCAGCTGGATTCTGCTTATTCCCTACGGCCTCATGACGATGCTGATGCGCATCCTCTACAACTGCTCGCTGCCAAGTAAGGCCACCATAGGCCCGGGTATCATACTTCTGCACACCGGGGCCATCTACATCCACCCCGCCACCAAGATCGGCGCCAACTGCGTCATAGGCGCCCAGGTGGTCATCGGACAGTCCCGCATGAACGACACCAGGGTGCCCACTATAGGCGACAACGTCTTCATTGGCGCGGGCGCTAAAATAATCGGCCCCATAAACGTCAGCGACAACACCATAATCGGCGCCAACGCCGTGGTGTTGAAAGACACCCCGAAATATTCGACCATGGTGGGCGCTCCCGCCAAGGCTGTCAAGATCTCCAAAGCCCCCAATCGCCGCCGCAACAACCGCTTCCGTCCGCGCTACGTCAGCAACGGGAAACTGGAGAAAGACAACCGCGGCAAACCCATAACCAACGAATAAAATTTGAAAAAAGTCCTGGAAATAACCACTGTCGGGATAACCGCCAGAGCGTTTCTGATCCCTCTTTTTCAGGAGCTCAAGGATCAGGGGTTCGATGTGACCTACGCCTCCACTCCGGACTTTGACGCCCTGGAGACGAGCAAAGCCGCCGGAGTCCCCTTTTTTCCGGTCTCTATCAGCCGCAGCATCTCCCCCAGGGACTTGATCTCCTTCTGGAAGCTCTACCGTTTCATCAAATCTGAAAAGTTCGACATAGTCCACACCCACACCGCCAAGGCGGGCTTCGTGGGAAGGATGGCCGCGAGAATGGCCGGCGTGCCCGTGATATTGCACACCGCCCACGGACTCACGGTTCACCCGGGCCTTTCCAAATTCAAAAAGAAACTCTATCTCTTTCTGGAACGCTTCGCCGCCAAGCGCACGAAAAAATTCATCTGCGTCACGAAGCTGGTGGAGGATTCGCTCGTCGAGCAGGGCATAACGGAAAGGGAAAAATGCGTCGTTATCCCCAATTTCGCCGGACACTCCTACGACCCGGAGAGGATCGACTCCAAAAGAAGAGGCGCCCTGCAGAACCGTCTTGACCTGCCTCCCGACTCCTTCCTTCTGATGTGCGCCTCCCGCCTTGTGGACGACAAAGGCCTGGAAGAATCTGTCTCCGCCCTTCACGACCTGCCCGGGAATGTTTTTCTGGCCCTGGCCGGCGACGGACCGAACAGGGAAAAACTTAAAAAGCTGGCCGCCCTTCTCAAAGTGGAAAAAAGAGTCCGCTTCCTGGGCTGGGTCGACACCTTCGACATGCCTGCCCTGCTCTCCCTTTGCGACGTCTTCATCTCCGGCACCAAAAGGGAAGGCTTCGGCGTCGGCATCATAGAAGCCCAGGCCATGGGACTTCCCGTCATCACCTCGAAGATCAGGCCCATCACCGACCTATTGGATCCCGAGAGCGCCCTCTTCATCGACCCCCAGACGAAGGAATCGACAAGGGAAGGCATCCTCCAGTCGGTAAAGGAACTCCTGCAGGACGAGCAAAAAAGAAAGGCGCTCTCCCAAAAGGCCAGGGAGAACGCCAAAAAATATTCCCTCGACAACTACCGCGCCAACATCCGCTCCTTCATCCGGCGCGAACTCTTCTAACCTGCTTGTCCCCCTACTTGTTCCCTTTTTGAAAGAACAAGCGAACCGCACTATTGTTGGCTAATGTGGAATTCAATTCCACATTTGCCAACAAATCGCTTAGCCAAAGCTTAGAAACTAGACATGTTAACGAGTTGACAGCCAAGCCTTGAAGAAAGGATTGGCGAACCTGTATCTTCCGCCGTACTGGTAAATGAGGCGCTTCGCGACAAGACGCTTTATCACCGTGCGAATCGAACCCGTATTGTTTGTTCCGACGCGGCGCATGAATTCCTCGGAGAACATGCTTTGAGAATCCGTCTCTGCCACCGCTCTAAGAAAAGAAACCTGCAGAGGCGTGAGCTGGCGGACTGCTTCCCCGAAACCTTCGCCTTCTCGGGAAAAAATAAGATTCAAGGCCTTGGGAATATCAGAAACTGTCACAGTGTCCCCCGCTTCCGTGGCATCCCAGATTGCCTCGCAGATCTCCTGAACGTCTCCTGTAACAGAATCGGCATAGTCCACAAGTGCGCCAGCAGTCTTTTCGTCGACCAGCCTGTCGCCTTTGCGAAAACGTGAGACGATAAAACGGACAAAGGAGGGCTTCTCTATGGCCCCGACAGTGAAGGTCACAGCCGACTTAAAGAAGGGGCTCTGATCGTCGTCGAATATCTTCATCATATCGTTGCGCACGCTGCCGGAAAAGAAGAAGGACGTGCCGGACTGGAACTGGATCGTCGACCGAAGCTCAGCAAGAATGACATCGGAGCGGTCAAGATCGAGAATGTCCTGGAACTCGTCGAACACGACGCATATCCGCTCGCCTTCGGCAAGCTTTTTTATCATCGCCATAACCGCCTGAAGCGATTCCGGACGGTCGGCCTCCCGCGCGTCAATGGAGATCTGCGGCGAACCGGTTATCGGATCGAAAGACAGTGTAGGCCGCAAAGTATGTGCAAGGGACACCGCCTTCTTTAAGAAGGACATCTTTTCGTTTACCTCCGTGATCCCATTCATGACCCGGCGGCAGAAATCGAAAAGCGTGTGTATGCAGTAAAGATCTATGTAGAGCATACGCATCCCACGCAAGCCGGAAATGGAATGCTTAATAAGCGAGGTTTTCCCAATGCGCCTTTCGCCCTGTATCACGACATTCTGGCCTGACCTGGCAAACGCCTTGAGCTGGCGTTCCAATTTAGGCCTGGGGCAGAAGAACTCGCCGTCGACGACGCAGCCATACTTGAACGGATTCACGTTTCGCTCCTTTTCAAACATTTCATCACTCCGGATTGTACTATAACAAACAGGGCAAGTCAAGGCTCTCCAAACAGTATTTGTTATAGGTTTTTAATTTAACTATTTTATAAATATCTGTATTTACTTTATTTATATTTTTAAATTGTTCTTTTTAGAACAATTTTTATTGCTCTAAATTGCACTATGCAAAAAGGAGCAATTTAAAAATCCTCAGCCGGACAAACATCCAGCTATGCTTTCCAACATTTTAATCTACGGAGTGAGTGAAAGCAAGGTTTTTGAACTTTTCTATTTCTTTCATTAGCTCAAGTGTAAAAAAAAAGAAAGCCGCCCGGTTGGGCGGCTTTATTTGTGAGCCTTTTGTAAAGAGGCTAAACTTTACGGAATGAGCACCGCGCGGAAACCGTCTTGGGTCAATCGGTTGCTGGGGGTTATAAAGCTCCGGTAAGCAGCGCGGCAGGCATCAGGGTCAGTCGTGCAGTCTCCGCTGCGGATGACGCGGAACAGATTCCAAGCGGAGGCAGGGCCGACGGGATCAACGGTGTAGCTGGAGATATCTTGTGCCCAAATATCCAGGCACATTTCATCCACATTGCCGTGCATGTCGTAAAGACCTATGAAGTTCGGCGTTTTTGTTCCGACTTCGTGCGGAACGACTGAAGAGTCGCCGTCATAGTTGGCCAGATTGTCAAGGTTGGCGTCAGGGTTGGTGCCTAAAATGGCGCTGCCGTCGTTCCAGACACCGCTGCCCCAGAAACCACTGGTGGTGCGGTCGGAGGTGCCTTTGTCGCGGCAGGCCATTTCCCACTGCGCGTCTGTGGGAAGGTCGAAGATGAACTGGTTGCCGAAGCGAGCCCTGAAGACGCCGAAGAAGCTTGTCGCGTCCACTCTATAGTCGGTGTAAGTCGGCCAGGTGGCGCCGACATTTTCGCCCCTCAGGTCGTCGTAACTGACGTTTTCGACAGGTTTGGTGTCGCCAATGTACGCCCACATTTGAACAGGGTTGTAACCGGCTATGGTCTCGAACTGCTTCTGTGTGAATTCGAAGACGCCCATGTAGAAAGGTTTCGTTATGGTAACGGTGTGTTCCACCTCGCTTGCGGCGTAGTCTTCATGATAGGGCTCGCTGGAATTTGAACCCATGACGAAGGTGCCGGCCTCCACGCGCCTGAACCAGACCTGGCTGAGCTTGGAGATGGCGCCCGCGGCGGCGCTGGGAGCAGTCGTAGTGAAACCGACGCTGTTGTTTGTCAGGTCAAAGACGATATACGTCGCGTCGCCGGTAACGTCCTCGGCGAAAATGGCAACTTTGGCCTCGCTGGAATCTACCGTATGTCCAAGCTGCTTGGTGCTGTCCCAGGTAACGCGCTTTTGGCCGGAACCGAAGACGATCCCGTACTGGCCTTCGCCTTCTATGGTGGAAAGATTGAAAGCTTCGCCGTCGCCAATTTTGCCGAAGAACTGGACGCTGAAGACAGCGCCGGCGCTGGAGGAATTAAGGGTGTAGTCGATGTCGACCTTGCCGTTCCAGGGCCACCTTTGGCGGCAGGTTATGCCGGACACAACATCGGCGCTGGCGGAAAAAGTCATGATAGTCAAAAGCAAAACGGGAACAACGGCGAGACCGGATCTCATCTTTCTAACTCCAAACAAAACGGCAAGGATAGCGAGGAAAAACAAAGCCGGTTCCGGCGTAAGTTTGATCGTCGACTCAGCCTGTTCGACAGCAATTGGCACTCCGTTGGTGGTGATCGTATAGCTCAGGGTATAGGAGGCGTTCCTGGGAAGGACGGCGGGATCCACGGAGGTGTAGTTCCAGACGTAGGAGCCTTCCGCTTCCACTCCGCTCGTCATAACGGTGTAAGGATCCTGAGCGGTCGCCAAAATAGTCACCTGCCTGTTCTCACCGTCAGCCCATTTGGTGCTGTAAGTGAGAGCGTCGGTAGGCGCAAGCTCCAGGGTCTTGCCGGGAGCGACGTTGTAGTTGTCCAGATCGAAATCAGACGACCAGACGGCGCCGGCGGGAACTTCCACAGCGTTTAAACTTACCGCAGCGCAAAAAAGCGCCGCGGCGCTAATGATAAATTTGAAGATTCTCATGACGTTCACCCCCCATGAAAAAGAATTAGGGATAGTTTTTTTGACAAAAAATCTTAAATATTCTATCAAAAACGGCCTTTCAAAATCAAGTTAATAATTTTTTATGGGCTCGACAAAAAAAGCGCGCCTTTCGGCGCGCACTTTAAAATCCGATATCTCAGGATGGATCAATGAGTTTGGAGCCATTTGTCCAAGCGTTCGCTGAATTGGCCAAGGTAGGTCTGGAAGTCCTGGTCACGGTCGATATCCGAGAAAAATTCGAAGTATTCTTTCATCTTCGCTTCGTCGTAAACAGGGAGCTTGCTTCTGTCGGCGGCCATCAGCATATCGTAGACTTCTTTTCCTTTGGGGGTGAGGTCTGTGGGAACGCCGAACTCGATGTCCGTGGGATAACCGGGGATCCCGATGTCGCGGTAATAGAGCTTAGTCCCGATGGCGGGCTCGGCCAAGCCCAGGGCCATCTTTTGCGGATCGTTCTCATAGAAGGTCATGTTGAAGATCCAGATGGCGGTGCCTTCGTTAAGAGCAGAGATGCCGCCGGCGCCATGCTCGCGGTCGTTGAAGATGTGGAAGAGCTCGTGGGTGAGGGTGTCGCGGATGGATTCGGGATTCTTTTCAGCCAGCAGGCCGGAAGAAAGTGAGATGTGGTCGCCCGCGGCCCAGGCGCCGCCGCCTGCTTCGTGCTTATTTACGGGGGTGTGGGCGAAAAGCTCGACGTAGAAACCCAATTTGGGGTGGGATAAGATGGCGGCGCATCCTTTTATGACAGTCTCCTTGTCTTCCTCGGGGATGTTGAGGACTAGCAAGCTGCGGACGAGCTTTTCCTTCTCCGCTTCCGTCAGGGCTTTGACCTTTTGGTTCATCTCGGCCACCGTGGCTGATCTCGTCCACTCCTTCGCCTCTTCCCTACTTAGGTCGCAGATCTTTTTTTGGCAGGCTGTCATGATAACGGATATCGAAAGCACGGCTGTTAAAAGCAAAATCTTTTTCATAATGTTTCCTTAGTGTTCAGGAGCATGTCTGCGATCCTTTTTACTTCGGGCATCACGGCCCGGGAATCTTTAATTTTCCTCAGCGTTGCTTTTTTCGTTTCCTCGCCGAGTTTGGCTATTTTGAGGAACTCCACGGTCTCTTTGGGGAATTTTCTCGCGGCTGTGGCGATAAGCCAGGCCTTGCCCATCATGACGTAATAAGGAGTTTCGTCTACTTTTTTTATATTGGCGAAAACTATCTTTATGTATTCCGGAATAAGGAAATGATCCATGAGGCAAACCAGGGCGAACCTGACTTCGAATTCGGATCCTAAGAGATACGGGCTGAGGAAGGCCAGGAAGGCCTCCCTTTCCTTCCGCAGGGGCTTCAAGGCCGCACAGACGACGTCGCATGTTGCCCAGTCCTGCACGCGGGGAATAAAGGCTTTGAGGGCGTTAAGGCGCCATTGGTTGTCGGATCTATTGTAAGCGATGACAAGGCCCCTTATGACCGTTTCCTCGAAGGAGCGGTCTTTCCTTTCCCTGAGATAGCCCTCCGGATCGGTCCTCGCCACCTCCTTGGCGATGGCATGGAGGATAGGGATCCTAACGCCGACTATTTTGTCGGGCGTTCTTATGAAAGGCTTGACGAATTCCCTGAAGGCAGGGTCGCAGTTCTCAACCAATTTTTGGCGGACGAAGCTGACTGCCGGAGCGTCTTTCATGCGATTGGGTCCTGGCAAACGTCGCGGCACATGCACAGAGAGCAGTCCTCGCCTTCCCAGATGCGCGCGTAGTGGTCGATGACTTCGTCCACTATGTCGCGCTGGTCGGTCCAGATTCCGCTCTCGAAGTTCCTTCTGTGCTCGCTCTTCATGCCGAGTCCCGCGCCGGTTATGTTGGCGGAGCCGATGTAGGCCATGCGCATGTCGACTATGACGAGCTTAGAGTGCACTCTCGGGCACATGCGGCGCTCAAGTTCCGTCGCCAGGATGGGGTTGCGGTCGAAGTCCTCCAGGAAGCGGGGGCCGGGCTCCTTGCCATGCAGGAGACGGACTTCCACGTTCTTTTCCAAAAGATCCCCTAATCTTGCGGGGAAGGAAACCACATCATCGCCTCTTTCCACGTAGGCGTCCTTGAGGTTGGAGGTGGCGAGCCAGAGGCTCGATCTGGCCATGAAGGCGGCTTTCAATACGACATCGTAATGAGCGTGGTCTGAAATGTAGGATATCATCAGTCGATTATCTCCACGTTGGCTCTGGGAACGGTCACGGTCTCGCCGGAATCAAGCTGCGCTTTCAAGACTCTGACTTTCGCTTCCGTGGCTATGGCTACGGGCTGCTCCGGCAGTTCCGTAACTTTTGCCAATTCCCCGAAATAGGGTGATCTGATTATTCTTATCCTCGTTCCGATCTGCAGTTCTTTGGCCACCGCCAGAGAACTCTTTTCGTCTTTCGTTTCGCAGTATTCCACAATGGGGATGATTACTTCCGGACGGACGACGCCGGCTCTGATCTGGGTTGATCCGTTGAAGGAAGCCGTTTCGCCTTTGTGCTGACGGAGAAGCTCCATGGTCCTGCTATCCATTTTCAGTTTCCCGAAGCCTTCCGTCACGATCAGCGTAAAGCCTAAGTTCTCTTGTCCGGTTATGGCGACGCCGATGTATTCCCCCAAGATATCGTGGAGAACTTTGTGCTCTATGGAGGCGACCACAATGCCTTTCACTTTGCACAGTTTCGCCATGTCGATGGCGTCTTTCTCTATGGAGCGTCCGCCCACAATGATCTTGCCCTCGCACTCCTCGGTGAGGTTTTCCAACGTTATGTCCTCGTCTTCGGAGACGATCATTATTTCGCCGCTGCTTTCCCCTCCCAAGCCGAAGATGCCCTGGATCACGCAGGCCGTGCAGGAGACGTCCACGTCCGTCTTGCTGACTCGCGTTACCGTGCCGCTAAGATAAGCGGAGACTTCCAATATGGTGGCCGGCTCCCGGATGGCGATGAAACCGTTGGTGGGCGAAATTTCTTCGATGAAGCCTTTGACCGGGGAACGGCATTCGTTCCTGACAAGGTCGAAGAAATGCGAAGTCTCGCCTAAAAGCTGGTCTTTTTCGACGATGTCGCCGACTTGGCAGCAAAGGTGCTTTTCCATCCTGTCGTTGTCCAGTTCGAGGATCTCCGCGGCTCTCACCAGCGTAAGCGGCCCCTGGTGGTTGGCCATGCCGACCGTCTGCCTGCCGCTGACGATGTCGCCCACGGAGACCGTGGCGTGCCCGCCCAGGGGAAGTTTGCGGGTCTTCGTGACCGCCGTTCTCGGCGCGATAAGGAGGCCGGGAGTGAAGGCGTTGCCCATTAGCTGTCGTCCTCCATATCAAAAGCGCCTATGGCTTTCGCCCAGGAGCGGTTCTTTTTTATTCTCTCGGCGGGGTCCGCCGGCAAGACCAAAGGCCTGCCCCTGGTGTCGATGACGAGGCCCACGGCGCTGAAGCGCGCCTTCTTTTCATACTCAACGCCCGGTCCTTCGCCCGCGTCCACTTCTCTGCCCGGCCTGATGGTGAAGCTGAAGAGTTTCTCCGCCGTTTCGGTGAAGCGGTAGAGGCGTCCGGGATAAAGCTTGTAGTTCGTCTCTCCCTGGGGCGTGTTGATGGTCAGTTCCGCGCAGACTTCCTTGTCCTTCATCTGACCTTTAAGGGAAAGGGACGTTGCGATGGGAATAAGACAGTCGCGGTGCAAGACCTCCAGGGCGATGTCCGGCTCGACGCTGGACAAAACGCCCAGGTGCGGCAGCATGAAAATGCTGTCCACGTCCAGCTCCGTGATGCCCTCCGGCTCGAAGGAATCGAGCATGATGAGAGCCGTTTGTCTGCGCCTGGGGGCGTGGGAGAGCGCGCCGCCAGACCCTATAATGAGATCCATGTCCCCGGCGTTGATAACGGCCGCGCCTTTCTGTTCGAAGGCTTCAGCCACGCTTCTTTGCCTTACGATGCCTTTCAGTCCGCCAGCCAAACGCATGTGATGCGCGAAGGAAAGCCTCAAAGCTTCCCTGACCACGGCTTGCTCAATCAAAAGTTCCCTTGCGGTCTGGGGAATGGTGGTGGGGCGGATCATTTTGTTAAGGGCCATGTCCCAAAGCTCGTTTACGCTGGAATCAAAGGGCAGCCAGCGCAGGATGTTCTCGAACCCGGCTTCCTTTACCACGTTGCAGATGTTGTAGCTCATGCCATAGTTCGCGGAGACCGTTCTGGTAAAGCGGCCGTTCACACTGGAGAAAACGTCGGTGGTGGCGCCGCCGATGTCGGCGGCCAGGACGTTGATCTTTTCCTTTTCGCCCACCGCGGCTATGCACTGACCGAAAGCGGAGGGCGTCGGCATAATGGGAACGGAGACCCAGGACATCAGTTTCTCGTAGCCAGGGGCCTGGGCCATGACGTGCTCAAGGAAGAGACGGTGGATGGCCTGCCCGGCGTCGTTCAGCTCCTCCTCTTCCATGGAGGGCCTGACGTTCTTAACTTTGATGAGATCGACCTTCTTGCCGAGAACGTCGGTGACAAGAGGCAGCGCCTCGCTGTTGCCCGCGAAGATGACCGGGACTTTAAAGAGCTCGCCGAACCTGGGCTTCGGATCGGCCATCAGAAGCGTCTCAGCCATTTCCACCAAATGCTTCGTGGTTCCGCCTTCCGTGCCGCCGGAAAAGAGCACCATGTCCGGCCTGATGTGGCGGATGCGTTCCACTCTCTCCTGCTCGGTCCTGCCGTCGTCGTAGGTGAAGGAGTCTATGATGATGGCGCCGGCGCCCAGGGCCGCTCTCTGCGCGCTCTCGGCGGACAGAGACGCCACTACGCCGATGACCGCCATCTGCAGGCCGCCGCCTGCGGAACTCGTTGAGAGATACAGGTCCGCGCCTTCGTTGGGGTCTCCGCCCAGGATGATCTTGCCATTCTCGACGAGCTTCCTTCCTGTGATCTCCTGGAGCTCCGTCACGGCGTTGATAACGCCGATGGTCACGTCGTCGAAGGGCGCCTCCACCGTGGTCGGCGCTTCTCCCCTGCCCGCCAAATGGTAATTGCCTTCCGGCGTGCGGGTGATGAGTATCACCTTGGTTGTGGTGCTGCCGCAGTCCGTCGCGATGATGGCGTTTATTTGCTTCTCTTCCGCCATCAGGCTTCCCTCTCCAGTTCCTCTAAAAGTTCCGCGAGCGCTTCCCTGTCGTTCAGCGTCTCATACAAAGGCTTCGCCTCGTAGCCGGCGATGGCGAGGAAAGGCTCCGCGCCCATGACGATGTTGGCGTAGATGGTGGCCAAGGGCCAGTTGGCTCTCACAAGGAAAGCCGCGAGGGGACCAAGTCCCCTTTCCTTAAGATCCTTCGCCAGGCGCACTCCAAATTCGCTTCTCCTTTCCACGACTAGCCTCCCAAGATCATAAGGTTTCTTATCCAGAGCGCGACGGCGTCTATCCTGTCGATGAGCCAGCTCATTCTGGTGGCGATGGTGTTGCCGAAGACCGCGCCGAAGGCGATCATCATAATGATCCTGCCGGACCTGACCGCGCCCTTGGCGACGGTCGTCTTCAATTTCAGGCAGAAGACGAAATATATCATGACCAGTATCATGGTCACGAGATAGACGAGGTTGAAGACGTTCTTCCAGGTTATGGAAACGTTCTCCGCGAGACTGATGTGCGGAACGTTCACCGGCCCGAAAGTCAGCAAGGGCTTGACCGCGCCGGCGATCTGAGGGATTGCGAGGTTGACGTTCTGCCCAAAAGCGATGCCAACCGCCACGCCCATCAAGAGGCCCAGGACGAGCTTGTTGGTCCAGGCGAATCTCTTGATGTAGACCGTGAACCACAGCGCGGAGGGAATCAGGCCCAAAAGCAGCAAGAGCTGCCAGGCCGAGCCCTGGGCAGGGCGCCCGACCATCGCCGCGAACCCGTCCGCCACCTTGTAGACGAAAGAGGGCAGGATCTGCTTATCGATGACCTCGAAGAGCATGTACGCCGCGGAGGAGCCAATAATGACGTGCTCCAGCGTTCTGTAGAGCTTGTTGTCGCCGAAGATGAAGGAGAGCATGCCTATCGTGCAGAAGACCGCCACCCACTCCCCAAAAACCGCCACCGACCAGGTACCAGCCTTGGAGCGCAAAGTAAACTCTCCCAAAAGCGCGATGATGAAAAGTATCGTGAAGACAAGCGCGCCGATATTCAGGTAGCGCTTCTCGCCCACCGTAACTTTGGGCGCCGTCTTTTTGACGGGAAGCCCCAGCCTTTCTCTCCGGCGCTCCAGAAGCATGCCGATATTCCCCAGCGCGATCAAAAGGATGATCAGGACTCGAGCCAGCGTCAAGGCGTTGACTCTTGTGGAGCTTCCGCTGCCTTCGCCTTCCTCCGCTTCGGGATCATCGCCGGCTAAATCGGGATAATTCTCCTTGAGCAAGGTCAGATACTCGCTGGCGCCGTTCATGCCGTCCAGGATGCCGACCAACTGCCTCGTGTCGAAGTAAGGATAGAGCCTTGTGCAGATCAAAGACCAGCCCGCGGCGCCCACCGGGATCTCAGGATGCCGCGGCGAGAAGATGCCGATCACGTGCTCGGACTCCACGTCGCCGCTGATCGTGATTATCATAGAAGCGTTGGCCAGAGACTTGAAACCCTTTAAGATCGGAAGACTGTAAGCGGAATTCCCGTACAAGTCCTGCGCCACGCAGCCTAAGAAGTCGCCTTCCAGATTCTGCAGGATAGGCCCGATGTTCGGTCCGGAAATACCCTTGAACCCCAGGTTGGCGTAATCCACGCCGTACGTCAGCGTATAATGTCCCCTCGCGATCTCCGAATTGATGACCTCCTCGGACGCTCTGGGCGCCATGGGATTCAGGGCCGGACAGAAGACCACGAAGGGCTGGCCGAGCACAAGCAGATGCCTGACCAGCGCCACCATCTGCGGCCTGTTCTCGCCTCGGGAGCTCGGGTCCCAGCTGCTCAAAAGAACCACCGGCACGTTCGGCTTTTCCGCGTGCACTTTCTCCACGGTCTTGTAAAGGCACCTTGTGGCGTTGGAGACATAGACCGGCAGCGACCACTTAACAAAGAAGGGCACCGCCAGACAGATCAGCAGCACGAGATAAATAACATTTCTCGGTATCCTCTGAAGGTCGAATCTCATTGCGCCTCCTCCCCTTCAGAAAGATGATCCTCGATGCCCAGCCAGATCCTCCAGGAGACCGCCAATGAGGCGATGTAAACGCCTATCTGCAGCGCCCTGAAGACCGTGCCGTTCATATCCTCACGCAAGAAACGCGCCAGTTCCGGCAACTGCAGGTAGAAGAACCTGGTGTTGCCCAGATACCGCGTCAGATAATTTCCAAGCGGATCGTAACCGATCATCACGATCAGCGCCACGCTCATCATCACAACGCCTTCCAATGACTTTATCTTGAAGGCCCTGTAGGCGGCGTAGGTGATGTAAAATCCCAGTATAGCCAAGACCGTCACCAGCAAAGGCGTGTAGATGTACGTGCGGTAGAACTCCACCGCGTCGAAAGCGCCCTCCGGCCGCTCCTTTGAAAACCATCCGTAAATGACGCAGATCGCGAAGACCGTCACGAAGGACACGAAGACGATAAGACTGTACTGCCAGCCTTTCTTCCTGTTCATCAGAGTCATGATGTGCACTCTGAAAACGTTGGCCAAGGCTATGCCATAGGCCGTCGCACCCACCAAAATAAGCACAGGCGCGCAGAACTCGTTCACGATCTTCGTCAGCGTCAGTCCGCCCGACCAGGCTCCGCCCTCTATGGGCGTTCCCTCAAAGAGCCACTTCGCCAGGTACAAAAGCCCGGGCAAAAAGATCGACAGCCAGATAAGTTTCTTCTTCATATCACTTCTGCAAAGCCTGGGCGATCTTTAAAACAAACGGCCCCCAAACCGGCACCGACGCCAGGACAGACGCCACTACAACGCTCACTATAACGATGACCTTCACCATATCCTGTCCGTACAGGCTTCCCGAGAGCTTCGGATCGCCGCTGATAGAGGCGCTCACCGCGAAGAATTCCTCGCCGATGATCACGTAGTCGCAGGCCGCGATGAAGAAAGGTATCTGGAAGAGCTGGCTGGTTCCGGCTATCTGCATCGCCCCCACCACCTGCCCGGTCTCGGACAGCAAAAGAGACTCCAGTTCGTAATACCCGAAATAGAAGCAGGCCGCCGGCCTTTCCTTCAGCATGTACCCCATGCTGGCCGCCGCGAAATACACCTGCCCGCCCGGGAAAAACCTAACATCCGTTGGATTAAACGACCGCAATTCCCCAATAGACTTGCAGGCCTCCTCGTACGTCGTCTGCAAAAGCGTCAGCGTTCTCTCCATACAAACTGGGATCAGCAAGCGGTTCCTATACCGCGCCGAAACCGTCGCGATCTTATTTAATATCGGCATGGAAGCGTACAATTCAGGATGCGCCGTATCGCTAACCCCCGTACAGAACAACGACGGCCGTCCCATCTCGGTGGCGCGCCCAACCGCCTCCTCCATCTGATCCAAACCGGGAATAGGCCTAATATTGAAGCGATATCCTTTCTTCGCCAGATATATTCCCAGCGTGATCAAACTCACGCACAAGACAAAAAATACCCTTGGCACCAAATAAGTGAGCCAATCGAACGGCGCGGCCTCGGCAACCGCCTCGGGCTCCTCGCAGAACCCTAAAACGACCCCCGCCAAGGCCAAAAACAGCAAAACGAAATATATCCCTCTTTTACCTAACACACACTATAATCTCCAAAAAGAAATTATATCAAAACGACAAGTCATGGCCGAAGTGGCGAAACATCTCTATAAACAAGTCCTGGCCCGCCCTGAAAGTATCTAGCAAACGCGCCCGCTGCTTATCGTTCTTTTGCCATTCCTGAAGCCCAAGGTAATAATACTGGCGCATCTTGTCCAAAACAAGGATCGGCGTAATTCCGTATTTTAGGCATTCCTTGAGCATGATCAGACGTCCTATGCGTCCGTTGCCGTCCTGAAAAGGATGGATCTTTTCGAAGCGCACATGAAATTCAGCGATATCCTCGAAAGTATGCTTGCTCTTTCCATACCAGAACAAAAGTTTTTTCATTTCCTTTTTTACCTTCTCAGGAGGCGTTGTGTCCATGCCGCCCACAGTGTTTTCAAGACGCTTGTATTCGCCTACGGAAAACCAGTCTTTACAGCTGTCGGCTGTCCCGCTTTTCAGGATCGCGTGAAGTCTTTTAACGTACGTTTCCG
>JAGCGH010000055.1 GCA_017649705.1 bacterium
CGCTGGGGCATATCCGACCGCAGAGTCAGAGTTATGTGCGAAAAAGAACAAATTCCCGGAGCGGAACGAAACGGCAAGCTCTGGAAGATCCCCGCTGACGCCCAAAAGCCCGCTGACGGCCGCAGCCTCCGAGGCTCAGGCGTCCCCTCTTCTTTTCGCGCGCTGTTTTCCGAAATCGACGCGCTGAAGGAAAAACTTAAAAAGGCCAGGCCTCTTACGGAAGGCGAAAAGGCCCGCCTGCGCGAAGCGTTCCTTGTGGATTACACCTACGCTTCGAACGCCATCGAAGGCAACACGCTGACCTTAAGCGAGACCGCCATGGTCTTGGCCGGCATGACGGTTGGCCAAAAACCCCTGAAGGATCACCTGGAAGCCATCGGGCACAGGGACGCTTTCTGCTTTTTGGAAGAGTTCGTCTCTTCCGGCGAGCCTATCTCCGAGCTGTTTGTGAGGCAGCTCCATTCCCTGGTGCTTGCCGACAAGCCTCAGGACAAAGGCGCCTACCGCGGCATTCCCGTCATCATAACCGGCGCTTCCCATACGCCGCCCCAGCCGTATTTGATAGAGCCTTTGATGGAGGAATGGGTGCGTGATCTGAAAAAAGCGAAGAAGCATCCCCTGGTGACTGCCGCGCTCTTTCACATCCGCTTCGAGGCGATACATCCCTTCATAGACGGGAACGGCCGCACTGGCCGTCTTTTGGCGAACTTCACGCTGATGAAGGCGGGCTATCTTCCCGTCAGCATCAAATACGAAGACCGCATGAGTTATTACGCCGCCTTCGCCGCTTACCACAAAAAAAACGATGCAGATCCTATGATCGCGCTCATCGCCGAAGCCGAGCTGCAGCGCCTGAAAGAATATTCGAATATAATTAGCTAAAAAGGAGGAAAAGTTATGAAAGTTCTGGTTGCTTATTTTTCCGCGGAGGCCGGCAGGACGGCCGCCGTTGCGAACGTGATCGCGGACGCCATCAGCGCGAGTGTTTTTGAGATAAAGCCCGCAGTTCCCTATTCCAAGGCGGATCTTCGGTGGATCAATCCTTTCGCCCGCTGCAACAAGGAAAAGATGGGCAAGAAGGAAGTGCCGGTCACGGGGAAGATCGAAAACTTCTCCGATTACGACACGGTCTTCCTCGGCTTCCCGATCTGGTACGGCTGCGCGCCGAACGTGGTGAACACTTTCTGCCAGGCTTACGACTGGAGCGGCAAGAAGATCTTCCTCTTCGCGACTTCCGGCGGAGGCGGAATGGGCAAGAGCGCTGAAAAGCTCTCTCCTTACGTAAAAGGCGCAACTATCGCCGGCGAGAAGCTGGTGAAAAAGCCGGAAGAGGTCAAGATCTGGCTGGAACAGGTCTTGTAAGCTCGGATACCGCCAAGGGTTTTCGCGCTTGGCTTTGCTTTTTTTGCCTTCGGACGGGTTATCCCCGGCGGGTTTTCTTTGGTATAATAATTTAATTATGTCTTTTTACAGTAAGTTATATAACTTGGTGCTTTTGCCGACTGTGGTGGTCGCTTCCCCGGTCTGGCTGCCGGTGCTTCTGTCCAAAAAGAAGCATAGGGTGAACTTCTGGCAGCGGCTGGGATTTTTGGAGAAAGCCCAGAAGGAAAGGCTTCCCAAGAAGCCCAGGATCTGGTTCCACGCGGTCTCCGTGGGGGAATTCAACCTGACGCTGACGCTTATAAACGTTCTGCGGCCCATGCTGAAGGACAAGTTCAGCTTCGTGGTCTCGGTGACCACCGCCACGGGCTACGAGGTGGCCATGAAGAAGCTGCCTCCCGAGGACGGGCTCATTTATTTCCCGGCGGAATTTTATTTCAGCATGGAGCACGTCATCAAGGTCGTGGACCCGGTGGCGGCGGTCATCATGGAGACGGAGATCTGGCCGAACTTCATCTGGGGACTGAAAAAAAGAGGCATTCCCATTCTGCTGGCCAACGGGAGACTCTCCGACAATTCTTTCCACGGCTACGGCAGGATCAAGCTTTTCGTCCGGGACGTGCTGAGGAATATCGACCGCTGCATGATGCAGACTCCCGGCGACGCCAGGAGGCTTCTGCGCCTGGGCGCCAGGGCCGACACGGTTAGCTGCGACGGCAACATAAAATTCGATTCCGTGGCGGCCTCCCGGCCCGCGGAAAAAGATCCGGACTTGATCAGGGAACTGAAGATGCCCGGCGAGGGCGAGATCTTTTTGGCGGCGGCGCTGGAAAAATCCGGCCGGGAAGACGAGATGATCATGGATGTCTTCGCCCTGGTTAGGAGAGAAAGGCCGGGCTGCGGGCTCGTCATGGTCCCCAGGCATCCGGAAAGGGGCCAGGCCATGGCGGAGCTTGTCAAGAGCCGGGGCTTCGTCCCCAAGCGGCGCTCCCTGAAGGAAACTTTCGAGGATCCGAACCGGGAGATCTACATCGTCGACACCGTGGGCGAGCTGAAGCGTTTCTACACGCTCTGCGACGTGGCCTACGTGGGAAAAAGCATGTTCCCGCCGGGCGGCGGTCAGAACATGCTGGAGCCCGTGGCCCTGGGGCGCCCCACGCTGTACGGGCCGCACACGAAAAATTTCCGCGGCATAGCGGACGTTCTGGCCCAGAAGCGGGGCGCGGAGATCGTGCAGGACGCCTGGCAGCTTAAGGAAAGAGTCTGCGAGCTGCTGAAGGACAAGGAAAGCGCCGCCGGCATGGTGGGCCGCGGCCAGGAATACATCAGGGCGCAGCAGGGAGTAACCGCAAGGATAGCCGATGAGATCGTTAAGATGCTTTAGGCTTTTGCTCGCAGGGCTGAGGGAGCGGTCGAACGCCTGGCGCGCTTTTTTGGCGAAGCTGAAGGGCCAAAGCTTCACTCCCGAGCATTCCTACCTTTACGTTAAGACCTATGAGGACTGGCAGAAGGCTTTCGACATCTTGAACGGCGAGCCCGCCGTGGCGGTGGACCTGGAGGCCAACAGCCTGCACTATTATCCGGAATCCATCTGCCTTCTGCAGTTCGGCTGCCCGGGCTACAACTTCATCGTGGATCCCGCGGCCTTGGGCGACGGGGAGCTTCTGAGAGCGTTTTTCAAAAACGAAAAAGTGGAGAAGATCTTCCATTCCTGCGACTACGACATGCGTTCCCTTTCCAGGGATTACCAAGCCGAGGTGAAGAATCTTTTCGACACCGCCGTCGCGGCCCAGTTCCTGGGTTCCAGCCATATGGGGCTGGGGGCGGTGGTCAACGAATACATAGGCGTGGACATCGTGAAGGACAAGAAGCTCCAGCAGATGAACTGGGGCGAGCGGCCGCTGCCGGACGCGGCGCTGCGCTACGCCGTCAACGACGTGGCCTACCTTATCAGGCTGGCCAAAAAGCAAAAGCAGCTTTTGAAAAAGGCCGGACGCCTTTCCTGGGCGGAGGAAGAATCCGCCAGGATGGCCAAGGTGCGCTTCAAGGAGCCGCTGCCCGAAGCCATGGCCTTCTCCATCATCAAGGGCTGGCACGCCCTGACGCCCAAGGAGCTGGGGCTTTTCCGGGAGATCTTCGCCTTACGGGAAAGGATAGCCCTGCGCCGCCACCGGCCGCCCTTCAAGGTCCTGGGTTCCCAGACCATGCTTTATCTGGCCAAGCATCCCGACGCGGATCTCAGCCGGGTGACCGGCATCGGGCCGGCTTTCCTGCGCCACAACGGGCAGGAGATGAGGGCCCTTCTGCGCAGGGCCGGGAGCATTCCTCCCCTGGTGGTGGTGGACTTCAAAAAGGAGCAGCCGATCTGGCGGCGGGCCGCCAAGGACAGGATGTCGCGTCTGAAGGAATGGCGGGCGAAAAAAGCGGAAGAGCTTCATTTGGAGCCTGCCTTGATCTGGCCCTCCTCCAGCTTGGAGCGGCTGTCCCTGCGTCCTGACAAACGCCAGGCGGAATTCACGGAACCTCAGGAAGACGTCAGGGCCTGGCAGCAGAAAGAGTTTGCCGCCGAACTGGCCGCGCTTCCCCTCTGGAACACTGGAAAACGAAATCAATAAACATGCGCTTAACTAGACTTTCGACAAAATTAGCCGTCTTCATGATGCTCTGCTGCCTTGGGACCATCGTCCCCTTCGTTTTGGTCTGCCGCATCGTGGAAAGGAGCGAACGCTTCTGGCTCTGGAACGCGCTGCTGATCTTATGCGGCCTGGCGCTGCTTTTCTTTGTCTGCCTTCTCATCGCCAGAAAGATCCTGAAGCCCTTGTACACGCTCATCAGGAACAGCCGCCTGGCCCTGATGGGAAAGCTGGAAGGTCCGTTGCCGGAAAGCGGCATGAAGGGCGAAATAGGAGACCTGGCCAGGGATTTCGAGAAACTGCGCCTGGCGCTGAAAAAAAGCGACCGCCAGCTGGGGAAGGCCGAGGAAGCAAAAAAACGCATAGAGGGCGAACTGGAGGTGGCCTTCGACATCCAGCACAGCCTTCTGCCCAAGCTTGAAAGAATAAATTCCGGCGACGACAGGATACAGGTGGCCGGCAAGCTTCAGCCCGCCATGACGGTGGGCGGAGACCTTTACAACGTCTTTTTCGTGGACAGAAGCCATCTGTGCGTCTGCATGGGCGACGTGTCGGGCAAGGGCATCTCCGCGGCCCTGTTCATGGGCGTGGTGCAGACCCTGGTGCGCTCCGTGGCCCGCTACAACGCCTCACCGGCCGCCATATTGGACCACGTTAACAAAGACCGCGCGGCCTCCAACGAAGGCTGCATGTTCGTGACGATCTTCTGCGCCGTCATCAACATGCGCACCGGGACCATGGCCTACTGCAACGGCGGCCACAATCCTCCCCTCATTATCCGCGCAGACGGGCAGGCGGATTTCCTGGCCTCCCACGGAGGCGCCCTGGTGGGCATGAGCCCCGCCATGACGTACCAGGACGAATACAAGGTCCTCAAACCCGGCGACACGCTTTTCCTTTATACAGACGGCGTCACCGAGGCTTTCCGAAAAGATGGGAAAATGTATTCCGACGCGCGTTTGAAGGATTTTCTGCAGAACAAGAACAATTTGAGCTGCGATGAGATCGTGGAGGCGGTCTGGAAAGACGTCGAAACTTTCGTCGACGGTGCGCCGCAGTCCGACGACATCGCCATGCTGACCGTACGCTATTTGGGGAAATAAGGAATCGTTATGCCGCGCATAATAACAGGACTGTTCAAAGGAAAACTTTTGGAGACCCCGGAGGGCCGGGAAGTGCGCCCCACTTCCGACCGAGTCCGGACTTCAGTTTTTAACATCCTTCACTCCTGGCTGCCCGGGAAGAAAGTGTTGGATCTTTATTCCGGCTGCGGCGCCATCGGCTTGGAATGCCTGAGCCGGGGCGCGGAGATGGTCTTGATGGTGGAAAGGGCCCCCGAGGCCCTGCGCTGCCTGGAAAACAACCGGGAGCGGCTGGGCGCGAAGGAGCATTCCCTGGTTTGGAAAGCCGACGTCTGGGACGCCCTTCAGCGCCCCGCCCCCTTTGTCGCGGATCTGATCTACGCCGATCCGCCCTACCGGGAAGTCGACATCCCCGGGCTCCTGGCGGCCATCGACGGGTCCAATTTCGTAAACGACGACACCGTGGTCATCATAGAGCACGACGATACGGTAAAATATTTAAAAGGACAGGAAGAGGGGCTCTGGCGCTGCTACCGCGCCAACAGTTACGGAAAAGCCCAGGTGAGCTTTTTCGGCCGCACCGCCTCTTTTGCCAACGAAGAAACTCCGGACAGCGAGGAGGAAAAATGAGCGAGAAAAAGATCCGCCGGGCGGTCTACGCCGGCACCTTCGACCCTATTACCAACGGGCATTTGGACGTTATTCTAAGAGCGGCCAAGATATTCGACGAGATAATCGTGGGCGTGGCCGACGCCGTGCACAAGAAGACCCTTTTCACGCCCAAGGAAAGGCTGAAACTGGTCAGCGAAGTCATCAAAGACATCCCCAACGTCAAGGCTGAGATCTTCGAGACGCTTTTGGTGGACTGGGCCAGGGAAAAGAAAGCCGTGGCCGTGGTGAGGGGCCTGAGAGCCATGACGGACTTCGAGTTCGAGTTCCAGATGGCCCTGACCAACAGGCGCCTGGACGAGAATCTGGAGGCGGTCTTTCTCATGACCAGGGAAGATCTGGCCTACATCAGCTCCACCAACGTCAAAGAGATCGCGCTTCTGGGCGGCGACGTCGGAGAGATGGTGCCGCGCCAGGCCGCCGAGGCCCTTTACAGGAAATTCTCCAAAAAACGCTAAGGCGCGGACGGCGGAAGAAAAAAGGCTCTCCCAAAGAGGAGAGCCTTTTTTTCATGCGCCGATCTTATGCTTCCTTTGGAGGAAGAGCGCCAGCAGCGCCAGAAGAGAAAAGACGGCCGGTTCCGGCAGCGGTTCGAAAGTCGTGTCTTTTCCTTCGACTTTTCCGCCGTAGGGAACGGCGTCTTTGCAATTCACGACGTAATCGCCGTCTGGCAGGCGGAACTTCAAAGAGCCAGGCGGGAAGAAAATATCGTCTTCGGTCCAGTGACCGCTGCCGACGTAAACGTAGGAGAAGCTTTCGTCCCCTTTGCGCTCCGTCTCAAATTCCATGACCATGTCGGGATTCGGAATTATTTCCGGCAGCAGGGCGGCATAAATTCTTTCTCCTTCCGGCTTGTTCAATACGTAAGGCATGATGTCCTCGTCCCAGGGGCCGTACATGTTCTCTTCGCCGCGGCCGATCTCTTCGCCGAAGCAGCTGCCGACGATGGAGCCGCCGCTGACATAGACCTGGGGTCCGCGGCCGTCTCTGCCTTCGTCTCCGCTGCCGCCTATGCCGGCGCCGGTGTTGGCGTAAGCTTCGATCGTCCCGCCTGTGATGGTGATAAGGCCTGCGGGATATTTGTCGTGGCCTCCGCCGCCCGCGCAGCCGATGCCGGCGCTCTTGCCGTCGCCGGTGGCCTTGACGCAGCCGCCGTTGATGGTGATGTTGCCGGCGTTGCCTTCGTAGCCGTAGCCGCCGCCGATGCCCGAGGCGAGATAGCCGCCAAGAGCGGTGATCGTTCCGCCGTTAATGACGAGATCCGCCTGGCCGTGGGAGCCGCCGCCGATGCCGGAGCCGAAATCCGCGCCCTGGGCCACGATCGTGCCTCCGTTGATGACTATGGGCCCCGGCGTTCCGTAGGGCGTGCCGTAGCCCTTGTTGCCGCCGATGCCCGCGCCCTCGCCGCCCATGGATGTTGCGTAAAGGCTGCCGGTGCTCTCTTCGCTGATGGTCAAGGAGGCGCTCCTGTCAACGTAAAGTCCGGCCGCTTCCGTGGAGACCAGGGTGTTGGAGCCTTCCAGCACCATCGTCACGATGGCGTTCTTAATGGACAGCGCGGCGTTGGTCGTTACGGAAACGTCGCGCAAAGTGAGCTTCAGCGCGCCGGCCGTTATGGCGATGCTGTTCGTCTCGCTCGAACCAACGATGATGTAGTGGGCGTAAAGCCCGCTGACCGCCCAGCCGGCCTCGTCATAACCCGTGACGCCGTTGTCGTCGATAACAACAGGGCCCTTTTCGACGGAGACCGTCACTTCGCCGGAGGCCGCCTGGACAAAGACCGCGTCGTCGTCGTCGATCGTTCCCGCGAAGCCGCCCGCCTCGGAACTTATCTCATACTCGCCGTTGGGAAGATAAAAATAGAGATTGCCGTTGTCGGGATAGCCGCTGCCTTTGTAAGCGTAGTCGTAAGCTTCGCCGTTCCTCTTCACCGTGAATTCATAAGTCCTGGAGTGGTCTTTTATGGCGGAGATTATGCTCGCGCGGTAGATCTTCTCCCCGTCTTTCTTCGTCAGGATCTCAGGGTACTCCGATTGTCCGGCGCCCTGGCCTATCGGGGAGCCCGTGGAGGAGGAGCCGTAAACGGATCCGCCGCTGATGTAGATCTGGGGAGCGCGGCCGTTGTCGCCCTCGTCGCCGCTGGCGCCGATGCCGGCGCCGGAGTTGGCGTAGGCTTCCACTGTTCCGCCTGTGATCATGATCAAGCCGGCAGGGTAGGTGTCGTGTCCGCCGCCGCCCCCGCAGCCTATTCCTGCGCTTTTCCCGTCGCCCACGGCCTTGACATAGCCGCCGGAGATCCTGATGTTGCCGGCATAGCCTTCGTAGCCGTAGCCGCCGCCGATGCCCGCAGCGAGATATCCGCCCAAGGCGGTGACGGACCCGCCGTTGACGATAAGATAAGCTTGTCCGTGGGATCCGCCGCCGATGCCGGTGGCGAAATTCGCGCCCTGGGCCACGATGGTTCCGCCGTTGATGACGACCTTTCCAGACGTTCCGACGTCTGTTCCGTAGCCCTTGTTGCCGCCTATGCCGGCGCCCTCGCCGCCCTTTGAAGTCGCGAAAAGGCAGGCGGCGCTGTTGCCGTTGATGGTCAAAGACGCTTTCTTATCGACATAGATGCCGGCGGCCTCCGTGGAGATAAGGGTGTTGCTTCCAACGAGCGTCATGTTCACGCGCCCTTCGTAAATGGAAAAAGCCGCTGGCACGTTCGTAATAACAACATCCTTTAAAGTGATGTTAACGTTGCCCGACGCTTCCACGATAACGGAATTGGTGTGCGTGGAGCCTGTGATCTCCCAGGATCCGTTTTCCGTGATCCAAAGCGATCCGGTGGAAATATCGAAGCTCTCGGCCCGGGCCGCCAGGCAAGCCAAAACGATAATGACAAAGCGAAAAGTTTTCACGCCGCCCCCTCTGTTTTTTGATATTTTCAGTTATTTTACCATTTTTAAAACTGCCGGAACGCGGATCCCCGCAAATAAAAAGGCTCCCGTGAAAGGGAGCCTTTTTGGCGACGGATAATTGGTGGCGAAGTCCGCTTCTTCCGAATCGCTGAAAACCAGGAAATTACCCGCTTCGGGGGAATCATCGCGTCGGGCAGAGCGGTTTTGTGGATCGCTTCGCCGCCGGAAGCCGTCTTAGGATCCTGTCCGGCGCCCCGGCCGGCGCCCGGATCGCGCCGATTTTGGGAAAGACGTCGAAGGGGCTGAAAAACAAAAAAGTTTTCCCCGCGGGGAAAACCAAAAAAAGATGGAGCCAGAAATCGGACTTGAACCGATGACCTGCGCTTTACGAAAGCGCTGCTCTACCGACTGAGCTATTCTGGCTTTTCCAATATCGTGAGGGATATTGTATAAAAACCTTATTAAAAAAGCAAATGGAAGAGGCTTAAAAGCCTTGTCAGTCTTCCTTTTCCTCGCTCATGCCGTCTTTCTTGAAGACGATGACCCGGCCGTTTCCGGAGAGCAGGATGGCTATGGGCCTGGTGGCGTCGAACTGCGCGAAGAGCATGATGGCGATGGACATGATAGGCACGCACAAAAGCATGCCCGCTATGCCCCAGATGGCGCCCCAGAAGGCCAAGGACAAAAGCACGACCAGGGGACTGATGTTCAGGGAGGTCCCCAGGAAGCGGGGCTCCAGGATGTTCCCTATCAGGAACTGCACGGCGGTAATGCCGCCGGCCACGCAGATGAAGGGAACCAGCGGGCTCTCAAACTGCACCAGGGTAAGCACGGCGGGGATCGCGGTGGCCACGATGGAGCCGATGGAGGGGATGTAGTTGAAAAGGAAAATGAGAAGCGCCCAGAAGGCGGCGTAGTCCAGATGGCAACAGTGCATGATGAGGAAGCTCAGAAGCGCCGTCACCAGGCTGGCCACGGTCTTGACGCCGATGTATTTCCTCATGGCGCTGATGCCTTCCGCCATAACGCGGCCCAGCTGCCTGTCCGGCGCCACGGAGGAGAAGAAGAGCTCCAGCTTGCGTCCGAAATTAGCCTGCTCCATGAAGAGGAAGATGACGTAGATCAGGACCAAAAAGGTGTTTTTCGTCATGTCCTGCAGGGCGGAGGCCAACGACGAGAACATGCTGGTGTAGTTTATTTTCCTTATGAGGTTTCTAAGAGTGGCGTCGCCGGTGTAGTGGAAACGCTCCGCGGTCTTCTCGATAAGGAGCTGCAGCTTGTCCTGATAGACCGGGATGTCTTTCACCACCGCGGAAATGTTGCTGACCACGATGGAGCTTATCCCCCACACCACGCCCGAAATGATGCACAAGGCGATGATATAGCAGATGAAGGAAGGCAGGGAATAGCCTTTGATGCTAACGCTTTTGATGATCGCCTGCAGGGAGTTTATGAGGTACCACAGGCAGACGGCTATGACCAAAGGCAAAAGGATAGTCTTGCCGATCTTCAGGATGTAAATGACCACGCAGAGCGTCAGGAAACCCAAGCAAACTGCGATGGTCTTGTTCATTACGGCTATGGTATTGTCTTTCATATTTTTAATTATATCACAGAGAGCGATTTGTAGTATAATCAAAACAAGCGAGAAAGAAGTATAATATATACGACAACAAAAGAATCACAGGAGAAAAAGCCGCAGAGGGATCGAAAGAACTTCAGGCTGCGCTCCAAAAACTAGGTCTGTGCGCGCCGCCCGCGAGAGGCGACTCCCCGAACCTTGGAAAATAGAAGGCAAAAATGTATAACGTCAAATCACCGCATGCGGAAGAATTCATCGATCACGAGGAAGTGCTTGCTTCCCTGAAATACGCCGACGAGCACAAAAGCGACGCCGCGCTGATCGACACCATCATAGAGAAAGCCAAGGAACTGAAAGGCCTCTCCCACAGGGACGCCTCCGTCCTCTTAGCCTGCGAACTGCCGGAACAGAACCAGAAGATCTACGCCCTGGCGGAGCAGATCAAAAAAGATTTCTACGGCAACCGCATCGTCCTCTTCGCGCCCTTGTATCTTTCCAACTACTGCGTGAACGGCTGCGTTTACTGCCCGTACCACTTCAAGAACAAGCACATCCCGAGGAAAAAACTCACCCAGGAAGAGGTCATCAAAGAAGTGACCGCCCTGCAGGACATGGGGCATAAGCGCCTGGCCCTGGAGACCGGCGAAGACCCCGTCAACAACCCCATCGAGTACGTCCTCGAGTGCATCAAGACCATCTACAGCATCAAGCATAAGAACGGCGCCATCAGGCGCGTGAACGTCAACATCGCCGCCACTACCGTAGAAAACTACAAGAAGCTGAAAGAAGCCGGCATCGGCACCTACATACTCTTCCAGGAGACTTACCACAAGGAAAACTACGAAACCTTGCATCCCACCGGCCCCAAGCACAACTACGCCTGGCACACCGAGGCCATGGACAGGGCCATGCAGGGCGGCATCGACGACGTGGGCTTAGGCGTCCTCTTCGGCCTCTCGCTTTACCGCTATGAGTTCGCCGCGCTTCTAATGCACGCCGAGCATCTCGAGGCGACTTTCGGCGTCGGCCCGCACACCATCAGCGTTCCCCGCATCCGCCGCGCCGACGACATCGACCCCGCCGCCTTCGACAACAGTATCGACGACGACACCTTCGCCAAGATCGTCGCCTGCATCCGAGTCTCCGTCCCCTACACCGGCATGATCGTCTCCACAAGGGAAAGCAAGGCCACCCGCGAGCGCGTCCTGCACCTTGGCATCTCGCAGATCTCCGGCGGCTCCCGCACAAGCGTCGGCGGCTACGCCGAGGAAGAGCCCGAGGACGAATCCTCCGCCCAGTTCGACGTCATCGACAACCGCACCTTAGATCAGGTCATGAACTGGCTTATGAAGATCGGCTACATCCCGAGCTTCTGCACCGCCTGCTACCGCGAAGGCCGGACCGGCGACCGCTTCATGAGCCTCTGCAAATCAAGGAAGATCCTGAACTGCTGCCACCCCAACGCGCTCATGACCTTGAAGGAATACTTGATGGACTACGCCACGCCAGAAACGAAAGAGATCGGCGAAGCGCTCATCCAAAAAGAGATCGACAACGTCCCCAGCGAAAAGATCCGAGAGATCCTCAAAGCCCGCCTCAAAAAAATCGAGGAAGGCGAGCGCGACTTCCGCTTCTAAAAACCTCCCAAAATAGTGAAAGACCTCAGCGACAAAAGCCGCCTGGACGAAAAACTAACCGCCGCTCCCAAAAAAGAGCACGGCCGTCTGCATCGCTGGCGCTGGAAATTCAAATGTTTCATGTACGACTGGGGCTTCAAGTCCTTCCTGCCCCCCAAGCCGCGCAACGCTTACTATTTCGGGCCAAAGTTCAAGATCAGCGAATCGGAACTCCGCAACTGTCCTCCCGACAAAACGTACGAGCAATACGAAATGGAACTACGGGAGAAAGCCTACAACGAAGCGATAGAAAACTGGCGCAACGGCGAGGAATACGCAGTCGGCGACATATCGTTGATGGAAGACATCAAATACCACGTTGAAGCCTTTGTAGATGTTTTCAAACATTCCAAATCCATAGAACTAAAAATAATATTTTTGCTCTTGGCTTTGGCTATATTTATAGTAATTGCTGGAAACATTGGCTTTTTCATTTATGCGGTTGTTAAAATGTGCATGCCACTCGATATGCCGCACTACGAATCACCGTTTGGCAACTAATTATTCGTCATTTGTTTTCGTTTTTTGACAAGCATCGTTTACCGATTCTCCAGCACCGAGTGTATTATCAACCAAATCAAAACCGTTTTTAATCCACTTTCGTAGTCTTGGATAGCTTTCTTCTGTGATTTTTGCATCGATCTTTTTGCCAAGCGGTTTGGCGACGGCTTTGTTAACTTTTGATAAAACAGCTCCCTTCGCTAATTCGCTTGGAGAAAGAACATCGAGGGTTTCTGCCAATCTTGCTTTGAACTTGCGCCCTGCTTCGGTTTCCGGCTGCCAGTTATTAAAAACGTCCATATCTATCGCTTGGGCAAACCAGTCATCCGTGTTTTCACCATTTTCTATGGCTTTGAGATAAGCTTGTAAGCTTCTTCCCTCAATAGGAACATTTTTATTTATTGCACCAAAAAGGTCGTCATATGTTCTCTCGGTGTGCGGCAAATCGTATAGATCGGCAATCATATCTGCGATAAAATATCCCAAAACATTACCTGCGTAAGTTGCTCCGCGGAAATAATAGTCATCGGCTAATTTGCCCATATAGTTTAAGGTATGATACCCGTTTGAGAGCGTTTTCAGCATAGATGGATGATGCTTACTCCAATTGCTTGAACGACGCAATCTGGACAACCGTCTTCCGCCTCTTGATAATGCCCCTTTATGCAATTTTGATCGGTGCTGTTTAGTTATTCCTGGCTGCATAATTCGTGCCAGCATTTTTATATCAGACTCTATTTGTTTGTCTGAAGGACGTGGAGGTACAAGATGTACATCAGGGTGCTGTTCTGGCAAATTGCTTTCAATGCGATTCCAATGATTAACACGCGGCTTGGCGTCAGGATCTAGCGCCCTGCTTTTTGCTTCGTTTCCAATAAATGTGGTATAAGCGTCAAGATCGTTATAGATATTCAAAGTCGGATATGTGTCTGAATAACGATCTTGTACTGTAACGCCTGATTTATTGCTATCCTTGGCCATCTCTCTAATGGAATCATACGAATCTCCTTTAAACAGATCCTCGTTTTCAAGCAGGCTTAACACATCATCTTTGTGTCCTGGAATTGAGAGGTTTTGCTTTGCCCATTCCTCCCAATAGCGTTCGGCAAAATTATCAGATGCTTTTTCGCCACATTCGTTTTGCTTCGCAATTGTTCCAGCGCGTTTGCCCGCTTCTCTGCCAAGTTTTGCGGCAGAATTTTCGGGATCGTGTAAAGAAGAATTTTGAGATAAGACGTCGTTGTTGAGATAATTTTCGTATTCTCTAATATAATCCTTCCAAGTATTACAACGAGATGAAATCCAATCCAAGTGATTCAATGGCTTTTCCGAAGCCGTTGTAAGATTGGCGTCCAAAAAACCGAATCTTTTTTGCGCAAAGTCGTGCCAATCCTTGTAATCTTGATTGACAGCCTTTGAGCCAAAATATCGGCCGGCTTCTCTGCCGAGTTCTTCGGCAGAGCTGTTTTTGAACGGTAAATTTTTCATTGAAAAATCTCCGCGGGTTACAGGAATCTCTTTGAAAGATTCCCAGGGATAAAATAATGATTTTTGTTTTTTATCCATAATTGTCCTTTTGTTATGGATTATTCGAGCCTTTCGCAATGAGCTGATTGCACACAAGCGAATCTAAACCCACTCCATTGTGAAGGCGCGCACTACTAATATAGCATATTTATCCTAGCCTGTCAAGATAGTGGGTTTTTAAAAACTCAAATCACAATATATTGTGATTTGACTTGTGAAAATATAACCCCGTCACTCCCTTTTTTGATGCCCTTATAATGCGAATATTTTGCGACATTTCGCAAAATTGGCATCCGGGCTGGATTTGCTATAATTATGTCGGTTAAAAAGCAACTCCAGGAGTTATTATGTCCGAAGAAACCACAACTCAAGCTACCGAAACCGCCCCGAAACCGCCTTCCCCTCATATGGGCTTGTCCATCACCGTGGTGGTGGTGTTTGGCTTGCTGGCGCTGATTCTCAGAAATCCAATTTTGCTTATCTTCCTGCTCGCGGCCTTCGGTGCGCTTTATTATTCCCTGAAGACCAAAAAGATGATCAAGCAGGGAGACGACGAAAAAGCCAAGAAATATTCCAAGTACGCCAAGCGCTCCGCCTGGGCCCTGCTGATCTTTGTGATCATTATAGGAGGCTTTGTCGGCAGCATGATCTTCGTTGGAATGAAAATTGTGAAATCTGAAAACGAAGGCCGCGTGCGCGAGGCCGCTATAAAGAGCCTGTATGAAAGGCTCGACGCTTATCAGCAGAAATACGGCGCCTATCCGGGAAGCGGAACCGTAGAAGGCGTAAAAGCCCTTTACCCCCTCTACAAGGAAGGCTATATTCTGCGGAGCGATCTGGAAAAGGTCCTTCAGCCTCCCGGAGGAGAATATGAAAAATTTTCAGACGATCCTTCTCCGAAGGAATTCGACGCGAATCACATTGGCTGGTCCTTCAACGCCAAAGCACGGCCCGGCAGCGACGATCCGCTTCTCTCCTATCAGGGCGTCAAAACCGGAAAATACGATTACAAATGCACTGACAAGGGAACCAAACCTCTCACGAAGATGGACACCTTCGTTGTTCTGGCGAACGGAACCTTCATGGAAGCTTCCATTAGCATAAACACCGGCGATCTGTTCCTTGACACCGACATCGACTGGAGCCTTCTTAAAGATTGATTTCACGCGCTTTCCTTTATGCCATTCCAAAGCCCACTTTGGAATAGTTTATGCCATTCCAAACTTGCCTTTGGAATGGCATACTTTTTTTCGCGGCGTATATGTTAATATATTCCTAGGAAAATCCAAGGAAAATTGAGTTTATGTCGCTGAACGCCACCCCTGCTTCCAACAGACTGCACATAGTCTTCCTCGGCCGGACCAACACCGGCAAATCCAGCCTCTTGAACGCCCTGACCAACCAGGACCTGGCGGTGGTCTCCGCTATCTCCGGCACCACCACCGACCCCGTCAAGAAGAGCATGGAGCTCCTTCCCCTCGGCCCGGTCGTCCTCATAGACACTCCGGGTCTGGACGACACCGGGGAACTGGGATCTAAGCGCATTGAGAAGACCAAAGAGGCCCTTCGCCAGGCGGACATGGCCATCGTTGTGGCCGACGCCCAAACAGGCCTTACCGAGGCGGAGAAGGCCGTTATCGAGGAACTCAAGAAGAAAGCCCTTCCCTATCTCGTCGCCTACAACAAAGCCGATCTTCTGACGGAAGAGCAAAAGCAGAAATACTCCAAGGAGCATCTCGTCAGCTCCCTGACCAGAGAAGGCGTTAACGCTCTGAAGGAAGCCCTGGGCAAACTGAAGCCCCAGAAAGATTCCATCCCTCTCATCCAGGACCTCGTCTCGCCCGGCGACGTCATCTTCCTCGTCGTCCCCATCGACTCCGCCGCTCCCAAGGGCAGGCTCATCCTTCCCCAGCAGCAGGTGATCAGGGACGCCCTGGAAAAAGGCGCGCTTCCGCTCGTCACGAGAGACACCGAGCTCGCCCAGGCCCTCACCAAGATAACTCCGACGCTCGTGGTCACCGACAGCCAGGCCTTCGGCAAGGTAATGAAGATCGTCCCGGAATCCATTCCCCTCACTTCCTTTTCCATCCTGCTGTCCCGCGCCAAGGGCGACCTCGAGGAGCAGATAAAAGGCATCAAGGCCCTCCTCTCCCTGAAGGACCGTGATCCCGTCCTCATCGCCGAGGGCTGCACGCACCACAGGCAGTGCGAGGACATCGGCACCGTCAAGATCCCCAAGTGGATCCGGGAAAAACTTCAGGTCGAGCCCGACTTCCACTTCACCAGCGGCGGCGAATATCCCAAGGACCTCACGCCCTACAAGGTCGTCATCCACTGCGGCGGCTGCATGCTTCCTCCCCAGGAAATGAAGAATCGCCTGCTCCAGGCCAAAGAACAGGGCGTTCCCATCACCAACTACGGCATGGCCATCGCGGCTCTCCACAACGTCCTCGCCCGCAGCCTCCAGGTCTTCCCCAGCGTAGCCAGCCTCCTCTCCGAAGAAAACTAACCGCCCCGGCCACTCTGCATAAAAAAGACAAATTTTATTAATATTAATTGGAACACACTTAACAACAAAACGGGGGAACTATTATGACTAAAATTCTTATTCTTAACGGCGGTGCGAGACTGAACGGCAACACCGCCGGCCTCATCGAAGCTTTCATTTTTGGCGCGGAATCGTCCGGCAATACAGTTACGCGCTTCGATCTTGACAAAATGGACATCAACGGCTGCAAGGGCTGCCTTTGCGGAGGAAAAGACCCCGCCTCGCCTTGCGTGCAGAAAGACGATATGCTAAAGATCTATCCCGTTTACCGCGAAGCCGACGTTCTGGTCTTCGCCGGTCCGATGTATTATTGGGGAATAACCGGACAGCTCAAAACAGCGTTGGACAGACTGTTCGCAGTGACGGAATCTGATCCGAACTGGGCCACGCCGCGCAAGAAGACTGTTCTTCTTATGGCCGCGGAAGGCACGGGGGAAGCCAATGACAAACCAGTCGTGGATTATTACAAGAGCCTGACAAGCTTTTTGGGATGGGAGGATCTTGGATATATAATCGCCGGCGGAAATCTCCGCGTCGGCGACATCAAAGGGAAACCTGAACTGGAGCAGGCGAAAAAGCTAGGAGCGTCTATAAAATGAAAACGGTCTTAGTAATGCTGCTCTGCGTGGCCGCGATCGCGCTGTGCGCGGCATTTGGCGCGCGTTTCTTTTTTAAACGCCAGACGCCCCCGCTTCCTCTGACGGCCAAACTGCCGGGAAAGGCCGCAATCGTTTATTATTCCCAGTCGAAGGTAAGGAACACGGCGCTTTTGGCGCAATGGATCGCCAAGGCGACGGGCGGAGACCTTGTGGAAATAGAGATGGAGGAGCCGTATCCCGAGCCCTATCTCGCCACTCTTAAAGCCGCCGGCAGAGACCACCGGGAGGGGATCCTTCCCGCCATAAAGCCCCTGCCTTCGCTTGACGCTTACGACGTGGTCTTCATAGGCTCCCCTATCTGGTACGGCTCTTACGCCGCGCCGGTTGGCACGTTTTTAAAAGACAATGATCTCAAAGGCAAAATAGTCGCGCCTTTCTGCACCCACGGCGGAGGCGGGGAAGGCCGATTCCTTCAGGACATAAAAAGCGCCTGTCCGGAAGCCAAAGTGCTCGATTCCCTCTCGCTGCGCGGCTCCAACCAGATTGAGCGCCGCCTGGGACTTGGCGTCAATTCCCATCATACGGAAAACGACGTGACCGATTGGCTGAACAAGCTGTTCTAGGCGCCTGCTGAATAATTTGCATACTTTTTGCCAAAAAACATGCAAACGATCTGATCCTATGCATAAAAATCACCTCGCTTTATGCAGATTAACTAGGTTATTACCTTATTCTCTGCATAAAAAATGATATAATTTATGCAGATAGGAGAAAAACCATGAGAAAATTCGATTATTCTTTTCTTGACAACGGGAATCTGCCGGCTAGCCTTGTAAACACCGTTGGCGGCATCTACGCCTGGCGGACGTCCACGGACGCCCGCAAGGAAGAGCACGCGCAATTGTTCACCGCCCTGGAAAAGGTCGCCAAAGTTCAGTCGGTCAAGACCTCCAACGCCATAGAAGGCATAGTTGCCAGCGATCAGAGGATCAAGGAGATCGTGAACCAAAATAGCGCCCCCCGCGACCGTGACGAAGAGGAGATCGAGGGATACAGGGACGCGCTCAACAAGGTCCACACGGAATATGATCATCTAAATTTCAGGGGAAAAGACATACTCCTTCTCCACGAGACAATGATGACGCCCGCCAAAGATCCCCTGGCCGGAAAATACAAACAGACCGACAACGTGATCGTCGAGATCGACAGTCAGGGATACAGGACCGTCAGATTCCGTCCCGTGTCCGCCGAGGAGACCAAGGCGCATATGGAACAATTGGAGCTGGCGTATCTCGACGCCTGCTCAAATTACCATATCAATTCCCTTCTGCTGATCCCTTGCGTAATACTTGATTTCCTTTGCATTCATCCTTTCATGGACGGCAACGGAAGGATCTCCCGGCTTCTTTCCCTTCTTCTGATGTACAAAAACGGATTGGACGTCGGAAAGTACATCTCCTTCGAGGCCCAGATAAACAAATATAAACGCTCATATTACGAGGCGCTCCAGAAATCATCCGCGGGGTGGGACGAAAACAAAAACGATTACGTTCCCTTCATGGAGAATTTCCTTTTCTCGCTCTACATGTGCTACAGCGAACTCGACAAAAGATTTTCCATCGTGAAAGGCAAAAAGTTCACCAAGGAAAACCGCGTAGAGGCCACCATCCTAGACAGCATCTCCCCTCTTTCCAAAGCGGACATCTGCGAGATCAATCCCGACATCAGCCCGACCACCGTCGAGCTCGTCCTCGGCAAATTGCTAAAGGCCGGCAAGATCCAAAAAATCGGCTCGGCAAGCTACACACAGTACGTCAAGAAATACTGAGCCTTTTTTCCCGGGAGGAGCAGTTTTAGCGCCTCGCCAGCCTCCAAGATTAAGCAATTGCTATAAAGCAACTTGCCGTTGCTACTTTACGTTTTGCTAGCACTATACTTTACTTTTTTACAAGATTCTACTTTACTTTTTTACAAATTTGTGATACCATGGCTCTGACAAATCAAGGAGAATTTTTTATGACGATCGCAAGATGGCAGGAAAAGAATCTGCTCTCGATGATGAAGGTCAGGCGGGGCGTAAACTTGACAGGGGCCAGGCAGGTCGGAAAATCAACTCTGGCGGATCTCCTCGCGCTCCCTTCCGCAAGGCGCTATAGTTTCGACGACCCCATGATACGGAACGCCGCCAAAGACGATCCGACGGGCTTTGTGAAGCACGGCGAAGGGGAAGCCCTGATCATTGATGAGATCCAGAAAGTTCCGGAACTTCTGGAAGCGATAAAATTGACCGTTGACAAAGACAATTCTCCCGGTCAGTATCTTCTGACCGGAAGTTCCAATCTCCGCTTTGCCAAAAAAGTCAAAGACTCCCTGGCGGGCCGGCTCGGAAGGATCAGGCTGCGTTCGCTGGCGTTTGCCGAGATAAACGGCGGCGGTCCGAATTTCTTGGAAAAGGCTTTTGCGGGAAAGCTTGCCTCAAACTACCCGGAACTTACCAAACGCGAAGTGATCCATCTGGCTTTCCGCGGCGGATACCCCGAAACGCTTGATTATTCCCCTTCCGACCGTATCGACTGGTTCAAAACTTATCTGGATGATCTGCTGGAAAAAGACATCAAGGACGTTACGGAGATAAGAAAACTTGAGAAGCTTCAGGCTATAGCCCTCTGGCTTCTGATACACAGCGCTCAGTTCTTTTCCATAGAAGAGCTGGCGTCCAAGGTTTCCGTCGCCAAAAACACCGTTCAAAATTATATGGAAGCCTTGAAGGCTCTGTACCTCTTCGATTCCGTTCCCGCTTGGGCGAAAAGCGATTACGACCGTCTCAGCAAAAGAGAGAAATGGTTCGCTTCCGATTCCGGCCTCATCGCCAATATTTTAGGCTGGAACGAAGAGGAAGTCTATCTGGACGAAAAGCGCAACGGCAAACTCATAGAAAGCTGGGTCTATCAGCAGCTGGCTTCCATGACTGAAACTTTGGGCGGCTACACAGTCTCTCATTACAGGGATAATCAAAAGCGCGAGATCGACTTCGTGGTTGAAAGAAACGACGGCGCTATCCTAGGCATAGAAGTCAAGGCGGGCCAGGCTTCCCTTGATGATTTCAAGGCTCTGAAATGGTTTGCCAAGAATCTGGCCAAAAAACCTTTCACGGGCATCGTCCTGTACTCCGGCTCCCAGACTCTTCGCTTCGGCGAGGGCTTCTACGCTGTTCCCTTCAGCGCCCTGGGTTGATGAAATAACAATTAGCATGGACGAAATATGAGACCGCGAATCGAAAAACATTTTAATCTCATTGCGTTGGCTTTTCTAGCCTTATTCCTGTTCGGATGCGCCTGCGAGACTCCCCTCCAGGACCCCGTCTATTCCGACCAGTCCGCCCTTCCCTACATCGACGCGCTGGTTTTTGATTCCAGCGGCAGCACGATCTACGGGCAGGTGCTGGTCCCCTCCTCGGATCTCGGGGAAAACAGGCCCTGCGCGATCCTCTGCCACGGCTTCGCGGGCTTCACCCGCTGGGACGACGTCGCCCACGATCTTTGCCGCGCCGGCATAGTTGTCGTCATCCCCCATCACAGGGGAGCCTGGGGCAGCGAGGGCGAATATACGGTCACAGGCTGCGTTGGCGACGCGGAAAACCTGGCCCGCTGGGCCCAAAGCGCGGATTTCGCCGCCAAATATAAGACCAGCACCAACGACGTCTGGCTAATAGGCCATTCCATGGGCGGCAACAGCGTGCTGAACGCAGCGGCCAAAATGGGCAGCGTCAAAGGCGTCGCGCTTATCGCTCCCTGCGACATCGGCTACATGGCGGGAAAGATGAACCGCGACGAACTAAAGTCCTTCCTTATCGGCGAGGGACTGCACGTCCTCCGCAGAAGATCGGACGACACGGTGATAGACGACATTGAGAATTACGCTTACTTCATGCGCTTCGCCGTCAACGCCCCCAAGCTCGCCAAGACATCTGTCTTCCTCGCGACAGGAGAATACGACACCGTTGTCCCCTCCGAGCCCCTAGACGCTTTTTGGAACGCCCTTCCTCAGGAAACGAGGCGCCTCCGCAAAACTTATCCCGCAACGCATTCCCTCATGGGCTGCCGCCGCACACTCGCCCGCGATCTCATCGGCTTCATACAAGGCAAAAGCGAAACCGACGAAACGAAGTAAGATCAAGCTCCCAAGATTTTCCCACAACTTGTAGAAAAATTCCAACAAGCGCATTTCACGATGCTTAGCTCATAAAACTGGCAAAAATCAGGCTCGTTTGCCTTTTCAGATCTAAGATTTTCCAACAACTTGTTGGAAAATTCCAACAAGCGTATTTCACGGCATTTAGGTTAAAAACACAGCCGTTTTTCTCACTCGGTCAGCTTATTTTCATGAGATTTCAACAATAAAATTGAAAAATTTATCTCAATACAATTTTCTTAAAAAAGATTTTGCAACAAGTTGTTGTGAAATCTCAATAATGTCTCAATTCCGCTGGTTTACGGGATAAAACAGTAGAAGATGCAAAGTTTCAAGGTAGTGTGCAAAGTCTTTGCATATTTTATGCCAAAAAGGATGCAAAGTTTGGCCAAGTGTATGCAAAGGTAATAAGGGTAACAAGCGGCTTATTGGGGGTAGTTCTAGGGCGATATTACCTCTTTTAGGGCCGCCGTTACCCTTATTGTTCCAGCCTCGCTTTGAGACAAAATGTCGCTTTTTGGCCTGGCGGCGTGTGAAATTATGTCGCTTTTGGATTTTGGCCATCTTTCGCAAATATGTCTATTATAGATATTTATGTGTTTTCTCCGTTTGGCACGGTTTTTGCATATATAATAAGGCTTAAATAGTAATCATCCATAGGAGGAAAATATATGAACATTCAGAAAATGACAGAAAAGGTCCAGTCGGCCCTGATGGAGGCGCGGGATAAGGCTTTGTCCCGCAACAA
>JAGCGH010000005.1 GCA_017649705.1 bacterium
GCCGTGGAGAACCGCGAAAAGATCGAGCTTTCGTATCTATTCTCTTTCGCTTTCCTGAAGGATCTTGCCGCCCCGGCTTTCGCCCTGCTCTGCCTTTTCGTCATCAGGAAGGCGGGGATCGCGGTCACGCCTTTGATGGCGCTGGTCATCATACTGGAGGGCTGCATGCCTCCCGGCCTTAATCTCATCATCATCTGCCAGAATGAAAAAAAGCACGTGCCTTTCATGACCTCGCTTCTTTTCATGAGTTATCTGATCTTCGTTCCTTTCCTGGTCCTCTGGCTTTTCCTAGCATTTAACATAACTAAAACCATATAGACCCTTATGAAAAAACTGCTCATCTTGTTTTCCGTCAGCGCCGCCATCCTCATGGCGGATCCCGGTCCCATCCATCTTCTCAAGGCGACCATCGATCCCTCGCAGCCCAGCGTTTCCGCGATTAGTGAAAACGTTCCCGAGACGGTCGACGGCACGGCTCTCTACCTCGCCGCGCCTATGACGAACTTCACGCCTGAGGAATTGGCCGAACTGCCGAGCCTCGGCGTGCGCGTGGACGGCTTTGTCTTCCCGAACGCTTACATCATCGAAGTGAAGAAAGCGAAGCTCAACGACCTGAAGGCGCGCTTTGAGTTCTCTTACCTTGCGCCGTATCTGCCGGAATACAAGCTGACCTTCCCGGACAGCGTGGCCGCTGAGGGCGAAGAGAAGCCCTTCCAGGTCCTGATCGGCGCCCTGAAAGCTGATTACAGGGAAAAGATCGTCGAGAAACTGGAAGCGTTTGGAATTTACGATCACGAACTGACGACGGGCAATTTCGAACCGGGCGTCATCGCCTACGTGACCAATGGCCAGGCCAAGGAATTGGCGGAGATGCCGGAAGTCCGCTTCATCGAGGAATACGAGATCCCTATGCCGGAATGCAACGACGTCAGGACGGAACCTATGGCCAACGTCGACTATCTCCATCTGGAAGGCTACCGCGGCGAAGGTCAGATGATCTGCATCCAGGACACCGGGCTTGACAACGGCAGGATCCCCGACATGAACCCGGACTATACGAGCAATGACAGGCTGATCATCGGCCGCTGCACAACCTCCGTCGCCAACCAGAGGGGCACTTACGACGACTGGAGCGACGCCGGCAGCCACGGCAGCCACGTGACCGGCTGCGCCCTTGGCAACGGCAAGATGAGCGACGGGCTCTACCGCGGCATGGCGCCTTTGGCGAGCCTTTACGTGCTCTGCGCCGGCTCCAGCGGCGGCGGCATCCTGTCCGGCAACGACGAGGACTACGAGATCATGTACGAAGCCGGCGCCCGCATCATGAACTGCAGCTTCGGCAGCGGCCGCGGCGGACGCTACTATTCCAGCGCGCGCAACGACGACAGGCTGATGTGGGAGCACGACGACTTTTTGATCTGTCATTCCGCCGGCAACTACAACGACTGCCCGGAAGATCCGACTTCCCAGCTCAACGACCAAGCGGCCGCCAAGAGCACCATCGTCGTCGGCGCTTCTGAGAAGAAAGGCTATTACGACGGCGTGCACCAGGGTCTGGCTGGCTATTCCAGCCGCGGCCCCTGCGCCGACGGCCGCATGAAACCCGACGTGGTCATTCCCGGCTCCGGCATCATGGCCGCCGGCTACGGCGGACAGCAGACCGCGGAAAGAGACCAGTATTATTACGGCGCCGGCGGCACCTCCATGAGCTCGCCCCTGACGGCCGGCTGCTGCGCCATCATCAGAGAATACCTTGAAAAAGACAGGGGCGTCGAGAAGCCGCACGGCTCTTTGACCAAAGCGATCCTGATCGCCGGCTGCCGCACGCTCTACCCCGGCCAGTATCCCGATTTCGACGAAGTGGCGAATTTCAGGCCCAACTACATGGAAGGCCACGGACACGTCAACTTAAGGGAAAGCTTAATTCCCGAAAACGGCAAGATGGATTTCTTCGAATGCTCGCTGAGAAGAAACGGCGATGCCGCTACCAACGTTTTTGAAAAGCCGGCCGACTGCGACCTGACGGTCGCCCTGGCCTGGAGCGACTATCCCGGAACTTCCGGCGCCGAGAAGGCCATCGTCAACGACCTTGATCTTTACGTCATATCTCCGAACGGAACCGTTTACAACCGCGACAATCACCTTGACACCACTGAAATACTGCATCTCGGAAATAGCGAAGCCGGCTCCTACAAAGTGATCGTCAAGGCTGCGACCTTGATGAACGGACCGCAGATCGCCAGTGTCGCCTTCACCTACGGCACGAGCCAAAGGAACCCCGAGCTCGCGCTCGCGGTCGAACCGCAGTTTGAAATGGGCCAGACCAGCTGCGAGATAGTTCTCACCAACCTGCAGGAGAACTGCACGCTGGAATTCACAACTTCCTTCAACAAGAATTTCGAGAAAGTTTTCTCATTTGAGGAAACTTCCGGCAGTTTCGAAAAGTCCAAGACCATCGTGCTGACGGCCGACCTCAGCAAGGCTACCAGCTCGTATCCCGTCTGCGAGTTCATGATCAACGGCGGACAGGGCGGAGCGGTCGTGAGAACGATCGGCGTGCCGGTCGGAGGAGAAGAAGGCTACACGCTCTTCAATTCCCGCTTCCAGAGCGACGACACGGGTTCTACCGTTGAGGAGGACGTCGCGTTGCGCGAACAGGGCGGCACGGAGGAAAGCATCACTTTTGTGGATCCGATCTACCTCGACACGGTCTTCCAGGAAGACTTCGAGACCTATGAAGCGGACGTTTCCGTGATCGGGAAGCACGGCTGGACGCTGGCCGCCGGCATTTCCACCAACGGCACCACCATGGCCAGGTACCAGGGCGGCAATAAGTATCTCGAGATATCCCGCATCAACGCCATCTACTGCCCGCATTACAAGATCAGCGGATTGGATCCCAAGTGGAGCGAGGCGTACACTCACAGCTACCTGAAGTTCAGCTTCAAGGCCAAAGTCTGGGGCACCGCTGACAAATCCTTCTCGCTTTGGACTCCCACGGTCGGCGAACTCTTCTTCACCAAGTACGGACGCAAATACGTCATCCGTTCCGGCTCCACGGAAGGCAGCCATCCTCAGTACCGCTCGAAGACGAGGCTCGTCGAGGACGAGTGGACGGATGTTGAGCTTTGGGTGGAAGTCGACAACGACATGACCAAGCACACCTTGAGAAGAGTGAAGATAGGGGACACTATAGAGGACTGCTACGGCCCGACCGGCGGCGCCGGCAACAACGACTACTTCACGATACTGCGCTTCTA
>JAGCGH010000056.1 GCA_017649705.1 bacterium
GTGGAACTCTTCGACATGAAGGACGTGGAATCCGCCATCGCCCTCATGACCGAAACGATCCTGGCCGTGGATAAGAAAACCTCCTTTGTGATCTGAAAAAATGAGCGAAACGAAATATCACATTCCCCTCTCCTCCCCCGACATTACGGAGAGGGAGATCCAGGCCGTGACGGACGTCATGAGGACCGGAACTTTGAGCTTGGGCCCGAAGCTTCCGGAGTTTGAGAAAGCCATAGCCGATTACGCCGGAATAAAGCACGCCGTGGCGGTCAACTCCGGCACTTCCGGACTGCATCTGTGCGTCCGGGCGCTGGGATTGAAAGAGGGCGACGAAGTCATCACGACTTCCTTCTCCTTCATCGCCTCCGCCAACTGCGTCATCTTCGAGGGCGCGAAACCCGTCTTCATCGACATCGATCCCGTCGACATGAACTTCAACATCGATCAGATCGAGGGCGCCATCACGGAGAAGACCAAAGCCATCGTGGCGGTCCACGCCTTCGGCATGCCCGTCGACATGGTGAGAGTCATGGAAGTGGCCAAAAAGCACAATCTCACCGTCATCGAGGACGCCTGCGAAGCCATCGGCGCCATGATAAAAGACGGGAACGAATGGAAAATGGCCGGCACCTTCGGCGACTGCGCCCTCTACGCCTTCTATCCCAACAAGCAGATAACCACAGGCGAGGGCGGCATCATAATAACAGACAATGACGAGATCGCCCGTCTCTGCGTCTCCATGCGCAACCAGGGCAGAGACGCCGGCATGGGCTGGCTCGCCCACGCGCGACTCGGCTACAACTACCGCCTGAGCGACATGAGCTGCGCCCTGGGCACCGTCCAGGTCTCCCGCCTTGGCGAGATACTGCCGAAGAGGGCGGAAGTGGCCGCGCGCTATACGAAGCTCTTTAAGGAAGAGCTTCCCGAAGTGGTCCTCCCCTGCCCCGATCCAGAAAACTTGAAGCGCAGCTGGTTCGTTTACGTCATCCAGCTTCCCAAGCAGTATACCGGCGACCAGAGGAACGCGCTCATAACGCACCTGCGCGGCATCGGCATCGGCTGCAACCAGTACTTCTCCCCCATCCACCTGCAGCCCTTCTACCAGAAGGAGTACGGCTGGAAGCGCGGAGACCTCCCCGTGACCGAATACATGGGCGACCACAGTATGTCCATCCCCTTCTTCAACAAGCTCTCCCTTGAGGATCAGAAGATCGTGGTCATGGAGATCAAAAAATGGCTTAAGGAAAATCCGGCCTGATGAGCGAAGGTAAAGGCGTCAAATTTCTGAAATTCCTGGCGGAGCACGGGCTTTCCGTGACTCTCGGCCTGGCGGCCGCCGTCAGGATCTATCTCCTGCTGATCAGGGAGTACGTCATCGTCAACGACGGGCTCCTTTACGTGCAGTGGATAGAGAAGATCCAGGAGCTTGGCTTCCGGGGCGCCTTTACCAGAGCTTATCCTTTCAACCTCTTCCCCCTGTTCGCGGCCTTTTTGCAGAAGATCTCCTTTGGTTCGCTTTCCGCCGAGACATCAGTCCTCATACTGAACTTCTTCTTCGGGCTTCTGGCGCTGGTGCCGGTTTATCTTCTGGCGAAGAGGATCTTCGGGAAACTGCCGGCTTTGGTCACGGGCTTCTACATCGCCTGGCACCCCATCTTCACGGAAGTCTCCTGCCAGGTCTTGAGGGAAGCCCCCGCGATCTGCTTCGGCCTCTGGGCGGTCTATTTCCTTTTGACCGGACTGGAAAAGGAAGAGCCCGAGAACTGGGACTACAAGAAACTGGCTCTGAGCCTCGTCTTCATTTTCCTGGCGCTCCTAATAAGGCTCGAGATGCTCTCGCTTCTTTTCGTCGCCTTCATAACGCTCTTTTTGGCGCACTATGAGAAAGGCCGCGACAATAATTTCAAGGCCCGGTTCAGGATCTTCTTCGTCTGCGCGGCCGTCCTTCTCATCTCAGCCGCCGCCATCTTCGGCGCCGTGAGAGTCGTGAAGGGGCAGTGGGATTTCGCCAGGCTGGACAAGATCTTCTCCGCCCAGGGAATGGGCGAGGAAAAATACGACGTGGCGGATCCTTTGAAACCCTCCGCGGAAATTTACGACGCCCATGGCAAGCCTATCCCCATGGCCAGGACGAAATACGCCTTCGCGCACCTGGCCTGGGACCACCAGCGGGCGCTCTTCGGCTACGAGATCCTGTACAAGACCTGGAAGACGCTGCACCCGGTGGGACTGGCGCTGCTTCTTATCGCGCTTTACTATTTGATAACGAAAAAGCCCCTGAAGCTCTGCGCTCCCTTAAACGTTTTCTCCGCCGCGCTCATCGTCATTATGGGCGCCGTCTTCTACCGCTATGTCTCCACGAAATTCGCGGTCAGCAACAGGCACATAGTCCTGCCGGTCTTCGTGCTCTCCGTTTACATGGGGATCTTCACCTCTTACCTGAGAGTTCAGAAAGGATATCAGAAACTGCTTTTGGCCTTCTGCCTCGGCGCGGCGTTTCTGATGCTCACTTACAAAGCCTTCCGCCCCCTGGAAAGCCACCGTCTTCCCCTCAAGCTTTACGGAAAGCAGCTGGCCCAAAAGAAACTCCTGCCCGAAAAATCCCTTCTGATAGAGCCCGACGGCCTAAAGCAGCTTTCCTACTACGCCGGCATGAGGCACAAGATGTGGGCCTCGCAGACTTCCGAAGAATTATTGGAGCAGCTGGAGAAAAAAGAGAACGCCTTCCTGCTGGTCAATTTCCGGGACGAAGGCCATACCGCGGCTTTTCTTCCCATTAAAGACAAACTGGAACACATCGGGTCCCTGGAACCCGTGGATAAAAAATACGAACTGAAACTTTACCGCCTGAAAAAGGAGTAAAACATGAAGATATTTTCCCTGAAAAATCCCAACCGCGCGCCCATGGTCTGGTTCATGATCTTTATGGACGCCCTGATATGCGCGGCGAGTTTTCTCATCGTGACGTTCCTGCATTCGCAGAGCGCCAACCAGCCCTTCGGAAATTATTTCGAGATGCTGCGCTATGTGCTGCCCATCGTCATTGTGGTCAGGCTTATAACCTTCGCCTATTTCAAGCTCTACCGCAGCGGCTGGCGCTACGCCGGGCTTCACGACGCCGTCAACATCTTCAAGGCCGTTTCCATCAGTTCGCTTCTGGCCTTCGCCGTCACCGTGGTGGTCAGCTCCAAGATAGCCTCCACCCGCTTCTACTACTCCCCTTACATCTTCATCCTCGACTGGATCATCGCCACGGTGCTCATAGTGACCATGCGCTTTTCCATGAGGCTGAAAAAAGAGTTCCTGGCCTGGCGCCACACCGGCCGCGTCAACGTCATAATAGTGGGCGCCGGCGACGCGGGCGTCATGCTCCTGAGGGAGATCATCGCCAATTTGCCCAAGTATTCAGTCAAGGGTTTCGTGGACGACGACCCCGCGAAACGGAACATGATAATCCAGGGCGTCCCCGTTCTGGGCACCAGAGCGGAACTGGAGACCATCATCCACACCACCTTCGCGGAGGAAGTCTTCATCGCCATCCCCTCCGCCTCCGGATTCGCCATCAGGGAAGTGGCGGAAGTCTGCAACAAGCTTAAGATAAAATACAAGACGCTTCCAAGTGTCAACGACATCGTGGACGGCAAAGTGACCTTCTCCGACCTGCGGGAAGTCGATATCCTGGACGTTCTGAGAAGGGATCCCGTGGAGCTCGACATACCCGCCATCAAAAACAAGATCCAGGGCAAGAGGATACTGGTGACCGGCGCCGGCGGCTCCATCGGCAGCGAGCTGTGCCGCCAGATCGCGCTTTTCAAGCCCGAGGAACTGATCCTTCTGGAACTCTGCGAATTCAACCTCTACCAGATCGACCGGGAGCTGAAGGCCAAATTCCCCAACCTTAAGATCGTCCCCTGCATCGCGGACATCAAGAACGAAGCCAGGCTCTCCGCCATCTTTGAAAAATACCGCCCCCAGATCGTCTTCCACGCCGCGGCCTACAAGCACGTGCCCATGATGGAGCTCAACCCCCTGGAAGCCGTTCTCAACAACGTCAAGGGAACTTTCCAGATAGCCTGCGCCGCCGACAAGGCCGGCTGCGACGAATTCATCCAGATCTCCACTGACAAGGCCGTCAAGCCCACCAGCATCATGGGCGCCACCAAGAGAGTGGCGGAGAAATTCGTCCAGAGCCTCAACACCATCAGCTCCACCCGCTTCGTCTCCGTCCGCTTCGGAAACGTTTTGGGCTCCTCCGGCAGCGTTCTGCCACTCTTCAGGGAGCAGATCATAAAGGGCGGCCCCGTGACGGTGACCTCTCCGGAAATGACCCGTTTCTTCATGCTGATCCCGGAAGCGGCCCAGCTGGTCCTGGAAGCCGCCACCATCGGCGAAGGCGGCGAGATATTCATCCTCAACATGGGCAAAGCCGTCAAGATCGTGGATCTGGCCACCCAGCTGATCCAGCTGATGGGCAAGCGCCCGGGCAAAGACATCAAGATCGTCTTCACCAACCTCAGGCCCGGCGAGAAGCTCCACGAGGAGCTGATCTACGACGGCACGGAAGAGCCGACCAAAATGAAGAAGATCATGGTGACCAGGACCACTCCGGAAAACTACGAGGAGCTGAAAGAGAAGATCCTGGACCTTATAGACCTGGCGGCCTGCGGCAACGAGAGCGCCATGAGAGAGGAGCTTCTGAAGATCGTGCCGGAATACACCCCCGACCTCAGCGTCAAAGGGAACTGACGAATGGGCATAAAACCTGGGGACGAGATAGTCCTGAAGCTAATTGACAACGCCTTCGGCGGCGAAGCGGTTGGCCGCGTCAACAATTTGGTGGTCTTCGTGCCTTTCGCCATAAAGGACGAAACGGTGAAAGTAAAGATCCGGCAGAAAAAACGCCGGATGCTCTTCGCCGACCTCTTGGAAGTCATAGAGCCCTCTCCGGAGAGAAGAGAACCCTTCTGCCCCAATTTCGGCTCCTGCGGCGGCTGCCAGTACCAGCACATAAACTATCCCTATCAGCTGGAGATCTTCGTAAAGCAGCTGAAAGATCTTCTCATTAGGACGGGCGGCTTTTTGGAACTTCCCGAGATCCTTCCGGCCCTCCCCTCCCCGAAGACGACCCATTACCGCAACAGAATAGATCTGCACCCGGCCGCGGACGAAGCGGGAGAGCCGTATTACGGCTTTTGCAAGAGAATGGAGCCCAAGACCATCTTCCCTTTGAAAGAGTGCCCCATTTTCGCCCTGGAGGACGATTTCTCCAAGATCCCCATGCGCATGGAGGACAAGCTTCTGGTCCTGAGGACCCACAGCGGAAAGCCCTATTATTATTTCAAGGACAACCACAATCTGGTCTGCTCCGGGCCCTTCGACTACGAAACGAAGGAAAGCCTAGGCGGCGAGGACGTTTTCTACGACGTGGGAAAGCTGCGCTTTTACAATTCCTACAGCGGCTTCTTCCAGGTCAACCCTTCCCTTCTGGAAGTCTTTTCCAAAGTCGTCACCGACTTCGCCCAGCCCGGGAAAGACGACCTGCTTCTTGACATCTATTGCGGCGCCGGTTTCTTCGGCATCTCCCTGGCCGATAAGGTCAGGGAAGTTTTGGGCGTGGAGATAGACCCCTCCTCCATAGCCTACGCCAAAAAGAACGCCGAGGCAAACGGCTTTTCCAACTGCCGCTACACCGCCGATTCCGCCGAGAACTATTTGAGAGGCCTTCTCGAAGAGGGCGTGAAGCCTGACATCTGCATCCTGGATCCCCCCAGGACGGGGCTCACCAACAAGGCCGTCTCCGCGGTGAAGCACCTTCAGCCCAAACGGCTCATCTACATTTCCTGCGGGCCTCCCACTTTCGCCAGGGACGCCGCCAAATTCGCGGACGCGGGATATCTTCTCCGCAAGATCCAGCCGCTGGACCTCTTCCCCCACACCAAGCACTTCGAATTGATCTCGCTTTTCGAATGGAAGGGAAAAGGCCTGGGCTCCCCCACCAAGGGGGCGCTGGCCGAAGCGGAAGAAAATGAAGCTGGCTTGGATCCGGGGGAGGAGTAAATGTCCCTTTGGGAAATACTGCTTCTGGGCGTCTCCCTTTCCATGGACGCCTTCGCCGTTTCCATCTGCCAGGGCTTGTCTCTGAAAAGTTTCAGCCTGAAGCACGTTCTCACGATAGGCCTTTGGTACGGCGGCTTCCAGTTCCTCATGCCCACCGTAGGCTTTTTCCTTTCCTCCCGTTACGCGGACATGATCGCCAGTTTCGACCACTGGATCGCCTTCGGGCTTCTCTTTCTCATCGGCGCCAATATGATCCGGGAAGCTCTCTTTGAGAAAGACGAGGAGAAAAAACTCTCCTCCTCCCTGGCCTTTTTTCTGATGCTGAAGCTGGCCATAGCCACTTCCATCGACGCCCTGGCGGTTGGCGTCTCCCTGGCCATGATCCAGGACGCGATCATTTTCCCCGCCCTTCTGATAGGGCTCACCACCTTCACCATCTCGGCCCTGGGCGTGAGCTTCGGAAAACTCATTGGAACGAAGTTCAGCTCCAAGGCGGAAATAGCGGGAGGCGTCGTTCTGATACTTTTGGGCGTGAAGATACTGATAGAGCACTTATTCCTGAACAAGGCCTAAAAAAAATCCCGGCGCGGGCCGGGATTTTTTTTGCTTTCTGTTTTCTTTTCCTATTCGATGAAGACCGCGGCGGCCACCACCGTTTTCCAGAGGCCGTTCTTGTCGCCCCTGGCGGACTGGGTGCAGTTGGTGGTCCTGACGAAGCGTCCGCTCATGCGGTACATCTCTTTCCTTTCGTCCCAGTCGGCGTCCGGGTCCATGTCCACGCCCAAAGTCGTCGCCAGCATGGTGGCGGCCAGATCCTCGGCGTATTCGCCGGCGGTCTCGTCGGTCTCGCCGTAGGTGTGGTGCTCGGACAGATAGCCGTAGTGATTGCCGTCGGCGGGCTGGGCCAGGCCCACGGAAGCCACGATCTGGCGTCCGGGCTCGTTGGTGTCGATCCTGGCCATGACCGTGAAGGTTATCTCTCCCGGATTGAGAAGGGCTATGCCTTTCCTCCTGGGGATGATCTTGCAGCGCGGCGGCAGAATACTGGAAACGGTGACCAGATTGCAGGCCTGTATGCCGGCCATGCGCAGCGCGTCTTCAAAACTGCTGAGGCGGTCCTTGTGGACGCCCACGCCCTTTGTGAAGAAAACCTGACTGGGGATCATTTCTCTTGCGGCTCCGATGGTTAGTTTTTAAAGGATAATTATGGTGAAAGATATTTTAATATAACCTTCCCTTTATGTCAAAAAGGGGCTTCCTTCAGGAGATGTATTCCAAAAGCACCTTCGTCAGCTTCTCCCCTCCCGCTTTGGAGGCCGCGCTGACGCTTTCGTGGGTGATTTTCTCACCGCCCTTCTTGGCGGCGAAATTGCTGACCAAAGTGACGCCCGTGACTTTGGCGCCCATGTGGTGGGCGGCCTCCGCTTCCAAAACCGTGGACATTCCCACCACGTCGGCTCCCATTATGCGGAGCATGTTTATCTCCGCCGGAGTCTCGAAAGCCGGGCCGTGCATGCCGGCGTAAACGCCCCGGTAGAGATGGACGCCGACTTTCTTCGCCGCGGACATGATGTCGGTGTTGCAGTCCTCGTCGTAAAGCGTGGACATGTCGGGGAATCTCGTGCCCATCCTGTCGTCGTTGAAGCCCGTGAGCGAGGAGACGCCCTGCATGTTGATCTGGTCCTCGATGAGCATAAGGTCCCCTGGCAGGAAGGCGGAGTTGATGCCGCCCGCGGCGTTGGTCAATATGACGTTGCCGGCGCCCCAGATGATAAGGGATCTCAGAAGCCTCACCACCTCCGCGGGAGAGTTGCCTTCGTAAAGATGGACCCTGCCCCGCATGACCGCCACGTTCCTGCCGTTTATAGTCCCCACCAGCAATGAACCCGCGTGGCTCTGGACCGTGGAGGTCGGAACGTAAGGAATATCCGAATACGGTATCTCCATGACCGGCTCCACGGCCCGGCTGAGGCCGTCAAGGCCGGAGCCCAAAACCAGGGCGAATTCCGGATCGATGTGGCATTTGTCGTAAAGAAAAGCGCAGATCTGTCGTATCATGTCGTATTCCAGCATAAGGTCTCCTTTAGGAAATTTTCAAATGACGAACGTAGGATCCTGTATCTTCCGGCTCCTCCCCGATCAAAAAGAGCTCCGGGATCTCGCTTGCGTCCAGCGGCTGGGAGGAATAGACCTCCATGATCGTCTCACCCTTCTCGACTTTGCCGCCCAATTTTTTTCTGAAGCGCAGCCCGGGCTTGTGGTCGATCCTGTCGGTCAAAACACGGCGCCCGGCGCCCAATCTGATCAGGAACTGCCCCACGCCGAAGGTGTCGACTTCCCTGATGAAGCCGCTCTCGGAGGCTTTGTATTCCGTCAGGTTCGGGGCGGGCGAGAGGATCTCGTCCAGATTTTCAAGGGCCAGCTTTTCCGCGCCCTGGGAGGAGATGATCTTGAGGAAGCGCCCGTAGGCTTCGCCGTTAAGGAGGAGCTTCTCCAGCTCGGGGCGGAAATCTCTTTTCTTCTCCTCGGGGAAAGCAAGTCTGCACATGGATTCCGCCAGGCTCATGGTGACGTTGTAGAAACGCTCCTCCACTTTTTCTCCCCTGAGCATTCTCACGGCCTCCATGACTTCCACCGCGTTGCCCGCCCATTCGCCCAAAGGCTCGTTCATGTCCGTCAGCAAAACTTCCGTGCGCACTCCGAAGGATGTGGCAGTTCTGAAAAGCGAAAGGGCCAGCCGCTCGGCGTCCTCGAAGGTCCGCATGAAGGCGCCGCTGCCGTATTTCACGTCCAGCGTGAGCCCGTCCAGCGTCTCGGTGAGCTTTTTCCCAAGGATCGAAGCGGTGATGAGCCCGACGGAATCCACGGTGCCGGTCACGTCCCTCAGGGCGTAGAGCCTTTTGTCAAGTTTCGCCACCTCCTCCGTCTGGGTCATGAAGATCGCGCCGTTCTCCCTTAAAAATTTCCTGGCTTCCTCCCAGGTGAACTGCTGGAACAGTCCCGGAATAGACTCCAGCTTGTCCACCGTCCCGCCGGTATGCCCCAATCCTCTGCCGGCCAAAGTCGGCACCAGAACTCCCATGCAGGCCACCAGCGGGAGAAGGACTATGGTTGGCTTGTCCCCCACACCGCCGGTGGAATGCTTGTCGACGACGGGCTTGCCGTCATAATTCTCATGCGGGCGGCACCTGCCGCTTTCCACTGTGCATTTGGTCAGGGTCAGGATCTCGGAGGGTTCCAGCCCTTTCAAACAGGCCGCCATGAGCCAGGCGGACATCTGGTAGTCCGCCACTTCGCCTTTCATGTAACCGGCGAAGAAATTCCGCATCTCGCGTTCTTCCAGGACCTCGCCGCGCTTTTTCGACTCGATGACCTCAACGGGAGTTTTCATAAGGAGTAGCAGCTCTTGCCGAAGGTTAGGGGCGGAAGGCCCAGGATGTCGGAAACGGTGGCGCCCAGGTCGGCGAAGGTCTCCCTGGTCCCCAGCGCTTTGGCCTCCCTTCCGGGAGAATAGATCAGAAGCGGCACCCGCTCCCTGGTGTGGTCGGTGCCTTTGTAAGTCGGATCAAGCCCGTGGTCGGCGGAGATTATCAGATGGTCGTTGCGGCCCATGTGCAGGATAAGGGGGCCCAGCAGCCGGTCGAACTCCTCCAGACAGTCCGCGTAGCCCCTGGGGTTGCGGCGGTGGCCGTAGAGCATGTCGAAATCCACCAGGTTCGCGAAGATCAGGCCGTCGGGCTGCTCCTCCATGGCCGCGGCCAGCTTCTGCATGCCGTCCGCGTTGGACTTGGTGTGCACGGCCTTCGTGACCGCCAGGCCGGCGTAAATGTCCTCGATCTTTCCGATGGCGTAAAAAGGAAGATCCGCCGCCTGCAGGGCGGTGAGAAGGTTCTCGCCCTTGGGACGCATGCTGTAGTCCCGGCGGTTGGGAGTCCTGGTGAAATTGTCGTTGGTGGTGCCCACGAAAGGCCTGGCGATGACGCGGCCGATCCTAAGCTCGTCCGCCATCTCCCTGGTCAGGCGGCAGACTTCGTACAGTTCCTCCAGGCCGAAAGCCTCCTCGTGGGCCGCGATCTGAAAAACGCTGTCCGCGGAGGTGTAGACGATGGGGAAGCCCGTTCTCAGGTGCTCCTCGCCCAGTTCCTTTATGACCACAGTTCCGCTGATTGGTTTGTTGCAAAGATAGCCCTTGAGCCCGGTCTTTTTGAGCCAGCGCTGCAAAAATTCCTCCGGGAAACCGTCGGGGAAAGTGGCGAAGGGTGTTTCGATGCGCGTGCCGATCATTTCCCAGTGCCCGGTGGTGGTGTCCTTGCCGCAGTTTTTCTCCGTCATGCGGCCATAGGAGGCCATGGGAGCCTGCGCCGGCGGGCAGCCCAGGATCTCGCAGGGCTCGATGCTGCCGAGCCCCAGTTTCTGAAGGTTGGGGACCTTGAGGCCTCCCACCGCCCGGGCGGTGTTTGCCAGGGTGGAGGCTCCCTCGTCGCCGTAGTTGGCGGCGTCCGGCGCATGGCCGATGCCGACGGAATCAAGGATTATTATGATAACGCGCTTATCCATCAGTTGTCTATGCTCCAGTAAGATTCGAACTGCCCGGGCAGGTATCTCTCAAGAGACGAGCCGCCCACGAATTCCCTCAGTATGCTGTTTTCCGGAATAAGCGACGAGCCCATCGGTTCGAAGAAGCTGAGCAGCTGCAGAAGGCCTTTCGCCTTGGGATACGCCGGGCTGTCGTGTTTTATCTGCAGAAGAAGA
>JAGCGH010000057.1 GCA_017649705.1 bacterium
CCATTTGGTGCCGCTCTCTTTGGCGGCCTTAAGCATGCCGAGAAGGTCGAGCTTGCCTTCTCCGACAGGGCGGTACTCGAAGGTCTCGCTCTTGGCTCCTTCTTTTTCCGCTTTGCCGATCAGGGCGTACATGTTGCCGCCAGGGGTTCCGACGTAATCCTTGAAGTGGACCAGGGGGCAGAGGCCCTTGTGCGACCTTAGGAAGGCGGAGGGATCGGTTCCGGCCACATGGCACCAGCAGGTGTCCAGTTCGGACTGCAGGACGTCTTTGCCGCAGTCGTCCAGCAGAACGTCGATAAGCAGCTTTCCGTTGTAATCCACGAACTCAAAATCGTGGCTGTGGTAAAGGAGCTGGATCCCCTCGTCCTTGAGGGCTTTCGAGACGGTTCTGAGGTCGTCGAGATAATTGAAGTGGTAACCCGGGGCGCCGGGCAGATCCATGCCGCGCTCGGCCCAGGGCAGGGCGACGTACTTGCAGCCCAGAGAAGCGTACAGTTTAGCCTGTCCGACGGGGTCGGCGACAAGCTCATTCCTGCCGACGTGGGCGGAAATGATCTTGAGCCCGTATTTGTCGCAAAGAGCTTTGAATTCTTCCGGGCTGTACTGGTAGAAGCCGGCCAGTTCCACTCCGTCGTAGCCGTCCTCGGAAAGCGCCTTCAGAACGCCTTCCAGGTCCTTTTCGCAATCCCCTCTCAAGGAATAGAGCTGGATGCCGACTTTCGGCCAGGCTTTGGGGGCCGGGGCCTTCGCTTCGCCCTTGGGGGCGCTCTTGCAGGCGCAAAGGATCATAGCCGCGCAGACAAGGTAAAAAAGTTTTTTCATATTTTTCCTTTTAAATTGGTTATCTTAATATGATATCAAAAGAGGTTTCTTCATCGCTCTTAAGAAGCAAGATTGTCACTCCAATCTGCAATAATACCAGAAATACTATCAATCCAATCAGAAGAACTTACTTGAGACGCCTTTTGAATTATTTTATCAAGAAGATCCTTCAGATTAATTCTTGAAAATTTCTTGCTTTGTTGCTTCATTATTATAAGAGTTTCTAGCAGTAAACTAAATTGAGAAATAGTTATCGGAACAATTTTAAGCTTCTTTCCCTGGTACCCGACAGAATTTGCTACCCAAAAAGTTTCAGCCGTATCAACATGAATAGAAGGAGCAACAAAAAGGCAATAACAATTTTCGTGACTGTTTTCAAACTCTCGCAAGTGCCTCTGAACAGCGTATCCTTCATTATGCCATTGATCTCTATTTTTCAGCATGGTAACTTCACAAATCATGTTAAAATCTTCGTATGCACATTCAATATCAGGCTTACCGGCAGGAGCAGTAGTCGTAGGTTCATTATCATCCCCGACGGGATAATTTGGGCTCACTGATTTTGCGTCATTGATTGCATGAAGCGCATTAGTTGAAAGACGTTCTAATCTAAGCGCTCTACTACCTTCATCAAATTCATAAATATGTGCCAAATCTTCAATACAAGTTTCTATGTATTTTATTGATTGAGCAGTATTGTGCTCAAGTTTGTTTCTTAAACCTTTTATTTTAAGACGCAAATCGCTAATTGCACCTTTTAAGCTGTCAATTGAAGACGCTCTTGAAATGTCATACGGCTGAGTCATTTCTCCTAACAGAGCACTTAATTGTTCGTAATCACTGTGCAATTTTGAAGCAATGTCAAACAATTTGCTCTTCTCTTCCCACGGAAAAATCAGTGAATCATCGGAAGAGAGAAAACTATTGTAATCCGTCTTCGTAGAGAAAGATCTAGGTTTATAGAATTCCTTTTCAAAAAGTGCTTCGATTTCTGTTTTTCGAGCATTCTCAAGATCAATATAATATCCATTGCCTCGCAAACAAATAAAATTAGTAAGGCGAAAATAACGAATAGCATTGTCGGCATAATCATTTAGATTCTTCGAAAATTTCTCAATGGTTTTTGCATCTGTCGTTCCTATAATTTGAGAAATAAAATCAAAATAAAAAACATGACGAATTTTCTTTCTTTCTGCTTCATTCTTCCCTTTTTGCAAATCTCGAAAACACAATACTTTTTTTGCTACTTCTATGGTATCGGATTCTCTGGTAAGAGTCATAGCAAACAAAGCAAATTCTCGCTTTTGAAGACCGATTGCTTTATTTCCTCGTTCCTGTTCCAATCGATTTACTAAAGCAATTAGCCTTAATGTATTTACGAATGGTACCACTGAATAAAGATTTTCATCGGAAAAAGCTCTATCTTCTGGAATAGGCAATTGCCATTTTATAAAACTTTTAAGCAAAACTTCACCGATATTTTCATCTGGAGTATTGAGGAGAAGTGTACCAGTGTCAGTTAAATGAACTATTTTATCATCAGTCCCAATCTTAATAAATCCGAATTTGGTTAAAGGATTCATAGATTGTCGACCTCGCATTGGTAAATCTGTGTATCTCTTAATTTCAATTATATTTTCTATAATCGCTTCGGGAATATCATTATCCGTATCTTCTAATACGCGAATGATGTTTGAAGGTAATCCAGCATAAAATTGAGGATTCCCATATCCATATAATCTTTTCTTAATAAGAAGTTTTTGAAAATATATCTGAGTATCCGTATTCCAAATTTTACCATCCAGCTCAGAAGCTGCCTCCAAAAAATCTTTTATTCTTAGGGGGTTTCGAACTGTTGTTGTAATAGACCATGGTTTTTTCATAGAAAACTAATAGTTGGTTATTAAAACTTCTTTAGTTTTATTCCTTTTAGCTGAACTGTGATAATTTGAATTATCATATGAAAAATTTAAGGCATGGATATTATATTGCGAAGCCCATTCCAACAAAATTTGATTTTTATAACCGTTATGTTCTATAACATTTGAAAGAGCAAATTTAATTTTCATGTCATTAAGTTTGTCCAGCAATCTTAACAAATCTCTTTCGTCATCCTCTGTCCAACCTCCTTTCTCGTTATACGTAGCATTTGCGATAAGATAAGGAGGATCGCAATAAACGAAATCATTACTTGATAACGAGCAAATATCAAAATTCCTGAAATCTACATCAAGTAATAAAGAGTTTTGCTTTTTCAAAGATTCACAAAACCGTTTCAAATTGTCTTTAATTACTTTATTAAAATCTCTTTTCCCAACAGGCAAATTGAACTCACCTCGATTATTAAACCGAATCTGATTATTAAATCCAAAAATGATTAACGTCAGTAATTCAGCTAAATTATTTTTATCAGATGAATTGAAATGATTTCTGAGACTTAAATAATTGTTTTTATTAAAACCAGCGAGCCCTTTTGAACTATCAGAACAATACTTGTCATAACCAAAAAGGCTTGAATCTGAAAGCCCAAAAATTCCTATGATTTCTTCAACTTTAGATTTTATACTATTAAATGAATTGTTCTTAAAAAATGTTAACAATCTTATAACTATCTTGTCAGAATCGTTGTAAATAATCTTGTTAGCGTGAATATTAATGCCAACGTTGCCACCGCCACAAAAAAGATCGACAAAAGTGTCAATTTTGCTGGGAAACAAGGGCATTATTTGAGGTAACAATTTTGTTTTACCACCGGTATAGTTTAGTGGTGACTTCACAAAATCGTATTTTGTTAATTCAGAAGATTTTTCTTTTACTACGCAAAGAAAAATTCTCTCTTCGTTATCGGTATTATCTGATTTCCCTGTTGAAAAAGCCTTATATTTTTTAGAGAAAACCTTAACTTCTCCCTTGCTTTTTAAAATTCTGATAATATCATCGTCACTTATTCTTGCATTGCTTCTATCATTTGCTTTCTCACCTGTATTGTTATAAGAAAGGAGAATATATTTGCAATTAAGATGTTTTACGAGATCTTCGAAAGCCTTGGCCGCTTGTTTACCACAGTATTCACTTTTTAGATTTGTCCTTTCCATTTTCCTGGCCTCACCAGAAACTGGCGGCTTTTCCCACTTAGCGACATTCTCTAAAAGATGATACAAATCGCAATAATTCCTGCTATTATAAGGAGGATCGCAATAAACGCAGTCAACTTTTGGAAAATCTTTTTGTAAGATTATCTGGTTAGAATCTCCATTATAAAACACACGCTTATTGATTGTATTATTCTCAATTTTGATAAGTTTTAGGACAAAGGACTTTTCAAATTTACCGTTTTTTCTATAAGCGTCATAATGTCCGCATGTGTTTGCAATTTTATCCATTGAATACAATAAACTCGTTATAAGGATAGCACGTTCGCGTTCATTTATGGCTTTTTGAGAATAAAGTGAATCTATTTTTTCACGAATATAACCAATTTTCTTACAATCATCACGCGAAAAATAAGTGTCGCCAAAATTCAGAGACATATAATTGTCAGATAGAGTCTCAGTATTAATTGAATTAAAATAATTTGTGTAAGTCCTTAGTTTTATAATATCAACAGATTCAGATGATAAGAATGCTATATGAGTTATATAGTTACTATATAAAATATCATTAGTAACAATATCCATTTTATTAGCAAAATGATAGGCAACAACACCTGTTCCAGCAAAAATATCCAAAAACGATTTGGCGTCTTTACAATAATTGGAGACTATCTCATCTATGAAATCAAGAAGTTTGTACTTGTTCCCCAGAAATCTTCTGTTTTGAATTAAGATTTCTTTTTCTACAGTTTTTTGAATCTCTTCAGGTTTATGCTTTAATCTTAAATCGGCTGGCCTGATTGAAAAAAAAGGAATAAGCCAAGTCTTACCTTTTTTTAAAGCTCCTGCAACACGTCCCTCTGCGCAAAGAACGGAGACGCGCCTCGGTGATACTTGCCATTTCTTGGCAACCTCTACTGAAGTAAGCACTAATTCATTATCCATGCTTATTATTATATACTCTTATCGGAATAAAATCAAGAAAAAACGTTGCCGAAAAAAAAGACCTCCCGCTGCCGGGAGGTCGTTTTTCCAAGATCAGAAGTTGACTTTGATGTCGCCGCTGATCACAATAGTATCGTTATTCATAATCACTTGTCCCCTTTTCCTTTTTCTGCTCTTTTTCGGCCCCCGGTCACTTTTCATTCCAAACTAGGAAACTCCCCGACCGCGCAGCCTACTTTGATCATCCAAAGGACTGGACTAAAAAGATCCGCGAAGGATCCTCCATTTATATCTTGCTTTCGCCGCAAATGGCAACCCACGGCTCGTTGTTAACTGATACATCACCTCCTTTTTTGCCTTATTATAGAGCTGCCTTGGCGCATTGGTCTTTCAAATATCCGCCCGAACTAAAATAACAGTTTAAGCGTCCATATAATATCCTAAAATATCTTCTTTTGTCAAGGGGGCTTAAGCAAGGAAGCGGGCCAGGGGCTCTCCCAGCCTTATCTTGCTTCCGGACTGCGCCCCGGGCTCGATTGCGAAACGCCCTTTCTCAAAGGCGATGACCACGGTGGAGCCGAACTCGAAAGCCGCGACTTCCATGCCTCTTTTCGCTTCGAAGGGCTCGCCTTCCTTGAATCTCGTGGTGATGTTCCCAACGTTCAGGGCGCCCACCGCGCACATAAGGAAGCGGCCTCTTCCCGTGTCGAATTCCATAACGACCCGCTGGTTGGTCACGAAAACGTCCGGATGTTTTTTAACATAGCTCGGGAATACGGGCTTCTTCGCGCCTGGTTCAAGCTTGGAATAAACGAGCCTGGCATCCGTGGGCGCGTAGATGCGGTGGAAATCCGCCGGCGAAAGGTAAAGGACGGCGTAGAGCCCGCCCTCGTAGGCCGAGCAGTCCTTCTTCACCAGGTCTGTCAGCCGGCAGGCTTCCCCTTTCACAACCATGAATTCATCGGAGCTTACCGTCCCCGTCTGGGACACGAGGGACTCCGTGGGAGTCAGGAGCTTGTTTGCGTCAGGGTCAAGGGGCCTGGCTTCAGGCTTCGGCTCCCTCAGGAAAAAATCCAGAAGCGTGGGAAAGCCGCCTTCCGGGACGACCGCCAATGATTCGTCGATGGCATAGGCGGACTTGAAGCGCCTGATAAGGAAGCGCCATCTCCTGGTGGCGAAATAGCGGAAGATCTTTCCGCAAAGTCTGGAGGGTATGAGGGAGACAAGAAATACTTTCACCGTCAGCTCCTGGCGTCAAATTCTTTCTGGTCATAATAGACCTTGACTAGCGTGAGGCCCTGGGGCGGCGCCACCTCGGTCTTCCTCACGCCGGCTTCTCCGCTCATCAATCCCTCCGTTTCCTCGGGCTTGACCCGGCCTTCGCCCACCGCCAGCAAAAGTCCCGCCATGGAGCGGACCTGTTTGTACATGAAGCCCTTGCCCCAAATGTCGATAAGGACAAGATCGCCTTCCCTTCTGACCTCCGCGGCGGTCACAAGCCGCACGGTGGCCTCCTCCGGCTTGCCGCTCTTCACCTGCAGCCCCTTGTATTCCTTCTCGCCCACGAAGAAAGCCGCGGCCTGCCGCATGGCTTCGACGTTCAAATCGCGCCGCAGCAGGAGATGGAAATTCCTGGTCATCACGTCGTCCGCCTCCCCGGTGAAGACGGTGTAGCGGTAATGCTTTCCGCAGGCGCTGAAAGTGCTGTGGAAATCAGGGGCGACCTCCTCTATTTTCGTGACGCTGATGTCCTCCGGCGTGTAAGTATTGAGGGCCCGCAGAAGCTTCTCGGAGGGAATGTCCCTGGAGGTGAAGAAGTCCACCGTCTGGCCCTGGGCGTGCACTCCGGAATCCGTGCGGCTGCAAGCCGTCACCGTCACGTCCTCCCTCAGAAGCCTCTTCAGCGCGGCCTGAAGTTCTCCCTGCACCGTTCTGACGCCGGGCTGGACCTGCCAGCCGCAGAACCTGGTGCCGTCGTAGGCGACCGTAAGCTTCCAGTGTTTGAGCTGCTCGGACTTGACTTCCCCGTAAGGCAAATCACCGCTCTCCACCGCGCCGGAGTCTTCCCCGCCGCCGCATCCCTTTGGCGCCAGCGGCTCGTACATTACAAGCGTCAGGAAGGAGAAAAAGGGGCCGAGGTACAAAAGGAAGAAAGCGAGGGCGAAAACAAAGGCCACGCCCAGAATGATCAGCGAAAATATTACTATCAAACTGTTGCGGTGCCAGGCGTCGTAGTGGGGGAAGTACAGGAAAGGAAAAAGCAAAACGACGGGAAACGCCACCAAAACGATCCCCAGAATGTAAAGGAGATAGCACTTCAGGGTGAAAAAGACGTGCGAGAAAGGCCTTTCGAAGTAGTGGGAAAGATAAGAAAGCAAAAGTTTAAGGTCGGAGGAAAAGCCCTTTTCCTCATGCTCCCAGGCATAGGAGAGATAAAAAGCCAGGGGATGCATCAGGAGAAAGAAGACCAGGATAAAGAGGACGTTAAAAAGCAAAACCGCCGCGAAAACAGCTCCGCCAAGAGCGATGGAAAAGCCGGCGGAAACGAAATACATCACGGTCAAAAGGGGAAGGATCAAAAAGACCCAGACAAGGAAAAAAGGCGCATGCCTTATAATCGCCGCCAAAAAGACGTCGGGGAAATGACCTCCGTCCTTCTTTTCCCTCAGGAGGGCGCAAAGAAAAGCGGTGTGCATAGGCCATCTTAGGAAAGGCATAGTTCCGCTGAGGACCGCGGAAATGAGCGTGGTCAGCGGCAGCCCCAGGATGTGCCTGGAGAAGATCTTTTTGAATTCTGAAAAAGCCTTGCTCATTTCTGGAGTTCTTCGAGCATTATGAAACTCTTCGCCGCGCATTCAAGCGCCGTCATGCCGTTGGAAGGCTCGTCCTGCTCCACCACGATCCATTCCGCGCCGCAGTTCGCGGAAGCCACCAAAAGCTCGCCGATGTCCTGGCAGCCCATGCCCAGAGGAGCGAAGCTGAAATTGTTCTCCTCCTTCGAACCGGTGTAATCCTTGAAGTGCACCAGGGGAACATGGCCCTTGTGGTCACGCAGGAACTGGGCGGGTTCGAAGCCCCCGACTTTGCACCAGCAAAGGTCCAGTTCCAAAGCGATGTTTTCCACTCCAACGTCGAAAAGCAGATTGTCCAGAAGCGTCTGCCCCTCGTAGAGTTTCAGCTCGTGGTCATGGTTGTGGTAAAGGAGGCCGACGCCCCGGATCTTCAGCGCCCGGGCTATCTTTTTCGTGCTCTCTATGAATTCGGGATACCGTTCCCCGCCCGCCAGCTCGTCAAGGCCGGACCAGGGGTAAGCCACGTAGTCGCATCCCAGCGCTTCGTATATTTCGGCGCTCCTCAGGGGATCCTTCATCAGTTCCGCGCGGTCCACGTGGGCGGAAACGATCCTAAGGCCCAGATCCTTGGTTATGGCATTGAGGTCGGCAACGGTCAAGCCGTTGAATCCGGCCAGTTCCACTCCGTCGTACCCCATGTTTTTCACGGCTTTCAAAACGCCGGGAAAATCTTTCTGGCAGTCCTCTCTTACGGAATAAAGCTGCAAAGCCACAGGCAGTCTCTTCATCTTTTCTCCTTAACCTTATCTAGATGTTGTTTTTTTCGAATTCACGCATGAATGATACCAGCGCCTCGACGCCTTCCATGGGCATGGCGTTGTAGATGCTGGCCCTTATGCCCCCTACGGACCAGTGCCCCTTAAGGTTGTTGAGCCCGGCTTTCTCCGCCTCCGCAAGGAAAAGCGGCTCGAGTGTTCGGTTGCGGAGCCTGAAGGGCACGTTCATAATGGAGCGGTCCCTGGGGGAAATTTTGTTGACGTAAAACGCGGACTCTTCGATGGCGTCGTAGAGCAACTGGGCCTTAGCCTTGTTCACTTCCTCCATGGCCGCAAGCCCGCCCTTTTCCTCCAGCCACCTGAAAACCAGATTGGCCACGTAAACGGAGAAAGTTGGCGGCGTGTTGTAAAGGGAGCCGTGCTCGTAATAAGTCTTGTATCTGAGCATCAGGGGAACGCTCCCCGGCAGATCTTCCGGGATCAAACTCTTTTTCATAATGACCACGCACAGGCCCGCCGGGCCGATGTTTTTCTGCGCGCCGGCGTAGATGAGCCCGTATTTGCCAACGTCCACCGGCGCGGAAAGGATGCAGGAGGACATGTCGGAGACCAGAGGCCGGCCCCCGGTTTCCGGAGGCTTGAAAAACTTCGTGCCGTAAAGAGTGTTGTTGTCGCAGATGTGCACGAAATCGGCGTCCCCGGGGATCTCAGAGGGGTCTATTTTGGGAATGTATTCGAAATCGCGGTCGGCGCTGCCGGCGAAGGCCTCTCCCCTGCCCTGCAGCTTCGCGGCCTCATAGGCTTTCTGGGCCCAGCGCCCGGTTATGACGTAGGCGCCTTTCCCGAGGTTCATCGGCACCATGGGGAACTGCAGGGAGGCGCCGCCCTGAAGGAAAAGCACGCAGTAATCCTCCGGGATGGAAAGGAGGCGCCTCAGACGTTCCTCCGCTTCGGAAAGAATGTCCTTGAAAGCGTCCGAGCGATGGCTCAGCTCCATCACCGACATGCCGCTGGAAGCGTAGTCCAAAAGCTCATGCCGGACTTTCTGAAGCACCTCTTCCGGCAGCATGGCCGGCCCGGCGCAAAAGTTGTATGCTCTCGCCATAGACAGTCCTATCCATTTATTATTTTTATGGTATAATAAATTTAATGACAAATCAAGAAAAGAATAATGTTAAACCAAAAGGAAAACTTTGCACAAGCTGCCCAAGATACACCAAGGGACGGCATGGGAAATTAAAGACACCGATTCAATAATCACTAAACATCTTTCCGAGGTATATCCCGTTGCGTTCGCAAAAGTCATGTGCAACCGCGGTTTGTACGAAGTGTCGGCAGTTGAGGATTTCCTCCACTGCGCGCTTTCAAATCTTCCGCAGCGCAAAATCGAGGATGCAAGCCTCTGCAACGCCGCGGAGCGTATTATCTCGGCTATAAAAAAAGGCGAAAAGATCATCGTCTATGGTGACTATGATGTGGACGGCGTCACCTCCACGGCCCTTGTGACTGAAGTTATCCGCGATCTTGGCGGAAATGTGGATTATTTTATCCCGAAACGCCTCTCCGACGGCTACGGGCTGAGCCAGAAAAGCGCCGAGGAACTGGCCTCCCGGGGCTATAAGCTTCTCATAACCGTGGACTGCGGCATAAACGCCATAGAAGAAGTCGAGCTGCTTAAAAAGCACCATGTGGACGTCATCATAACGGACCACCACGAGCCGAAGTACGACCCCCAGGCCGATCTCTTCATGATCAACGGCATGAAAGCGTTCCTTTTGCCGCCGGCCTATTCCGTCATCAACCCCAAGATAGAAATAGGCTCCGGAAGCGTGGAAGATTCCGGCTACTACAACCTGGCCGGCGTGGGCGTGGCCTTCATGCTCTGCTGGTGCCTCGTCAAAAGGGCCGGCGCGAAAAACATTAAAAAAGCCGCCAACATAGACCTGAAGGAATACCTTGATCTGGTGGCCCTGGGGACCATCGCCGACGTCGTTCCGCTCTACGGCCAGAACCGCGTCTTCGTAAAATTCGGGCTGGCCGCCCTCAGGAACACCGTAAGGCCGGGGCTCAAGAAACTGATGGAGAAGACCCGTTCCCTTAACTGCGACGTCAAGGACGTGACTTTTTCCCTCGCCCCCAGGCTGAACGCCCCGGGGCGCGTCAACGACGCCTCTACCGCCGTGGAGCTGATGCTCACGAAAGACGCCGCCATGGGGGAAGTTTTGGTGGACGATCTGGAGGAAGCCAACAAGGAGCGGCAGAAGATCGAGAAAGAAACTTTCCGCAAGGCCCAGGCCGCTTTTGAGAAGACGCTGCCCCTTGAGATAGCCAATCTCTCCAAAGCCCCCGGAAGCCTGCCCCAGATATACCCGGAAGGCCCGCATGTCATCGTGGTGGCCGGCGAGAACTGGAATCCCGGCGTCATAGGCATCGTGGCTTCCAGGATGGTGGAGCGCTACGGACTTCCCGCGGTCATAATCGCCATCCAGGGCGGAGTGGGCAAAGGAAGCTGCCGCAGCTGCGGAAACTTCCACATGTTCGACGCCCTGAGACGCTGCGGCGACATCCTCGAGGCCTACGGCGGCCACCGCATCGCGGCGGGCCTTTCCGTAAAGACGGAAAACATCGACAGGCTCAGGGAAGAGCTGGACAAGCTGGCCCAGGAATGCCGCGACGGCGAGCCTCCCCAGGTAAAATTGGAGATAGACGCCGAGGTCAAGCTGGACGATCTCAACGAGGAGCTCATCGAGCTTCTGAAAATGTGCGAGCCCCACGGGGCGGGCAACCCGGAGCCGATGTTCCTCGTAAAGGGAGCGAGGCTGGCGGACGAGCCCCAGATCATAAAGAGCAAGCATCTGAAGTTCACGGTGGCGCAGGATGGCGCCTACCGCCAGGTCTTCGCCTTCAACTGGAGCGACAGGCTCTACGAAATAGAATCCCTGCCGAAGTTCGACATGGTCGTCTATCCCTACATAAACGAATACCGCAACAGCAAGACCATAGAACTGCAGTTAATAGACATCAAGCCCTGCGAGGAGGATCTATGATGGTTAAAAAAGCCCTTGTTCTACTGCTGCTTTGCGCCGCCGCGCTTTTTCTGAACTGCGGCTGCGTTTACAAGCATCCGCCCACCGGCAACACCTACTTTTTCAGCACGGAATACAACGAGTTCGTCGTGGAGGAAAGCCTCTCCATAAGCCCTAGCAACTACGTGGGCTTCTGCTTCCTGCCCTTCAAGGAAGAAGACGACCGGGGCGTCTCCGAATTAGTTCGGGGCATGACCTCCAAATATCTCACCGACCACGGCTACGTGCTGGTCACCCAGGAAGACTTGAAGGAGGACACCTCGCTCATTGACTTCACTTTCATGGTGGGCTTCGAATACAAGGAAAGCCTCCTCTACGAGCGTTACGACCTCTCCATTTATCTCTACAACGCCGACAAGCGGGACAACTACGAGAACCATCTCTTCTGGAGCTTCAGCTGCCAGAGGGACGCCTTCCCCATTTCCCGCGCAAACCTCGAGCCCGTATACCAGGATCTCTTCACCCAGGAGCCCGCGAACTGGGGGGAATACGCGACGATCTTCCCCAAGAGAAGCGTGCCCAATTCCATCTTCAACGAGTTCAACGAACGCCTGAACTCCGCCAGGAACCGCCGCCTGGGCTTGAAAGACGGATTATGAGTTTATAGTAAAATAAAGGAAACCAAAAAGATTTGAAAATATGTGGGACTATAGCGACAAAGTAATGGATTATTTCCGCAATCCCCGCAACATGGGCGAACTGCCCGACGCCAACGGCGTCGGCAAAGTCGGCAGCATGGCCTGCGGCGACGTCATGTACCTCTATCTGAAAATAAACCCCGAGACCGAAGTTATCGAAAAGGCCACCTTCAAGACCTTCGGCTGCGCCAGCGCCATTGCCTCGGCCAGCATCCTGACGGAACTGGTCATCGGCAAAACCATAGACGAAGCCCTGAAAATTACCAACAAGGACATCGTTGAGGAGCTGGGCGGACTTCCCCAGGCCAAATTCCACTGCTCGGTCATGGGCAGCGAAGCCCTGGAGGCGGCCGTGAACGACTACCGCGGGATCAAGCCGGAGGAAAAGGAAGAGCTGGAAGGGAAACTGGTGTGCCGCTGCTTCGCCGTCACCGACAAGCTCATTGAGAAAGTCGTCCGGGAAAACCACCTCACCACCGTGGAGGAAGTGACCGCCTATACCAAAGCCGGCGGCGCCTGCGGCAGCTGCAAGGCCGAAATTAAAGAGATCATCGACCGGGTCAACTCCGGCTGTCAGACCAAATAAGGAAACATAATGTTCGCCTACCTGGACAACAACGCCACCACGCAAGTCGCGCCGGAAGTTTTGGAGGAGATGCTCCCCTTTCTCAAAGAGGAATTCAGCAATCCCTCCAGCATGTATGAATTCGCCAGACGCCCCATCAAGGCCCTGGAGCGCTCCAGGGAAGCCGTGGCGGCCTTTTTCAACGCCTCGTACGGCGACGAGGTCATCTTCACCAGCTGCGGCTCGGAAAGCGACAGCACGGCCGTTTGGGGCGTTCTGCAGGGGCTAAGGAACATTTCAAACGGTTCCCGCAGCGAAGTCATAATATCCGACGTGGAGCATCCCGCGGTCTTCAATCTGAAAAAGCCCCTGGAAAAAAGAGGCTATACTGTCAAGGTGCTTCCCGTCGACAAGCGCGGACTTATAGATCCCGATTCCCTCAGGGAGGCCATAACCGAAAAGACCGCCCTGGTATCCGTAATGTGGGCCAACAACGAGACCGGCAACGTCATGCCCGTAAAGGAGCTTACCGAAATAGCCCACGGCAAAGGCGCCTTGATGCACACGGACGCCGTCCAGGCCGCCGGCAAGATCCCCCTGGACGTGCAGGCGATTCCGGTGGACGTCCTCTCCATCTCCGGTCACAAGATCCATGCCCCGAAAGGCATCGGAGCGCTTTATCTGAAGCGCGGAACGCCCTTCTCTTCCTTTTTGGCCGGAGGCCATCAGGAAAGAGGACGCCGGGCCGGAACGGAGAACGTGGCCTTCATCGCCGGGCTGGGCAAAGCCTGCCTGATGGCCAAGGAAGCCCTTCCCTTTGAAAATTCGGAGGTGAAAAGGCTGAGAGACAAGCTGGAAGCGGGGCTTCTCAGCATCCCCTATTCCTACCTTAACAGCGACCGGGAATGCCGCACTCCCAACACCACCAACATTTCCTTTGAGTTCATCGAAGGCGAAGCCATTCTGCTTTCCATGAGCGACAAGGGCATCTGCGCCTCCACGGGATCGGCCTGCTCCAGCGAATCGCTGGAACCCTCCCACGTGCTCCTGGCCCAGGGGCTGCCGGCCAAGCTCGCCCACAGCGCCGTCAGGTTCAGCCTGAGCCGCTATACCAAGGAAGAGGAGATAGACTACACCCTGGAGGAGATGCCGAAGATAATCGCCCGCATCCGCTCCATGTCCCCCTTCTGGAAAGGCTGAGGATCTTTCGGGCGCGCCGAAAAAAAGACCCGCGGGATATGATTCCGCGGGTTTTTAAAATGGTCGGAGTGAGAAGATTCGAACTTCCGACTTCTACGTCCCGAACGTAGCGCTCTAGCCAGGCTGAGCTACACTCCGATACCACTATTGCGACGAGAATTATACTAAAAGGGCGATCTTATTTCAAGGTTTTTCAAGGGTGTCGAAAGGCACCTGGACCTCCACGGCCCCGAACTTGACCTTCGCCCTGTTCTTCGCCCTGTCTATTTTCACCACCGTCCCCTTGTCTTGGAACTGCGGCAGGAAGACCGTGTCCCCTTCTTTCAGTTTTGCCAGGAACTGCCCTGAGGGCGCGGCTTTCCGCTTCCTTATGACGGGAGCCGGCGGCGGAACAAGTTTCTTCTCTTCCTTCTTAACGGCCGGTACCACCAATTTGCGGCTGTCCGGCAGATTGAAGGGTTTTTCCTCGAGATTGCCAAAGGGCACGTCGTACAGAAGACCGTCCGCTTTCAATCGCACGGTCTTCTGACGCTGGTTTATCTTCACCACTTCGCCGAAAGTCCTGAGGTTCGTCACATAGACGCTGTCCCCGGGCTTCAAGCCCGCGAGGAATTCCAGCCTGTGCTGCTCCCTGGGCGTTCCTTTGGAGATGGAGAGCACTCTTTCCCTGAGCTTCCCGATGAGCCCCTTCCAGGGCTCCGGCGCCAGATCCACGTTGTGGGAGAACTCCTCGACTTCTTTCACGATGTCGTCCATGATATAGGAGATCCTGGCTTCCGCCTCCTCCTTTATCGTGATCTTTTCTTTTTCCGTATCCTTGATGCTCTGGGTGAGCTTCACCCTCAGTTTCTCGTTGCGGCGCCTGGCTTTTTCCGCCACGGACTTCACGTGCTGGACTCTGTTGATCAGATCCGAGGTGTCCTCGTTCTCCTCCTTCAGAAGCTCTTCCATGCGGTCAAGGACTTCATTAGGGATCTTGTAGCGCCTGGCTATGGCCAGCGCGTTGCTGCTTCCCGGCTGCCCTAAAAGCAGCCGGTAGGTCGGCAGCAGCGTTCCCCTGTCGAATTCCATGGAGGCGTTCTCCACTTCCGGAGACTGGTAGGCGTAGGCTTTCAAGGCTCCCAGATGCGTCGTGATGACCGTCCTGGCTTCCCTTGCCCTTAGATGATCGAGCGTGGCCATGCCGAGCGCCGCGCCCTCCGCGGGATCCGTGCCGGTTCCCAATTCGTCAAGCAGGACAAGGCTCTCCTTGTCCGCTTCCTCGAGGATCCCGGCCATGTTGGTGAGATGCGAACTGAAGGTGGAAAGATTCTGCTCTATGCTCTGCTCGTCGCCGATGTCCGCGAAGATCTTTTTGAAGACCGGCATGCGGGAGGGATGGGCGGCCGGAATATGCATGCCGCTCTGGACCATCAGGGATAAAAGCCCGAGGGTCTTCAAAACGACCGTCTTGCCGCCGGTGTTGGGGCCTGTCACCACCACGATGTTGAACTCCTCGCCCAGTCTTATGTTGAGAGGCGTCAGGCGCTGCATGGCGTCGCGGGGCTTCATATGGCTCTTTTTCGCGATGTACGCGCCGAGAAGGGGGTGTCTGGCGCCCGCAAACTCCAATGACCCGTCCTTTGTCAAAGAGGGCTCTATGCATTCGTAGGCGGCCGAGAAGCGGGCTTTGGCAAGCGTGGAGTCGATATACACGACCGCCTTGGCGGTCATAAGAGCCGACAGCGCTCTTTCCGCCAGCTTGGAAGTCAGGGACCACAGGATGCGCGTTATTTCACGGCGTTCGTCGTAGCGCGTCTCCTCCAGCTCGTTGACGAGGGAGAAGACCGCCTGGGGCTCGACGTAGACCGTCTGTCCGGTCTGGCTCTTGTCGTGCACGACGCCGGCCACCGCCCTTCTAGAGGGCGCTTTCAACGCCAGGACCGGGCGGCCGTTCCTTTCCAGAATGTTGCGGTTTTCCAGGGCGTCTTTCACCGCCGCGGCGTTCATTATCCGCTGCAGGCGTTCCTTTATCGCAGCGTCAAGCTTCGCGATCTTTCCCCTGAGTTCTTTCAGTTCCTTGGAGGCGCCGTCCCTTATCATATCGTCCGGCGAGACGACGTCCCTTATGGCGTGCGAAAGTTCGGTAAGATCCGCGATCTTGTCCGTCCACTGCGACATCAGGGGCAGCAGCTCAGCGTATCCTTTCAGCTGCGTCTTGAGCGAACGGCAGCACTCGAAGGCGGAGGCGATGTCGTTAAGTTCGTTCGGCTCGAAGGGCACTCTTCTTCCGCCTATGTCGGCGAACCAAACGGAAAGGTCTTTGATCTCCCCCATTATGGGCGCGCATCCCCTGTCGATGAGGCCGCGGAATTCCGTGGTCTCCTTGAGGAGCGTTTCGACCTTTCCCCTGTCGGTCAGCGGCTTGAGGGACAAAACATATTCTTTCCCGCCGCTTGTCGAGGCATAATTCGCGAGCACTTCCAAAAGCGCGTCGAATTCCAACACCTTGAGGGAATGCTCGGCTATTTTTGTCACTTTGCCCATAAGTCGTCCAACGCTTTTTTAAAGATCGCGTCCCAGTCGTATGCGCGGCCCATCTCTTCGGCCGCCGCGCGGTATTTCTTATAATCAGCCAATATCTCGGAAAGCGCTGAAGAAAGGGAGCCGGTGTCGTAAGACGCGATCTTTCCGGCGCCCCGGGCTTCTATTTCCTTTGCCACAAGCGGCACGTCGGTTATGATGACTGGCAGTCCGCAGCCCAAATATACTTTCGGCTTTCCGGGATCAGCGTTGCGGGAAAAAACGTCCCTGTCTGGATTGTAGAGCGCCAGGCCCACGGCGCAGGAGCAGATGATCTTTTCCAGCTCCTCGTGGCTCTCGATGAAGCCTGTGAAATTCACGCGTTCCCCCAGGCCAAGCTCTTCAGACAGCTTTTTCAAACCTTCCTCCGCCGGGCCAGTTCCAGCCACGGTGAGGGAGACCTTGGGGAATTTTTCCTTTAATGACGGCAGCGACCGCAAAACGAGGTCCACTCCGGAATCTTCCTTCAAATGCCCCATGAAAACGAGGGATTCGGGATCAGAGGGCGTTTTTCTTACGGAGGCAAGCTTGGAGTAGTGCGTGCCGTGGGGCACGGTCAGGACGCGTTTGCATTTCAAGCCGGGATGGTCTTTTTCCCTAGCCTCCTGCATCCTGGGAGAGAGGTTCCAGACCGCGGAGGCCCTTTCGCAAACGTACTTGTCCAGCGCGCGGTAAACGCCCCTTAAGAACCAGGGCTGGGCCTTGGGCGCGTAATCGATGGTGAAGAGTACGGTCTTTCCTATCTTTTCCCTGATCCCGGCCAGGGTGTCGAAAGCGCCGTTGCCAATGTAGGTGTCTACCGCAAATCCCTTCCCGCGCAGAAGCGCCAGAACTTTTTTCGTCAGGCCGAGCTCCCGCCAATACCGCCAGACGGCAGGGCCTTTGGGCGCCTCGCATTCATACTGCCAAAATTTGCCGCCCTGAAAGACGGAAAGTCGGCAGCGATCCCTAGTGGAAAAAGAAAAAGGGATCTCCCATAGCGCCGCGTCAATCCCCTTTTCGCACAGATACTGGTAAAGCTCCTGACCGGGACCGGTGGCGAAATAGTGCAAAGAGATGAACGTGGCCAAAAATTTAGTCCTTCTTTTCCAGCGAGATCAGCTCGATCCCGCATTCTTTGGCGACTTTGAGACTCTTTTCGTCCCTGTAGAATTCGCCGTAATATATTCTCTTGATGCCGCTGTTGGCAATGAGCTTGAAGCAGTTCCAGCAGGGGCTGGCGGTGACGTAGATGTCCGCCCCGTCGATGCACACGCCGTTCCTGGCGGCCTGGATTATGGCGTTGGCCTCGGCGTGGACCGTGGCCACGCAGTGCCCGTCCTCAATGTCGCAGCCCACATCCGTGCAGTGCGGCATGCCGCGGATGCTGCCGTTGTAGCCGGTGGAAAGTATCCGGCGGTCCTTGACGATGACGGCGCCCACGCTTTTTCTAGGGCAGGTGGATCTGGTCGCCACTTCCTTGGCGATGTTCATGAAATACGTATCCCAGTCAACGCGCTTGTCCATATTATTTCTTGTCCGGGTGGATATAATCGTGTTCTTTAAAGACGTACTTGCCGTTTTTCCTGACGAAAAAGTCGTTAGTCCCGATATAGCGGCCCAACACGATCTTGCTGCGGACATCCACCGAATGGTAGGCGCCGTCCGCCACGCCGCGGACTTTTATTTCCCGCTTGTTGTCGTTGCGCCAGACCTTGACGGTCCAGGGCTTGTGCACGTGGAAGACCGTCTGCTTCTTGTTCCACTCCCAGTTGCCCGTGTCGCGGTAGACCTGCTCGTTGTTCAGGTAAACTTTGAAGTAGGTGTTGGTGGTGATGTCGTCGCGGTCAAGGTTGGTGGCGTAGTTGGCGTAGATGGAATATTTCCCCTTGCCCAGGCCGCTCTTCACGTAGCGGAACTTCAGTATCCTGGTGTAGAGATCCTTGTAGTCGCTTTCCTTTATGATCGCCCAGGTCTTGGTGCCGTAAAAAGTGCTGGCGTTCAAAGTCACCGATTCCCTGTCCCCCGGGAGACCTTTCCACAGCAGTGTGTCGATCAAGACCTTGGTGCCCTGGGCCGGCTTTTCGGGATCGGCGTTGCTGATGCAGCGGGCGATGATCTTGTAATTGCCCACGTCGAAAAGGTCCTCAGCCACGATCTCCTGGACGTTCGTCACGCCGTCCTTGTAGGATGCCCACTCGGGGTTGTCGCTGGTGATGTCCTGGACGCCCCAGTCCGGGCTGCGGTTTCCGGAATAGCAGTCCTTGGCGGAGACAGCGTCCTCATTGTCAGAAACGTTCTCCGGATGCCGCATGATGAGCTGCATCTCCGCGTCGCCCACCCACATCATGCGGATGGCGTAGTTGTAGGCGTCGGCGCCGACGAAGCTCGGCGTCAAAAGCAATATCGTTGTCAGGATCAGAAATTTTCTCATCAATTTTCTCCCTGTTTCATTACTCGTTGAAATTTGCCTTGAAAAGTTCCTCGAGGGCGTCCAAAAGTTCGGAGGCGTCTTCTCCCTCGGCGCGGAAAATCAGTTCCGTCCCCTGCCCGGCCGCCAGCATCATAAGCCCCATGATGGACTTGGCGTTTATCTCTTCCTCATCGTCTGTTCTTCTCGCGGTGAGAGTCGCCTTGTATTGGGCGGCCAGTTTGACTATCAGCGCGGCCGGTCTGGCGTGCAGTCCCTGGTAATTCTGGACTTCCAACGAACGTTCAAGGGCTGTGGATTCTTGCGGCATATTTTGTATTGTTTATGTTATTTAACGATCTTGTTGTTGTCTTCCGCGGCCTGGATCATGCTGTCGATAAGCTGGTCGTTGAAGCGCTTCGCCACGTCGAAATCGAGGGATTTCAGCTTGTAGGTCTGGGCGGCGGCCTCGATTAATAGCGCCACGTCGCGGCCGGGCTTCACCGGGATCTGCATGTGCGGAAGCGTCTGCCCAAGGATCTCGGTGGTGGATTCCTCCAGGCCCGAGCGGTCGATCTGGTCACGCTCCTCCCAGTTGAAAAGCGTCACCACCACGTCGATGCTCTTTTCCATCCTGATGCCTTTCACGCCGTAGAGCGACATGACGTTCACTATGCCCACGCCGCGGAGCTCCATATGGTGCCCGGTCTTTTCGTTCACGGCGCCCACCAGTCCCTTTTCGGAGGAGATCCTCAGCTTGACCACGTCGTCCGCCACGAAGATGTGTCCGCGGGAGACCAAGGAAAGGGCGCACTCGGATTTGCCCACGCCGGATTTGCCCATGATCAGGACGCCGACGCCGTAGACCTCCACCAGCTCCCCGTGCACGACGGCCCTGGGGGAGAAGACTTCGTCCAGCCACTTGGAGACCTTGTTCATGAAAGGCATGGTGACGTCCGGAGTCGTCATGACGGGAACGCCGAACTTATTTGAGAGTTCCAGAAGGACGGGCGGCGGCTCGTAGCCCCTGGTCACGATAACGCAGGGAATATGCATCTGCAAAAGTCTGCTGAGGCGTTCCCGCTGGATCTCCTCCGGCTGTTTGGCAAGATACACGACTTCCACAAGCCCCAGGACCTGGACGCGGTATTCCGCGAAATCGTCGTAGTAGCCGGTCAAAGCCATGCCGGGGCGGTTCAACTCACTGGTGGTTATTTTCCTCGACATGCCCTGCTCGCCCGAGACCACCGTAAGGTGATTCTGCGCACCGAGGGCGCGGAAAAATTCGCCGACCTCTATTGATTCCAATTTAGTAACACGCATATATAAGATTTTAACATATTTTGGGGTAAAAAAAGACGGCCTGCCGAAGCAGGCCGCCTGTTCGTTAAAGAATTTGGACTTTAGACCTTTCAATCCTCCTGTATGCGTATGGTCTCTTTGTCTTTGGCGGTCATCTTGCCTTTTATAGTCCTGGCCTGCTCGTTCAGTTTGTCGCAAAGAGTGTCCAGGGTCGTCCTGAGGTCGACGCCGGAGGCGCTGGCCTTGATGAAACTGTTGCGCCAGGAAAGCTCGGCCTGAGCCTCCAGGGTGTAGTAGTTGCCCTCGTAGCCCGCCTGGACTTTGATCGATTTGGTCACGTTAGCCACGGAGCGGAGAGCGGCTGGGATCTTGGTTTCGATGAATTCACGGTCGCGGGAATTAACACTGATGCCTTTGGATGAAACGACCACTTCCATATTGGAAACCTCCTTAGAGAATTGTTAATAAAAAGCGCATGTGAAGCGCCACTTACTGCATTATATCAAATTATTCCGAAATAGGAAAGCGCAAAGGAAGCGGAATTTTTCCCTTTTCATTAAGAAAAAGCCCGGAAAAGTTGCTATAATGTTTTTTGTATGCTGATACTTTTCAAAAGGAAATATCTCTTAAAGCAGCTTATAAGAGCCTTCGCCTTCGCCCTCGGGCGCTATCCCAGCCTGCTTTTGGCCGGGCTTCCCGGGGCGGTTTTGCTTTTCTTCGCCGTCCGCTGCAACGACGTCCTTATCAATTCATTGGGAAGCAGAATAGACAGCATCCCCGCTTTCGTCCTTCTGGGGCTGGTTTTTCTGAACCTGGTGGAGATCGTGGCGGTATCCCAGCAGTTCACCGTCTGGTCCAGGATAAGCGACGAGCGCTTCGACGAAGTCCCCCTTGGCGTTCTGGTCACCCAGAGCCTGAAGCGCTTTTGGGAAATGGCCCTCCCCTTGCTCCCGGTGTGGATAATTTTGCCTTATCTTTTGCATTTTCTCCTGACGCTGTACGCCGGGCTTATCAAGCTTCTGTCTTTCGGCGGAACTGCAAACGCCCTGCTTTTCCTCACAGCCTTCACGCTTTTGCTCTGGCCCTTCCTGGTCGTGGTCTCCGCAAAACTGATCTTTCTGCCCACCATTTCGCTGGAGCTGCCCAGGAAGAATTTTTTCAGCGGCATCGCCGCTTCCTGGGGCTACGTTACCATAAGGATCCTGAAATACCACTGGTGCGCTTTCACGGTCCTGACGCTGCCCTTCATCCTGGGCCTGCTTTTGCCCTTCGCGCTCCTTCAGGACAGCGCTTTCCTCTTCGTCGCCAGATCCCAGGCCGTGAAGCTGCAGACCGCGGCTGTCCTTATCCTCTGGCTGGCCGGACCGCTTTCCCTTTCCGCCGCCCAGCGGCTGAACATGATATTGGTCAGGGAGTTTGAAAAGGAAGTGCGCCGCCTGGCCGAAAAGCAGAACGCCTGAGGATCTCCCCAGGCGTTCCTTTTTTATTTTTTACCGCCTCTCCGGCGTTTCAGCTCCGCCTTCCATTCCTTGATGCGGCGCAGCCTTTCCTTGATCCTGGCCTCTATCCCTTCCTCCGTGGGAGTGTAGTAGACCGCGTCGACCAGGGAGTCCGGCAGGCACTGGAGATCCGCTATCTTGTTCTCCTCGTAATGCGCCAGGCGGTAGCCCTTCCCGTAGCCCTCCTCCTTCATCAGCTTCGTCACCGCGTTCCTAATGCAAAGCGGCACCGGCTCGGCCATTTTTTTCAGCGCGTCCCCTTTCGCCCTTTCGTAGGCGATGTAAGAGGCGTTGGATTTCGGCGCCATGGAAAGATATATGACCGCCTCCGCCAGATGCACCGTGCACTCCGGCATGCCGATCCAGTGGCAGGCCTGGAAAGCCGCCACCGCCACCTGCAGCGCCTGGGGGTCCGCCAGACCGATGTCCTCCGCGGCGAAGCGGGTCACCCTCCTGGCCACGTAGAGGGGATCCTCGCCCCCTTCCAGCATCCGGGCCAGCCAGTAGACCGCCGCGTCCGGGTCGGAGTTGCGCATGGATTTGTGCAGGGCGGAAATTATGTTGTAATGCTCCTCGCCGTTCTTATCGTACAAAAGCGATTTCCGGGAGGTGCACTGGGCCACGATCTCGTCGTCCACCGTAAGCGTTCCGTCCTTCTCCTCGCAGTTCAGAACGACCATCTCCAGCGTGGACAGCGCGCCCCTGGCGTCCCCGTTTGAAAAGACCGCCAGCGCCCTCAGCTGATCGTCGCTAACAATGACTTTCTTGTCGCCGAAGCCCCTATGATCCGTGACCGCCCGCTTGAGCAGCGCGAAAAGATCGTCCTCCGAGAGTCCTTTCAGGACGAAAACTTTGCAGCGGGAGAGAAGCGCCCCGTTCACCTCGAAGGAAGGATTCTCCGTGGTGGCGCCGATCAATATGATGCTGCCCTTCTCCACAAAGGGCAGGAAAGCGTCCTGCTGGGCCTTGTTGAAGCGGTGGATCTCGTCCACGAAGAGGATGGTCTTCATGCCGTAGGCCCGGTTCTCGTCCGCCGCGCTCATCACTTCCTTTATTTCCTTTATGCCGCTGGTCACCGCGGAGAAATTGATGAAGCGCGCGTTGGTGGTCTTGGCGATCACGTTGGCGATGGTGGTCTTCCCCACTCCCGGCGGACCCCAGAAGATCATGGAGGGCACGCTGTCGCGCTCTATGAGCCTCCTCAAGACTTTCCCCGGCCCGATGAGATGGGACTGCCCCACCACCTCGTCCAGGCTCTCCGGCCGCAGCCGCTCCGCCAGGGGCGTGCTTTCGGAGAGCTTTTCCTTCTCGTACTGCTCGAACAAACTCGGTTCTTTGTTTTTCATGATCACAGCAATTCTTCTATGGCTTTTTCAACTTCCTCCAGCGGGGCGGTGGGCTCGAAGCGGCGGACGATCTTTCCGTCGCGGCCTATAAGGAACTTCGTGAAGTTCCACTTCACCGAGGGCTTCGAGGCGTAATCGGGATCGGCCTCCCCAAGCATCTTTTCCAGGATGGGCGCGATCTTGCCGTCCGGCGGGAAACCCTCGAACTTGGTGTTTTCAGTCAGGAACTTGAATAAAGGCGCGGCCTTCTCCCCGTTCACCTCCACTTTGGCGAACTGCGGGAATTCCGTCTTGTAATTCAGAACGCAGAAGGAATGGATCTCCTCCTCCGTTCCGGGAGCCTGCTGTCCGAACTGGTTGCAGGGAAAATCCAGCATCTCGAAACCCTTGCCCTTCAATCTTCCGTACATGGCCTCCAGCCCTTCGTACTGGGGCGTGAAACCGCAGCGGGTGGCGGTGTTGACGATAAGAAGCACTTTGCCTTTGTAAAGGGAAAGAGGAACGTCCTCCCCTTTCCTGCCTTTCACCGTAAACTGATAAACGGTATTGTCCATATTTTCCTCTTTGTTTTTGTTGCTATGTCCTAAGAAACATTTGAAGATCACCAGCGCTACAACCAGAAGCAGCGCCAGTACCAGCAGTGTTTTCAGTGTTTTCATTTCCTAGCCTTTTATTTCTCGAAGGACTGATACGCCGCGATGGTGCGCTCAATAAGCTCCTCCAAAGTCCAGCCCAAAAGCTCCGCTCCCCTTTCTATGACGTCCCTGGAACAGCCGGCGGCGAATTTCTTGTCCTTGAATTTTTTCTTCACGCTTTTAAGGTTCAGGTCCTGGGCGCTCTTGGAGGGATACATCAAGACCACCGCCCCCAAAAGCCCCGTCAGTTCGTCCGTGGCGTAGAGGATCTTCTCCATCAAGTGTTCCGGCTTGATGTCCGTGCAGATGGCGTAGCCGTGGGAAGCCACG
>JAGCGH010000058.1 GCA_017649705.1 bacterium
CACCTGGCGGATGAGGTCCAGTTCGTAGCGGCGCACGGCCGGGTTGGGGGAGACCAGATAGACCAGCACGGAGTCGCTCTTCACCACGGCCTTGGGACCGTGACGGAAGCCCAGGAAGGAGTCATAGGCGCACATGACGGCGCCGTCGGTGAGCTCCTGCAGCTTGAGGCGGCATTCCTCGGCCACGCCCTTCAGGGGGCCGGAGCCCAGGAAGATGGCGCGGTTGAAATCGCGGGAGGCGAAATCCTGCAGGGCGGGCTCATACCTGGCCATGGCTTTTTCCACGCAGGAGGCGACCTCCTCGATGAGGGGGGCGTCTTCGTCGATGCGGCTGATGTTGGCCACCATGGAGCAGCAGAGCAGCATGGTGGAATAGCTGCTGGTCATCGCGAGGGAGAGGTCGTTGGTCTCCGGAGGGAGGAGGAGGCAGAGGATGTTGTCCCCCTGGGTCCGGGCGAGATGGCCGTCCTTGTTGCAGGTGATGAAGATGTGGGCCACCCGGCCGGCGGTCTTTTCCACGGTCTTGATGGCGCCCACGCTTTCGGGGCTGTTGCCGGAACGGGCGAAGGACACGAGCAGCACCTTGCTGTTCCCGTCGAAGTACATTTCCGGATTGGTGATGATGTCCGTGGTGGCGATGGCTTTCGCGCCTTTGAAGTCGGTGGTGTACAGGGCGGGTTCCAGGGCGTCGCCGATGTAGGCCGACGTGCCGGCGCCCGTGAGCACGATTTCGTATCCTTCCCGAAGGTATTTTTCCGTGAACGCCTGAATCTCGTTCTTGTTCGCGCGGATATAATCCAAGGTCTTCAGCCAGACTCTGGGCTGCTGAAAGATTTCCTTGTAAGTGTTATAATCGTGTGTCATTAGCGGATGATCTAACATTGCAAATGTATAAAACATCCGGCAAAATGTTTCGATTTGTGTTTTGAAATTTTGACTTTCAAAAATCGAAACGGCTGACAATGTTTGCTAATGCTTTGAATATTAGCTTTTTAAACCGCCTTTGAAAATGTTTCAAAGAGTTTCGGTTTGATTACGGAACAACGGTTTCGACATTGATTTTCATGCCCTTGAGCTGCCGTTTGACGTTGGCGGGCAGGTTGTTGTCCGTAATGACCGTGTCGATGGCTTCGGCGGAGGCGATGAAGGCGAGCGCGCGTTTGTTCACCTTGGACGAGTCAAAGACGGCGATCACTTCGCGGGCGCGCGAGATCATCATCTGATTGGTGCTGGCTTCCTCGACGCTGGGGGTGGAAAGACCGGTTTCCACCGAGAAGCTGTCCACGCCCAGGAACAGCTTGTCGCAGTAGAAAAGCTTGAGGTTGCTCTCGGCCAGCGGACCCACGCAGGAGAGGCTGTTCTCGCGGACTGATCCGCCCAGGAGAATGACCTTGAAACGCTTGTATTTCAGCGCTTCCGTCATCGCGCCGACGGAGTTGGTGATGATGGTGAGGTCGTCGAACCGGTGCAGGTTCCGGACGACTTCCTGCGCCGTCGTGCCGGAGTCCACCAGGATGGTGTCCCCGTTCTTGATATGGGCGGCGGCGGCGCGGCCGATGGCCTCCTTTTCGCGCGCGTTCACCAGCTTTTTGAAATTCACATGGCGTTCCTCCACTTCGTCGTTCATGGAGGTGGCCCCCAGGATGGCGCCTCCGTGCACCCGCACCAGCAGTTTCCTTTCTTTCAGGATGCGAAGGTCTTTCCGGATCGTCACTTCCGAAACGCCGAAACGTTTGCTGAGTTCGCTGACGTTGACGGATGAATCGTCCTTCAGGATCTGGAGAATGGCGGAACGGCGTCCCTGGGC
>JAGCGH010000059.1 GCA_017649705.1 bacterium
CGAAAGAGGCCGTGTTGGGAATACCGAAGACACGGCGGAACTCGCTGCCTTTCCTGTCTTCGCCTAAGATCTCGCAGAAGTTCTCATAGAGTTTGCCTTCGTCGAAGCTGCCGTCTTTCCTTTTCCAGGAGCAGACTTCCGCTTTGGTGTACTGGCTGGTGATGACGTTGATAATGATCTCACCCTTCTCGTCGCAATTGAAGGCAAAGCACCTTCTCGGATAGCCCAGGCGGTACATACTGTCGCCGGTGAAAGACTGCATGAGCTTAAGGCCGGTCGTGAATTTCTTTCTCCAGAGCTCATTGTCCTTATACTGCGGATCGTTTTCCTTGTCGAGGTTGGAGATGTAGATGTGGTCCCCGTTTTTGTCGACCATGTAGTAGACGTAGCAGAGGTAGTCGGTGTTGGGGCGCTCGTAGATGAGGCGGATCTGGTTGGACTCCGTCCTTTCCTTGGTCTTGACGGTGACGGTCAGGGTGTTGGTGCCGTAAACTAGTTCCGGCCAGACTTTGTAGCGCCTGGAAAGGCCCGTGCCCATGATCGTGCGGCCGGTGGTCTCGTTCTTGACACTGACTTCCGGAACGTCGTTGAAGTTCTTGTAATCCTTCCGGGAGCAGGTGTAGGTGCCCCTGATCAGGGGAACGGGATAGGTGATGCGTTCGTAGTCTTTGAAGTTTCCGATGGTGAGACCCTGCTGGTCGGTCTCGGCATTCACGAAAACAGCGGCCGACGCAAGGCAGGCCAGGGAAAAGATAAGGCTTTTTTTCATATTTTACTCTTGGTTTTTTTCTTCTTTAACGGCGGGTTTCCTGACGGCGATGATGTTGAAGCTCTCGCTCTCCAGTCTCTTGTCGATGAGATGGAGCTTGTGATACTGTTCCTGATCCAGCACGGCGGGCTTGAGGGAGTAGGTGTACTCTATGGTCCAGGTGCTGCTGCCTTCCTCGTGTTCCGTATGGCAGACAAAGTAGCCCATGGCATCGGAGAAATCATAATTTCCCTCGGGCATAAAGACCGCTTCCGTGTATTCCTTTGGGAAGGTTATCTTGATGACGGTCTTGTTGTCGGATCTGGCGGAGCTGTAGAACGTGTAGATCCTGTTGGGTTTGTTCATGCCCAGGCTGAAGTGATAGAAGGGTTTCAGATAGATGGTGTCTCCGTCGCGCTGGACGTAATTGTCCGCCTTGACTTTGATGGTGGTGTAGCCCGGGTATCCGTTGGTCATGCGCTTGAAGCCCTCTATGATCTGGGCGCCCCTGGCGATGCCGTCGGCGACCGCGAGCTCTTCCCTGCGCAGCTGCTCGGGCAGCGTCTCGCAGACGTCCCTGACCAATGATCCGTAGGCGGAGCCGCCGTAGTTGGACTTCTTGGAGATGAGGGCGGTAAGGTCGTCGTTGACGGTGATGTCGAAAGTGGTGTCGCGGTTGTAATCGAATTCCCTCGGGAGCTCCCTGATGGTGATGTTTCCGGTGGACAGGTCAAGGACGGCCTGGTGATCGGGGCCCTTGGTCTCCAGCATGTCGTACTGGCTGCCGCAGTTCAGATAGATGGTCTTGCCGTTGAGGCTAATTTCAACGAAAGCGTCGTTGAAGATGCCGCGGCAGGGAATGTTGAAGAACTGGTTGGCGGTGTATTCCAGAATGTCCTGACCGGACGCCAGGAGCAGGTTCGGGGAGACGCCCAGGTCTTTCAGCATGGCGATATAAAGGACGGCGGTGTCAAAATCGTTGGCGTATCCGTCCTTCAGGACCGTGTCGGCGTCGGAAATGGCGCTCAGGGGCAGGCTCTCGAAGGAGGGGCCGTTGCCGCGGACGTTGATCTCGATGAAATCTCTTATGGCCATCACCTTCTGACGCAGGGTCTCCTTGTCCTTTATGAGTTCGGCCACTTTCTCCTCCACGGCTTTCTGGCCGGTGGTGGCTCTTTCAACTTCCTTTTTCAGTTTGTCGGCGTAGCTCTTCCAAACGTTGCCGCCAAGCTGTTCGCCCTTGTCCAGGCAGGTGAAGGAAAGCATGGGAGAGCGGAAAGCGAAGGGCACCAGGTTGCTCTCCTTCTTCACGATGTTGGTCTGGTTGAAGAGCTCGACTTCGTATTTTACTCTGCCGCCGTCAAGGTCGTAAATTGAGAAGCCCTTGACGTCGGTCTTGGCGTTCAGGAAATAGATGATGTTGTTGGAGAGGCTGTGCACGCGCTTGGTCTCCGGCACTATGACGGCGTAGCGGCGGTACAGCGTGGGCTCCGAGGGCTCCTGGTACATGATGCCGGACATCAAGGGAAGATCCGTCGTCACGGTCTCAACTTCGTAGTGGACCGTGCTGCCGATCTCCGTTCCAGGAAGGGTGACCACCACGTGCTTGATGTCGGGATAGCGGGGCGCGGAGGCTTTCCAGTCGGAGTCCATGACGTTTATTTCGGAATCCACCACTTTTCTCACGGTGCCGTCCTCCAGTTCCACGTACATGTTGGTCAGCGAGATCTTGGAGTTCTGGTCGCAATAGTAGAAGTGCAGTTCGGAATTGGCCTTCTTGCCGGCGTAGTCTAGGATCTTCTTCGTGACTTTGCTGGTGGTCTTGACGGTGGAGTCGTCCAGGACTTCATAGGTGTAGTCGTCGCTTAAGATGACCACGTGCTGGTCTTTGTAGGGGTTGTTCTCCCCTTTGGCGAACACGCGCTTATAGGCGAAATTCTGGCTCTCTTTCTTGTAATCTTTCAAGGTCTGGTAGCTTTCCGCCGGGATCTCGTTTTTCCTCAGTTCCTGCCTGCGGTGGGAGTAGAAGATCCCGTTGGTGATGGCGAGCGTCTGCTTGTAATAGATCTCCGGGGTATCGAAGACGGGATATTCCGGCAGGGAGAAATCCTTCAGGTCCAGGGCGGACATGTCGAGCTCGCAATAGCAGTCCACGCCGCAGGGAGAGACCAGCTTCATGGGGAAGCGGCGCTTGTCCAGGCTGGTGTTCATGCGGGAGAGCACGATGGGGCAGACCGTGGAGTAGGCGGCCATGGAATACAGGCTGTCCATGACGTAGGAGCCGTTGTTGTCCATCAGAAGCCCGGTGGCTTTGAAGCGGACGCTCAGGCTGAAGGGCTCGCTCATGTCGTGGAGATCCTTGGGGGTGATCTCATAGTCGAAAAGTTCCGAAGCGCCGAAGATGGCGCCCAGAAGGTTCTCCACAATGCGCTTCTTATCCTCGTCCTTGGCTCTCAGGTAGCTGCCGCGGACGTTGGTGTCGTTGACGCCGTAATAGGTGGCCTTGAGCTCCGCCAGGAGGTTGCCTTCCTTGTCGAACCTGCCCGTCAAAACTTCCTTGGCCAGGTTGTCCTCCACCGGTTCCTGGGGCATGGTCATCAAAGTTTCGCCCTCGGGCCTGCAGATAAGGTAGCTGGTGTCCGCTTCGTAGGGAGGAATGAAATTCTTTTCGGTCTCGGGCGTCGGGTCCATGATGATGTATTCGCCCTTCTCGTCGACCACCACGTTGATGGCGTGGTTGAACCAGGGGTTGGGGGAATCCTGGTCCTTCTTGGGACCGACCAGGATAAGGACAGGATAGGCTTCCAGGCCGGCCATGCGGTGCATGGCGCAAAGCAGCGCGGCTTTGTCGCGGCAGACGCCGTAGCGGTTCTCGAAGGTTATCTTGACGTCGTGGGGCTCGTAGCCGGGAGCCACGGTCTCGGTGGTCAGGCCGCTGTAGCGGACTTTCTTGGCGACCCAGCGGAAAAGGGCTTCAGCCTTGTCCCTGACGGTGGTCTTGCCTTCTATGAGCTCCTTGACTTTCTCTTCCATTTCCGGAGTGGTGACGGCCATCCTGGGTTCGCACAAATCGATGTACCACTTGGAGATCTCCTCCCATTTGGGGATGGTGCCGAAATAATAGCGCTGGCAGGCCACGTAGAAGGGCGCCATGCTGGGTTCCGGGAAGATCTGGGGAACGTCCTTGACTTCCCAGCTGTAGTGGATGAGATCGCCTTCCTCTTCCTTTTTCTCGGTTATGGTGCCGGGGATCTCGAAGCGCTTGGTGACGTAGGCCAGGGGCTTTTCCTTGGGAGCGTAGACTTCCACGGTCTCCCTCATCAGAGGCGCCATGAATTCGCCCACGAAACCGCCGGACCAGGTGTCGCGCATCCTGGCTTTCCTGCCGATCTCGATGCTCTCCACGCGGTAGATGTCCCCCACTTCCAATCCGGGCAGGTTGATCTTCACTATCTTGGAGGCCGGATCGTAGATGTTGGAGCTCATCTGGCTGGTGTCGATCATGGTCTCGGAGGTGTTCACGTCGATATCAACTTCCATTCCGCTGGGCTTTATTATGGTCACTCTGGTGAAGTAAGAAGTGCCGTAGGCCGCGTTGTAGCTGATGGAATAGACCAGGGAGTCTCTCTTGCCCGGCTCGGTCAAAACCTTGGAGATCTCTTCGGAAACGGAGACGTAAGAGCCGTTCGTGAGATACTGGGAACCTTCGTGCAGGAACATGATGACCGTGTCCGCGTCGGGATAAATGCTCAGATCGCATGGGGTGTTCAAGACCTCCTCGTTGGTGGGCTTGTCGTAGCTGAAGACCGGGCTCTCGGTCTCCCAAGAGGCGTAGGCTGCCGCTGAAATCAGAAGCAGGATCGCAAGTTTAAGATTTCGCATGTTGACTCCTCTGAATGGAATTTATTTATTCTTTATTCTTTTTTGTCTTCGGGGTAAAAGCCTTGAACAGTTCCCGCCACTCGTCCTGCCGCAGCAGAAGCGCCAGGAGGGCGTAGACCAAAAGGCCGGTGAACATCGGGACAGCCACCAGAATAAGCTTGCTTACAAAAGAGCTGTGGTCAGGCAGGCTGTTGTTCAAAAATCTCAAGCTAAAAATTATGGCGGCCGACATGAAAAGGCTGTTCACGATCGTCTTCAAAAAGGAAAGGCTGACATTTGTGAGTCCCAATGGTCCGCATTTTTTCCTGAGGAAGAAAAGCAGAAGGCTGATGTTGATGTAAGTGCTTATGGCCGTCGCCAGCGCCAGTCCCCGCTCTTCCATCAAATGCATCAGTATAAGGTTCAGGGTAAGGTTAAGGATCATCATGGCCAGGCCTATGATGACCGGCGTCTTGGTGTCCTTGGCGGCGTAGAAGGCCGGGACCAAAATTTTGACTATGGCGAACCCCGGAAGACCCAGCGTGTAGTAAAACAAAGCCCTGGCGGTGTAGGAAGTGCTTTCAGCCGTGAATTCCCCGTGCTCCAGAAGGAGGCTGATGATGGGTTCTCCCAGGATCATCAGCCCGCACATGGCGGGTATCATGACAAAGGAGGAGTGCCTCAGGGAAAAGCCCAGAGCGTCCTTGAAGCGGTCCTTGTCGCCCTGGGCGTGGGCGAAGCTCAACACCGGGAGCGCCGCCACGGCCAGCGCCACGCCGAAGATGCCCAGCGGGAACTCAACCAATCTGTCGGCGTTGTAGAGGACCGCGGCGCCGCGCTCGTTGACGGAGTTGGCCAGGTAGCGGTCCACCATGATGTTTATCTGCGCCACGCCCGTGCCGAGAACGGCGGGCATCATGACGGTGACGATCTTCTTGACGAAGGGATGGTCCAGGGGAATGGAAAACTTGAAGCGGTATCCCCTTTTCCAAAGTTCCGGGATCTGCAGGGCCAACTGCGCCAGGCCGCCCAAAAGAACGCCCAGGGCGGCGTAGAAGATATGCGCCTGGGAGCCGTTCTGGCAGAAGAAGGCGCCGATCCAGACCGTCGTGATTATGCAGATGTTCAAAAAGACCGGGGCCAGAGCCGGCATGCTGAAATGCCCAAGGGTGTTGAGCATCGCGCCGCACAAGGCCGTCAGGCAGATGAATATGCAGTACGGCATCATGACGGCAATCAAAAGCGCCGTCAAGCGCCACTTCGGCGAAAAATCAAGGAAAGGCACGGCCGCCAGGGCAACGGCCGCCACCACGATGGTGATGGAAGTGAGGATGACCGCCAGCCAGGAAAGCGTCATGGAAGCGCACTTGTAAGCCTCCTCTTTGCCCTTTTCCTGCATGACCTGGGCGAACTGCGGAACGAAGACGGAAGCGAGGGCTCCCTCGCCGAAAAGCCTCCTCAAAAGGTTTGGCAGCGTGAAGGCCGTGACGAAAGCGGAGCAGCAGAAGCCGGTGCCGAAATAATTCGCCATCAGCATGTCCCTCACGAGGCCGAAAATGCGGCTAAGCGTCGTGAAGAAACTGTTCACGCCGGCCGCCCTGGTCATTTTCCGCTGGCTGTCGCTTCCTTCCATAATCTTATTCAAACCACTTCAATTCCGATCTCAAACCAACCACGTCTCCCACTATCAAAACGGCCGGCATGGGGATCTTGGCGCTCTCGCGCTCGTCCTCGGTCATGGCCCTCAGATCCCCTAAAGTCCCGGCGATCGTGCTCTGGTCTTTCCTGGTGCCGGAGCTTACGATGGCTGCCGGCGTCCTGGGGTCGCGGCCGTTGGCAAGAAGCTTCTCTATGACCATGGGGAGCGACTCTTCGTTGATGAAGAAGACCAAGGTCTGCATGCCAATGGCCACCCTGGGCCAGTCCACGTCCGTATAGCGTCTGTTCAAACTTGAGTGCCCGATGGCGAAGGCCAAAGTCGAGGCGTAGCCTCTGTAAGTAAGGGGAATGCCGGCGTAGACCGCCGCGGCGGAAGCGGAGGTTATGCCCGGCACCAGCTCAAATTTTAAGCCGGCCGCCACCGCTTTCCTCGCCACTTCCGCGCCCACTCCGAAAATAAACGGATCGCCTTCCAGAAGCACGCCGACGTTCTTCCCGGATCTCACGGAGTCTATCATCGCCTTGACGGCCTCCGAGGAGATGGTCTCCCCGTCGCTCTCGTCGGAAAGCGAGATCTTTTCCGTCCCCTCCGGGGCGAAGCAGAGTATCTCTTCCGCAATGGAGGCGTCGTGGTACAATACGTCGCACATTTCCATGCAGCGCGAGGCCTTGATGGTCAGAAGCTCGGGGTCTCCCGGTCCTGCGCCTATGATGTAAAGTTTTCCTTCAGCCATTTAATATTCCTTCTTTATGTGCAGAGCACGTCGGCCACTTCCAGGAAGTTCTGCTTGAAAGGTTTCTTCTTCCCTATGATCTCTTCGATGGGAGTAATGGCGACTTTCTCTTCCTGGACGCCCAGGAAAATGTTCTTCTTTCCTTCGCAGAGCGCTTCCACGGCGCGGAGGCCAAGGACCGAAGCGAGGATCCTGTCGAAAGCGCAGGGGGAGCCGCCCCTCTGGACATGTCCCAAAACGCAGACTCTGCCCTCGACGCCCGAGAGCTCCCTCACCTTCTTCTCTATCGTGATGGCGTTGCCGGCCTCGTCGCCTTCCGCCACGATGACGATGAAACTCTTGTGCGCCCTGGCGAA
>JAGCGH010000060.1 GCA_017649705.1 bacterium
GAAGTATTCCGAAACGCGTGAGGACGGCTCCAAGGTGAAGTTCTCCATGAAGATCGCCAAGGATGGCAAAACCGCCGCGGTCTCCATGTCCTTCAAGACTTCCAAGTTCGTGCATCCCGCCTTCATCACCGAGCCGTAATTACGCCTTTGCGATGAAATGAAAAAGGCCGCGGTCATCCGCGGCCTTTTTTGTTTTCGCTTTTGGCGGTTTTATTATTTCCTGACGAACCTGGTGAAATCCATGGTCAGAACTTCCTCCAGCTCCTTCTGGTCGTCTTCTTTGGTGGCGGTCAGTATGATCGCAAAATCATCCGGCACGGGCTGGTTGATCTTCCTGACGGAATAGACCTTCTGGAAATATCTGACCAGGGCGTCGTAGTCGAACTGCTCGCTGGGAATGTGCGTCCCGCATTTGTCGATGATGATGAAGCTGTAAACGTATCCGGCGGCTTTCTTCATTATCTCCGCGAAATCAGGCTTTATCTGCTGCAGATAAACGTCGGGCGGCCAGAAGCCGTAGGCGTAGACAGCCACTTCGTTGGTGGAGATGCCGGCGAAGCGGAGCGGGTTGAATTCGATGGGGATCACGGTGTCCTTGTAGGTCCTCAATTCCGCGTGCAGCGGAAAATCTTTTATGTCAAGCTTCTTCCCTACTTCCGCGAAATAAGCCGTCAGTTTGTCGTACCACTTTTCCATAAGCGCTGGTCCGCAGCAGTAGAGGCGGTCGGAGACGTCGCGGGCGGAGGCGAAGCGGTGTTCGTAGATGTTAAGTATGACCGGGGCGCCAACTGTGTCGTAATAAACGTCCACCGCCAGTTCGGTGCCCTCCACCAGTTCCTCTAAGAGGAAGCTGGAGCCGACCACGCCTTCCGTGTAAGAGGTGCGCCATTCCTCGTAATTGGCCTCGATGTCGGCCTTGGCGTCGGCGAGGTCCTTCGGACCGAAGAGCGTATAGACGCCCAGGCTGCCGAAGCCCACGTTCAGTTTCAAAATAAGAGGATATTTCAGATCTTCGGGCTTCAGGGCGAAAAGGTCTTCCTTGCTGAGAACTTTGTAATAAAAATCCGGATAGAGATAAGCGAGCTTGTCCCTGAGCGCCGCCTTGTCTTTCATAAGGTCGGCCTTCTCCACCAAAGGCGAGCCTTTCAGGTTCTCATAGACCCAGGTGAGGGCGTCCTCGTTGGTGGTGTAGAGCCTCTCCCCCGCCAGTATGCGGGCTTTCGCCTCGGATGAAGGCACGAGGTTAAGCTTGAAACCCGCTCCGCGCTCCCTGGCGTACTCGTTGTCCAAAACGGGCTGCTGAGTCTCCTCCAGGTGGCGGAGCAGGTCGTCGGAAATAATTTTTCCAGCCAAAATGATCATATTCGTCCTCCTATTAAAAAAAGGGAAGGAAGTCGCCTTCCTTCCCATGCGTTAAACATGTTGTTGAGGCCCTATTTTTCCCTTAGCCAGACTATGACGCTACCAGGTCGTCGGTTGTCCCAGGCGTAATACGGCACCGCCTTGAATTTGACGACGCGCTGTCTGGGGGGCTTGATCTGATAAAGGGTCTCGTCGGGATCGCCGTCCACGTCCTTCAGGGCTTTGCCGGTGATGGCGTAAACGCCGCCCAGGAGTTTCCTCTCAAATTTGCCCGTCAGTTTGGCGTTCTGCTTAAGGGAGAGAAGCTCCAGGTTGTTGGTGGCGTTGTCCACGGTCTCCAGGCAGTAGACCACGGGCCCGCGCTGCAAGGCGACGCGGCCTTCCAGCTCCCTGACCTTGGTGGTGGCGTAAACTCTCTGGATGGGCATGTCCATTTCATAAACCAGCTGGTCGCCTTTGCGCCATTTGCGGGTGATGCACATGTAGCCGTCCTTTTCTTCCACCGGGCCTTCCTCGATAAAGTGGCTCTTGACCCTGAGCGAGGTCTGCTGGCACCAGCCGGGGATGCGCATCTTGACGGTGAAGACCGCGCTCTTTTTCAGGCTGAAGGTCAGAACGGTCTTGCCCTTCCAGGGGTATCTGGTCTTCTGGGTGATCCTGACATCTTGTCCGCCGAGCCTAAGCTTCGTAGTGCTGCCTACGAAAAGGTTGACCCAAAGCGTGTCTTCGCTGGTGCCGTAAATGTAGCCCGGCACGCTGGCGATGAAGCGGGCGATGTTGGGCGGGCAGCAGGAGCAGCCGTACCAGCCCTGGCGGTGCAGCGCGGCGCCGTCCCACTGGTAGTGCTTGCTCTCGCTCTTTTTGTCGGTCTTCTTGTCAGCGTCCGGATCGTAGGTGTAGAGCTGGTTGCTGTAGAAGAATTTTTCACCGTCCTGGCTGACGCCGGAAAGTCCGCTGTTGTACATGATCCTTTCCATGGCGTCCGCGTATTTGGCTTCGCCCGTCAGATAAAGCATGCGCTGGCAGAAGAAAATCGCGGCTATGGAAGCGCAGGACTCGGAGGAGATGTTCTCGACCGGGAGCATGTAATCGTTCACGAAGCCCTCGTTGCTGAGGGAGGGCCCGATGCCGCCGGTGATGTACATTTGGCGCTCGCAGACGCTTTCCCAAAGGCGCTTGCAGGCTTTGGCCAGTTCTTTGTCGCCGGTCTCTTTGGCGCAGTCGGCCATGCCGGAATACATGTAGAGGGCCCTGACGGAGTGTCCCACGGCGTCCTTCTGTTCCCGGACGGGCTGGTGGGCCTGCATATATTCGTAGGTCTTGGCCCAGAATTTCTTGGGATCGTCGCCTCTTTCTATGGCTTCCTTGTCGTAGTAATGCGGCTGCTGCCCCCTCTGGTTGATGAAGTAGCAGGCCATGTCAAGGTAGCGCTGCTCGCCCGTGGCCTCGAAAAGTTTCACCAAAGCCAGCTCTATTTCCTGATGGCCGGGATAGCCCGGGATCTGGTCTTTGCCGGGACCGAAAGTCTTGCAGATCAGATCGGCGTAGCGGCACATGGCGTCGAGGAAATTGCGGCGTCCGGTGGCGTAGAAATGGGCCACCGCGGCCTCCATGAGATGCCCGGCGCAGTAAAGCTCGTGGCAATCCCTCAGGTTTTTCCAGCGCATTTCCGGCTTGACGTAGATGAAGTAGCTGTTCATGTAGCCGTCGGGCTGCTGCATTTTGACGATGTCGGAAATGACTTTTTCCAGCGTCTTCTCCAGCTTTTTGTCATAGTTGGTGGCGAGTGAATAGCAGCCGGCCTCGATCCATTTGGCGACGTCGGAATCCCAGAAGTAATGTCTTTCCCCCTTGTAGTTGGGCTTGAAGCAGTCCAAACGCCCCGTTTCGCGGCACTGTTTCTCGTTGGCCGGGATCGTTTTCAGACGGTTGGTCTTCATTTTCGGAGCCCAGAAAATGTCCGTAACCTTGACCTTGTTGAAAGGCACGCCTTTTTGCTTGGTGTTCATGCTCATAATTTTGTGCATCCTTTATTTTTTATATTTGAGGCGGCGCCCCCCAGGACGCCGCCAATTTTGTTTCGTTCCTCAGATGAGTCCGACTTCCTTGCCGACTTCCTTGAACTGCTCGACGGCCCAGTCGAGATCCTTGGTTTCCAATGCGTCGGAGACCTGGCAGCGGATACGGGCGGTGCCGCGGGGCACCACCGGGAAGCCGAAGCCAGTCACGAAGAGGCCTTTCTTAAGCAGCTTGTTGCTGATGCTGATGGCGAAGGCATCGTCGCCCACAATAATGGGAACGATGGCGCCGTCGCCGTCCAGGGGCTTGAAGCCGGCTTCTCTCAGTTTCGTCCTGAGGTAAGAAGCCTTGTCTCTCAAGCGCTGGGCTCTTTCCGGCTCGCGCTCCAAAACGCGCAGGGCCGCCAGGGCGGAGCAGGCCACCGTGGGAGGCAGGGCGTTAGAGAAGAGCTGCGGGCGGGATTTCTGAATGAGGGCTTCCACGAAGCACTTCTTGCCGGCCACGAAGCCGCCGGCCGCGCCGCCCAGGGCTTTGCCCAGGGTGCCGGAGATGATGTCGATCTGGCCTTCCAGGCCGTAATATTCCGCGGTGCCGCGTCCGGTCTTGCCGATGACGCCGGTGGCGTGGGATTCGTCAACCATGACGAGGGCCTCGTACTTCTTGGCCAGGGCCACTATTTCGGGCAGCTTGGCCACGTCGCCTTCCATAGAGAAGACGCCGTCGGTCACGATCAGGCGGACCGGAGCGTTGGGATACTGCTGCAGCTGGGCTTCCAGGTCGGCCATGTCGGAGTGCTTGTAGCGGGCCTTCTGGACGCCCTTGGCGATGAGACGGCAGCCGTCGATGATGGAGGCGTGGTTCAGTTCGTCGCTGATGACGACGCCTTCGGCGCCGCAGGCCACCGGGATGGCGCTCTCGTTGGCGCTCCAGCAGGAAACGTAGGTCAGGCAGGCTTCTGTCTTCAAGAAGGAAGCGATCTCCTGCTCCAGTTCTCTGTGGATGTCAAAAGTGCCGCAGATGAAGCGGACGGAAGCGGTGCCGGCGCCGTATTTGTCAATGCCGGCCTTGCCCGCGGCCTTGACCTCGGGATGATTGGAAAGGCCGAGGTAGTTGTTGGAGGACATGATCATGGTGCGGCCATAGCCTTCCATGTCGGTGTAGGCGTCCATGGGCGTCTGCAGATACCTGAGTTCCTTGTAAGTTCCGGCGTCGCGCAGAGACTGCATTTCGGCGGCCAGCTTCTGATAGTATTCGGCGACTGTTGACATAAAAATTCTCCTGATTTATTTGTTAAATTTTTTGTTTTTTTCTGAAAGAGAATTATAGCAAATTCCGTGTATGAAAAACTTTTATGTTTTTTCCAAAACAACGAAAGCCATGGCGGTCTCCGGGGTGTGCGTCATGCTCAAACTGATCTTCCCGAGGCCTAGGCTTAAAAAATATTCTTTCACGGCGCCGTGCAGGACTATACCAGGCTTTCCGGAAGGCTCCTTGACGACTTCCGCGTCCCTCCAGGTCATCTTCCCCGAGACGCCGGTGCCCAGCGCCTTGAAAAAGGCTTCCTTGGCGCAGAAGCGGGCGCAGAGCCGCTGCTCCGGATAACGGTAATCCAGGGAATACTTCAGCTCGTTTTCCGTGAAGATCTTCTCCGCCATGGCCATCTTCGCTTCCGTAACTTTGAAGCGCTCAACTTTCTCGATATCGCAGCCAATTCCGAAGATCGCCATATTATTCGTAGCGGAGCGCCCTGACAGGCTTCATCCTGGCGGCCAAAAGCGCAGGGAAGACCGAAGCTAAAAGACACAAAACGAAAGCGCAGCCGGCTATAAGCGCCACGTCCACCGGCACCACCTGGCTGGGGATGCCGTCCAGGTAATAGACGTTGGCCGGGAAAAGATCGATGCCGAAATGCAGACGCAAAAAGTGCAAAATTGGATTGACGTTGTAAGCGATCAAAGTTCCGCCCACCACGCCCAGGAAAAGGCCGGTCAGGGCGATGAAAAGCCCCTGGATGGTGAAAATAAGCCCCACCGACCTGCTGGTGGCGCCCAGGGCCCTCAGGATGCCGATATCCTTGGTCTTCCCAAGTACGACCATAACCAGAGTGCTGACAATGTTCAATGCCGCCACCAAGCTGATCAGAAGCAAAATAAGGAACATCACTCTCTTCTCGAGCTGCACCGCCGCGAAAAGATGCGCGTTCTGCTCCATCCAGGTCTGAACAGTACAGCGTCCCCGCAATTCCTCGCTCAGCTCCTTAGCCACGAGGCCGGCGTTGTCCACGTCGTCCAGGGAAACTTTCAGCGCGTGCACCGCGCCCCTCATCTGGAAAAGATGATTGGCCACCGCCAGGGTGGTCAGCCCGAACTGGGAATCATATTCGAAATTTCCGGAATGGAAGATCCCGGCCACTTCCAGGGTTTTCTGAACAGGTACTCTTCCGCCCGGCGTCTGCACGAAAGCCGGGGAAGTCAGAACGACCTTGTCCCCTTTCATCACGCCCAGATTCCTGGCGTAAGTGTCGCCCAAAATAACCTGGTTGTCCGTCAAAGTCCCGCCGGCGTCCTCGATGTAGCTGCGCAGTTCAGACGCCGAATCCTCCAGATTGGGATCCATGCCCAGGACCACCAGAGGATGCCCCTTGTCCCGGGTGGACAAAAGCACCGGGCCCCGGATGTAAGGCGCCGCGCCCCTGACGTGGGGATTCTTTTTCACGATCTCCATGGGCTCTTCCCAATTGGGCAGGATAAACCTGACCGGGCCCGTGACGGTCACGTGGGCGAAAACGCTGATGACCTTCGTCTTCATCTCTTTTTCAAAACCAGTCATCACCGACAGCACGATGATCAAAGCCGCCACGCCGATTATGACGCACACGACGGAGATCAAAGAGAAGAAGGAAACGAACCCTCTGTGGCTCTTGGAGCGCAAAAGATAGCGCAGCGCTAAAAACACTTCATACATAATGGCTAATTATACCATTTTAATCACTCGCCGCCAGAGGCAAGTTCCGCATAATTTCTCCTTACATCTCAAATATAGAACTTTTGTGCTTAAAGCGGAAAGATAAACTTTTCTCCTAATATTTTTCTAAATGGCTTAGACACATAGTCCTCACCAGTGTGACTATCATGCAATAAACCAAAAGTAGCCGTATGTATCGCACCATAAACTAACAAAAACGTTCCAGCCGTAGGACACCAAAATAATGCCTTAGCAGCTCCGGCCGCATCGTCCGCCCTGCCTAGAAAATAAAGTGTGGGAAACGGCGTTAAATAAAAAACTCCTCCCATCAACCCAAACGGGCCCCAGGCTAAATTTTCCACGGTCCAGTATGGTTTTTGATCTTTTTTCGCTTCAGCTTCCGCCTCTCCTTCCGCCGCGAAAAGCGAAAGACAGAAGCAGAAAATTGTCACGATTGTCAAAACTTTTTTCATTGCTTTTTATTTTTTGATTCTTTCCAGAGCCTTTTTTGCTTCCTTGTGCCCCTTTACAACCGCTTTTCTGTACCATTCGGCCGCTTTCTCGATTGTCTCGTCGTAATTGCCTTCCAGCATTGGTTTGCCGTTTATGGTAGTTCTCATATAGCTCGCCCTGCCGCGATATATTTCCCCCATTTCAAACATGGCTCCGGCATAACCTAGCTGGGCGGATTTCTCCAAAAGCTCGAAACATTTTTCCATGCGCTTTTTGCCGTCAAGCCATTCGTCGCCAGGAACGTTGCCTTTTCTATACAAAGTGCCTAAAAAGCACATGGCGGGTGCGCTGCCTTCAAGCGACTTTTTTTCCGCCCATTTGAAAAGAGGCGCGTGCGGAACCGCTCTTTCCTTAACAAATTCCGTTTCTCCGTCTTCGGAAAGTATGCACATAAATTCGATGTCTCTATAAACCCCTTCTCTCAGAAGCGGCATATCGCTTTTTTCTTCGTCATATTCCCGCTGATTCCAAACAAGATGAACACAATTCGGAGCCAGGCCTTTCTTGCTGACGTTTTGGTGATAATCCTTTTCCTTTTCATTAAACATTTCCGCGAATTTTTTAATTTCTGGATCGTCACAGTTATTCCCCTTGCCAGTTTCAATTATTGTTCTCAAAGCTTCGTTGTTTCCTTTTGCCGCGGCCGCAAAATAATAGGAGGAGGCTTTTTTCATGTCGCGGGAAATATAGGAACTGTAAGAAGCGTACAAGTGCCCCAAAAGAATCATCGCGGAAGAATTTCCGCCCGCTGCCGCTTTTTCCAGCCACTTCAGCGCCTTTTTGTAGTCGCGGTCGTAAACGTCGGTGTATTTCTTTCCTGTTCTGTACATTCCGACCGTATTGCCGGCCTCGGCCGCCCTGTGGTACCAATCTTCAGCCTTGGCAAGATTAGCTCCGTTTATCAAGCCTTTCTCCTCCAACATCCCCATGTTGCACATGGCGTCGGAATTGCCAAGCTCGGCGCTCTTTTTGTAAAGCTCCAGCGCCTTGTCGATGTCGGCTTCCACACCCTGGCCCGTCATGTACATTCCGGCCAGGTGGTTCATGGCCGCGGCGTTGTTCTTGGCGGCGGCTTTTTCGTAGCACGTCAAGGCTTTCTTCATGTCAGCCTTAAGCGACCCCTGGCCGGCTTCGAACATGCGGCCTATTTTATAGAGCGCTTCGGCGCTGCCTTTTTTCGCTTCATACTGCAGTTTTTTCAGTTCAGCGTCGTATTCAGCGTCGGTCTTTTTGTCAGGCTTGTACTCTATGCCTAGATCAGCGTACAGCTTGACGACCGTATCGTCGTCCAGAGCGCATTGGGCGCTCGATACGAAAATGATCATGAGCAAAAGCAAAAAGATTCTCATAGGCACTCCTAGTTTGATCAAACTCTGTGAATTGAAATCATTCTATGCAGAACGCCGCGTAAAGGGGAACGGATTTCACATTGTTTTCAAACCCGAAATTCTTTTCCGACATTCTGACTGCGTACTCAGGCTTGTAAAGGCGCGTGTACTCATTCAGACTGTCTGTTTTAACGTGCGTCCCGCTTTTCACCTCAACGGGAATGATGCTGCCATTAAGATCGGCCACGAAGTCGACTTCCTTCGTCCCCTTGCCGTTCGTCCAAAAATAAGGCTTCAGACCGTTCCTGATCAGCTGCGTTTGAACATAATTTTCCGTAAGGCCGCCCTTGAAATCCGTCAGCTCGTTTTTCATGAAGAAAACATCTTCCGCCCGCAGTCCTTTCTGGGCGCATAAGAGTCCGGTGTCCGAAAAATATATCTTGAAATTGTCTATGTTTTTATAGTTGTCCAAAGGTTTTTTTATCTGCTCGCAGCAGTAGACCCGGGAAAAAAGGTTGGAGCACACCAGCCATTCGATGGCATTCTCATACTCGGCGGCGCGGCCACCGGATTTCACCACCTTGTACTGGAACCGCGTGTTCTTTTTGGAAAGCTGAACGGGCAGCGTCTCGTAGACTAACCTGGTTTTCTTGATCTCGTTCGCGCTTTCCTGATATTTGCTCATGTCCGAAAGATAATCCATAAGGAGCGTGTCCAGAAGAGCCTTCACCTGAACAGTGTCGTTGGTTTCGACAAACCTTGAGACCACTTCCGGCATGCCGCCTATGGCTAAATACTCCCTGTATAATTTTAGAGCGGAGGCGTGCAGAACCTTGGGAAGAGCTTTATTGTTATCGTAAGAGGATCTTATCTCGCCCGCCAGCTCCTCTTCGCCCTTGACATATAAATATTCCTCAAGATCCATCGGGTACATGGTGTAACGGTCGACTTTGCCTACAGGGAAGGCGTATTTCTTCCTATTCACCGCCACGCCAAGCAGACTGCCGGCGGC
>JAGCGH010000061.1 GCA_017649705.1 bacterium
CCAGCCGTGGAGCAGAAGCTTCATGCCTTCGGTATACTCTTCGGAGATGTCGATGGTGTTGTTTTGCTGGTTGGCGTTTGAATCGCCGTCTTCGGCGACATGGAGATACTGGCTGCCGCTCTGGGCGCCGCTTTCGTCAGCGATGACAAAAGAATGGGTGCCAACCCACCAGGCAAGATCGGTCCAGCCGACCTGGCCGGTGACGCTGCCGGCGGTGAAGCCTTCGCCTTCCTCGAAGTCAATGCTGAAAAGCGTCTGGTTTTCAGCGAACGCGACCGTCGCGCAGGCGATGGTCAGAAGAAGAAACAGTTTTTTCATGATTTTACTTATCTCAGTTTGTTGTTGTTAAATTATCTCTGTTTGCGGACGAAGAAAAGGCCGGCCAAGGCCAGGAGACCGAAGATCGCCGGCTCAGGCAACATCTCGACTTTGAAGTTGTCGAAGGAGCCTTTGTTCATGAAGCGCACGCCGTCGATAAGATCACCGCCGCGGGTTTTGCCATCGCATTCATTCTTATAGTAGGTGTCCGTAATATCGTCGATCACATTGCCGTCCACGGTGTACTCCTTAATGCATCTGGTGGCGGGATCAATGAGCAGAGTGAAATGATGGAACGCCGTCGTGTCGCCGACGTCAACGCCCTTCGTAAGCGTGCCGGACTTGTCTTTCTTGCTGACGGTAATGGCAGCGTAAGTAGAAGAGGGCTTATACATGATTATTTCGGCGATCTCAATATCGTAGGTCTTGCCCGTATCGCCGGCATTGTGAAGTTTGATATAACCGTTTTGTTCAGTGCTGCCGGCCTGATCCCAGCTGATGAGCAGCTTGCAGCCCGGGACGTAATCCTCGGAGATATCAAATTTGACTGCCGAGTTGGGGCCGTTGCTGTCCTCTGTGAAAGTGGCGTACTGGGAGCCGGAGGGAGCCGTAGTCGGATCGTTCACGACCTGCTGCCTGCCGTTGGCGGAAAAAATGCTGTACCAGCCGTTCTGACCCAGAAGTTCGCCGGCCGAATAACCTTCGCTGGTCTCGAAGTCGATGACGTGAAGGACTGTGTTTTCAGCCATGGCGCTGACGACGCAAACGGCTGCCAGGAGAATTAAAACTTTTTTCATGTTCCCCCCTTTCGGGAATTGTTGATTAAAGAAATTTTAAGTGTATTTATTATAGCAAAGGTGAACTGGAAAAAGCAAATCACCCCTTGGGCGTCTTGGCCTCCTCGATAGCTTTCCTTTCGGCCTCGATCTTCTGCTTAAGTTCCTTGGCCTGGGGGCCGTAAGGAACGGTGGAGAGGATCTTTTCGTATTCCGATATCCTCTCCCGGCGGATGTTTTCGGCCTTCAGGGCGTCTCCCTGGTTGGTGTAGAGGCGTATCAGTTTGTCCCTGGTGGAGTTCAGGGAGTCGGGATCGTTTTTCTGCCTCTCCATGATCTCCTTGTACTGCTCGATGGCTTCCTTCTCCCTGCCGGATTTTTCCAGCATATCGGCGTATTCCCTGCGGACGTCGTCTTTTTCCAGGGGGTTTTTCGTGCCCTGGAGCCATTCCTGGTATAAGTTGTCCGCCTTGACGTAGTCCTCGGAGCGGGTGTACAACTCCGCCAGGTATCTGTTCCTTTCGCTTTTGTTCAAAGTCTGGTCGGAATTGTAATCGTTGACCAGTTCGTTTAAGAGATACTGGTCTTTTCCCCCCTCTAAGGCCAGGTCAAGAAGCTGTCTGCGGGAGCTTTGCTTCCTGTAATACTCGACCTCGTCGTCCCGGAGGTTCTCCTTCAGAAGCGCGACGGCTTTGTCCCGGTCGGCGCTGTCGCCGCTGGATCTGTACGCGCTGGCCAGCTGCTCCCTGGTCTCGAAGGACTCCGGCAGGGAGCGCAGGAAGTTTATCTTTCCCTCCTTGTCGTTGTTCTGGTCGAAATAGTTGTTGGCCCGGGAGAGATAGTAGTTGAAATTGCGGTCTCCGGGATTTTCGGCGATCTCCCTTATCATATCCAAGCCTTTCTCCGGATGGGAGGAATTGAAGACCAGATCCAGTCTCTGGGCGGGATTGCCGCCGGTCTTCGGCATGTTTTCCAAAAACTTGTCCAGGAAAGTCTTTCCGCCCTCCGGGTCTTCCAGTTTCTTGTAGGCGTTGAAGATCCCCATGGCGTTGTTCAGTTTGGAATAGGCGTTGCCGGTGGTTTCGATATATTTGCTGAGATTCTCCAGGGCTTCCTTGCCGCGACCCAGTTTTTCAGCCAAGTTGACGATTCCCATGGCGTCAAGGTAGAGGTAGCTGTCTTTCTGGTCGGGTTTCCATTTTTCGCTCAGGACTTCCCAGGCTTTTTCCTTTTCGCCGGCTTTCACGCAGATCTCGAAGAGCTGGTTTTCCAGGCTTCTCTTCTGCCAGCGGCCGGCGTTCTCGCTTTTCTCCCAGGCTTCCCAGCCCTTTTGGAAGGCTTCCTTGTCTTTTCCCTCGGAGGAGAGCAGCGTCAGATATTCCGGCACCAGATCGAGATTGCTCTCGGCGCCCATGGCCAGGACTTTGCGGTAAGTGTTGGTGTCGTCGTAATTCCTGGCGGACTCCATCCAGTCGCGTATGAGGTAATTCTTTTCGTCGTCGTCCTTGGCCAGCTTCAGGACCTGCTCGTAGCTCTCGTTCACCACGCTGAAGGGAAGTATGCCCTCGCCGTAGGAGAGGAAGTTGCGGTAGTCCTCTATCTTCGGTTCCTCGCCGCTCAGGAAGGCTCTCCTCAAGGTCTGCTCGTCCAGCTCCGCCTCGCCTTTCATGGTCAGCTCCTTCAAGCCGTCTATGGCCGAGGTCAGCCATTCCCTGTGGGAGGCGTCGCCTTCCTGGCAGGCGTCCTCGTAGGCCCTCAGAAGGTCGCGGTAGGTCTCCTCCGCTTTTTTAGGATCCCCCGCCTTAAGGTATAGCTGGGCCAAATTGGCGCCCTGGCCGGGGTCTTTTCCAATAAGCTTCTCCCCTTCCTCCAGGGCTTTTTTCCAATCGCCCTTGCTCTCGTAGTAGTCCATGCGGCTGGCGGACACTAATCTTTCCACTTCCTCCTTGTCTTTCTTTTCCGAGAGGAACTGTTCGTAATTATTGAAGAGCTGCTCCATGTCCACTTCGTAGGGAGCGTTCCGGGCTTCGTTGAAGATGCGGTCCCAGACGTAGTCTTTCCTGCTGCTCTGGAGATATTCCAGCGCTTCTTTGAACTTATCCTTCCATTTTTCGCAATTGCAGTTGTTGAGGATCTGGAAGTAAAGCTCGTTCTTGCCCTCCCCCGGCGGCATCTGCTCCACCAGCTCGAAGGTCTTCTCCAAACGTTTTTCCGTGTTCTTGATGTTGTAGAGGGCGCCCTGCTTCACGAACCAGGGAACGTTTGGTTCGTCCAGGAGCTTGCCGCACAGTTCGTCGGCTTCCTTGCCCAGGCCGTTCTCCCTCATCATGTAGATGAGGTAGGTCTGGGAGAAGTTGCTGAGATTCGTCTGGGCCTCCACTATGGAGCGCAGCACTTCCTTGACGTCGAACTCCTTGCCCATCTCGGAGCAGAGGTTCTCGTAGATCCAGATGTTGTTGGGGTTCCTGACCAGGTTCTCCGGGCTGAAATGCTCTTCCAAAAGGGCCAATCCCTCCTTTTCCATTCCCAGTTCCTTTATGAGTTTCTTGTAGAGGTTGACCAGCGCAAAATTGGCGCGGTCCTTCTTCAGGTTCTCGCTTATAATTTCCGCCATCTCGCGCTTTTCGACTTCCGTGGCCTGCTCTATGGTCTCCCCCGGATCGTCGAAGAAAGGCGTGGAGAACCCGCCTTCCGCCATCCTTCTGAAATCAGTCATCCAGGACTCGAAAAGGATCCTGGCGAAGCGGTTTTTCTTTTCTTTCGGGATCTTTTCGCTGTTGGCGAAACTGTAGAAGGTGTAAAAAAGGGAGCTGCGCTGCCTGAAATAAAGGTCGGAGGTCATTTCCCAGACTCTCTCGAGAAGCGAGAGGTTTGCTTCGTCGAAGCCCAGGCGGTAGGCCACGGTGGAGACGTAGAAATTCATCAGTTCCAAAGGCCCCAGCTTCGCTTCCTCTATCCAATTCCTGACTTCCGCTTCCGCCTCTTCCTTGCTGTCGAAGAGGGACAGAAGCTCGTAAAACTGCGGAGGGTTCACGCCGTTCACCAGCATGAAGCGCATGGTCCGGCGCATTTCCGGCTTGGCCTCGACCTCCCCGAGTTTTTCGAAAAGAACAGGCAGGTTCTTCAGGGTCTCCGGCGCGATGTCTTCCTGCAGCACCGCGGAAACTATGGCCGGCGCCGTTTCCTTGGCGCCTTTCACTTTGTTCCAGCTGGGCTTCAAAAGGAAATCCAGAAGCAGGGCCTTGGCGTGCGGGTCGCTTTCCCCTGCCAGCGCCTCCGCCGCGTCCTGCCAGACGACGTTGGTCCCGCTGAGCCCCATTTGGATCTTCAGCAGCGTGACCTTGAGATCCCCGCTCAGGCCGGAGGCGTTCTCCTCCGCCTGGGAATAAAGTTCCACCAGCTCGTCTTTCCTGCCGGCGGCGGCAAGGTCCTCCGCCAGTATCCTGAGGACGGCGTTGCGCTCCACGTCGGTCTTAAGGAGAGCCAGAAGTTTTTTATGCCAGTCCGCCGCCTTCTCGTAGTTTTTCCTGACGGCGTAATACGCGCCGATGGATTTTATAAGCTCGATGTTGTCGGGATAAAGCTTGGCGGCTTCCTCGATGAGGTCGTCGTCCAGCTGCAGTTCCGATTTCAAAAGCTCCGCCAGCACCAGTGGCTGGTCCTTGGGCGAGGAAGAGACGTAGAGCCTGGTGCCGTACAGTGCCGCCTCGTCGTCCATATCGTAGCTGCTCATGGTGCTCAGCAAAACGGAGAGCTCCCTTCTTTTCGCCGGCGTGTCCACAGGCTGCAGCGTCTCCACGTATTCCTCCAGATGGCTGCGGTCGTCGGACATCAGACCCGTGCGCAGATACTCCGCGGCAATCTCCAGCCGCTCGGTCTCGTTGGTGGACTCCTTCAGTATCTGCCGGCGGACGCTCTGCAGCTCCTCACCGAACCATTCCGTATTGCCCCTGGCCAGCTCGCGCTGCAGGGCGATATGGCGGCTGCGGGCCCGGGAGAGCCCTTCGCTCTCGGGAAGCCCCAGTTCGTTAATTAGTTCCTGGGCTTGCGGTGAATCCACGCACTCCAATATTTCCAGCCAGGCCCTCTTTTCCCCTTCCGTCTCGGGCTTCATCAATTCCCGGCACAAACTTAGCGCCTTGGCGTCGTTGCCGTAAACGACATAATACCTGGCCACCGCCCTCGCCACCTCCTGGCTGTAGGGAGCCAAAACTTCCATAACGCCGATGGAGGTGTCGTTGCACTGGGTGTCGTCGTAAAACATGAAGCCCCTGAGCCAATTGGCGCAGCGCTTCATGACCCTGGAAGAAACGCTCTTGTCGGCAAGAAAATCCGTCAGTTCCAGAGCAGCCTCCTTGGCCCTCTTAAAATCTCCCCTGCTGTTGTAGAGGCACATCAGCTCCAAAAGCGGATACGGAGCGTTAGGCTGAAGTTCCGCGGCCTTCTCAAGGCTTTCTTCCCTGTCCAGGGAAGTGAAGGGCAGCCCCAGCGCCAGGGCGAAGTGGAGGTCCGCGTTCTTGGGTTCCTTTTTCAGCCTTTCCGTCACCACTCTGGCGGAGAAGCAGGGCCGCTGCGCCAAAATAGAGTAATCGCTCCGGAAGACCAGATCTGTCACGGCGCCCATGGAATCGGCGCTGATGTTCCCGGGTTTTTCCTGAGCCCCGGGCGTTTTTTTAGCGACCGCCGTCCTTGTTCTCTTTGCGGGAGATGAAGTCCTTCCGGCGGGAGTTTCGGGCTTAGGCTCCTTTTTCTGGCAGGAGCAGAGGCCGAGCAGCAAAACCAAAAATATAAAAGCTAAGTTTCTCATACACTCATTGTATCACTAAAAAGGCATCGCGAACTCAGTCCGCCAAAGCCAGGAGAAAACGCTCTCTTCCGGAAGCGTCCCTGAATATCTTCGCCCCGGGGAATCCCGCTTCATAAGCCAGCTTAATCAGCTCTGATCCGTGGTACGGCCCGCATTCCCCCGCGAAAAGCCCGCCCTTTTTCAAACGCTTCGCGGCTACAGGCAGGATCGACCTGTACGCCTGCAGCCCGTCCTCCCCCGCGAAAAGCGCCAAGGGCGGCTCGAAGGTCGCGCCCAGATCGATCTCCTCGCCGGTTCCCACATAAGGCGGATTGGTAATGATAAGATCGTAAGATCTGTCTTCCGGCAGAGGATCGAACCAAGAGCCCAGATAAAAATCCACTTGTCCGTCGAGCCTCAGTTGGGCGGCGTTATTCTTAGCCACGGCCAAAGCCCCGGGAGAAATATCCACCGCGTCGAAGCGCCACGTGGGAAGAGCATGGGCAAGCGCCAAACAAATGGCCCCGCACCCGCAGCCCAGATCCAGGCCGATCCCCGACCGGGGCACGATCGAAAGTACCCTTTCCACCATCTCCTCCGTCTCCGGCCTGGGGACAAGAACGTCCGGGGTAACGCTGACCTCCAAATTGTGGAAGGGCTGGGTTCCCAAAATATAAGCGAGTGGAAAACCGCTTTTCCTTTTTTCCAAAAACTCAAGAACTTTTTCCTCCTGTTCCTCCGGGGGAAAATTCTTGAAAACAAATTCGCTGATCCAAACTGCTTCCATTCTTTCAAAAGAAGTGGAAGGCGCCTCCAAATGGATCAAAGCGAACTGTTCCAGTTTCCGCAGGGGATCCATAACCCTTAGAAGAGATCAGGGCTTTCCAGACTGAAGAAGTCCATGAACTTCTCCCTGGGAAGATAGAAGTGCTTCTTATAGACCGTGTCGTGGTCTTTCTCCAGCGTGAAGTCCACCTGCTCTATGATGTTGCCGTGGTACTGGCGGTCCAGACCCTGGCGCGACACGATGGTGAAGTCCATGGGCGCGTAAATTATCCTGAACTCGTTGGTGGTTCCGCCCCTCATCAAGATCTCCTCCTGATGCCAGTTGTAGTCATGCGGCGGGAAGGATTCCTTAAGCGTTCCGAAGCTCGCCAATCTCCCCCTGGGGCAGATTGACAAGGTCATGTCGTGGTCCACGGGCGCACCCTTCAAAATGATCGTTCCCCTGGCCTCGCAGACGAAAGTCCTGGTCTCCGCCACGTCGAAGAGATCCCTATAGTCGTAGCGCGGCGTCATGTAAAGATTGCGGCGGTGGAAGAGCGGTATCCCGGGGCCGGACTTGCCCCTGCTGTCGTCGAAGATCGGAGTGACGTCGATATTGCAGAAGACCTCTATGCTCTCCTCCCGCATCTTGGCGTACTTCCACATGCCAAGCTTCTTCTCCACGGCCATTCTCTGGCAGGAGCGGTAGAAGGGCGGATTCTTCTTCAGTTCGCCCATGATGACGGCGTATCCGCTTCTTAAAAGCAGCGGTCCCAGATCCTGGGTCTTGCGGTAATAGATGTAAGTCGCATACTGGTTCGTACCCTGAGGCGGCTCGGGAATGTAAGCCATGAACTGGTGGACCGTATGGCTTCTGATCCATTCCGTCACTTCCTTCTCCATATCCTGGTATTCCTTGGACTTCAAATCGAAGAAAGCCCCCAGGGCCTTCAGGGACTCCTTGTCCCGGGACCCGATGATGGCGATCTCAGCTTCCCTGATATCCACCTTCCGGTCCCCTTTCACGGAATGGAACCAGGGCAGGTCCACGCCCTCGCAGACCCACTCCTTCTCTTTGCGCAAGGGAACCTTGGCGATGATCTGCTCCACTTCCTCCGGCGCGGTGAAATAAAAATATGCGCCCGCCGCCAGCAAAAGCAATATCAGAATAAACAAAAATTTCTTCATACGTTAAATTATAGCAAAACTCCCGCGCTCGCCACTTCCGGCTTAAACGCCATTGCCTTCCAACGGCAACTTTATCCATCAAACGCAGTTTTCCCCAGATTAAACAAAACGCGTTTTTTATAAGCGCATTCGCAAACGCTTGTGTTTTCAGCCGCTCGCAAGCGCCGCTCGCCGGAGCCCTTGTAAAATCAAGTCGCCGCGGCCGCTTGTATTTTTTTTTTGAATAAAATATATGCAACAAATATGCAAGTTATTGCTTGCTAAAAACTTTCAAAATTTTTAACGTAGCAGATACATGATGAACATGATGAATAATATGAAAAAATTGTTATATGGTGTGGCGCTGGGTGCCTTGTTGGTTGCGGGAAATGCCGCCGGTATTACCGTACATGAAGTGTTGTCCAATGGCTTTTGGTCTGCCAATACCGAACGGAGATTGACGCTTGAAGAACTGAAGGAAGTGGGTGATTATAGAGAACTTCCCACGAAAATAAAGACAAAACAAATAAATGTTGTGACGGAAGTCACGAGTATAAAACAGATAACCAAAGGGGAAACAGAGTCTTCCGCACGTTGGAAAAATACAAACCAGTATACTTTTACATTCCATCCCAACTTTTTTATCGTAGACGAAAATAACAAGCTTATAACTCGGCATAAAGAAAGTAAAGAAAAAACAATAACCAAATTATACACATACGATATACGTGAATATAATTCTTTTACAAGCAATGTATATAAAACAGTTCAAACGACGTATTCAAATAAACCGACGAAAAAGGATGCGCGTCCTACCGGTCCGTATGTGGCGGATGATAATTGGTTTCCACATGATCTGACAGAGAAATATGAAGGACTATCAGCCAGTTTCTATGGAACGGAACATAATGCCGTCACTAACATTATCTCGGACAATGAGGCCTATATCACGGGCACCCTTCGTCAGACCGGTCACATAGATGACTATTTGGGATACAAAGTGGATGAAGATGCATCCTTACTGCGCACCTATACGCAACATATTACAACGGATGCGGCCCATGTGTATATTGAACAGGAAATGACCGAAAATACCCAAAACGATCCGGATTATAATTCGCAACATACCTATCAAACACAATACACGGCCACCTTTAAAAAAGGTCGTTGGAAAGGCGAAAAGGAAACCATTTCAAAGGTCTCTAACCGCGATATAGCTCCTTGGTGCATAAATTACTGGTGGCAAAACGATAGATATTAGCTTTTCTTCGGTGTGATTTCCGTTTGTCCGCCCATATACGGCTGGAGGGCTTTCGGGATGAGAATTCGCCCGTCTTCTGATGCGGACCCCAAAAGTGTACAACTTTTGGGGTTCGCTTTATTTTTGCACTGGTTTTCTGGTGACCGAGGGGGCGATGTCTTTTTGCGGGAGGTTGCCGAAGACGCTGGCGAGGCCGGACATGCCGCCGCGGGAAATGATGATGAGATCGGCGTCGGGAGCGAACTGTTCTGCATTGGGAAACCCGCAGCTTAGGAAGATGACTTTCCGTCCCCTGCTTTTGGCCTCGGAGAGCAACTTTTGGAATGTCGCATCGGGTTGGGGAACGGTCGGGGAATAATTGTATAGAAGCGTGATGGTGTTATCCTCATTAATGAAGGGCGTGTCGTTGAAGAGGAGGAAATGACGGCGGCGGGCGGCGTCTTGGAAGGTTTTCTTGAACCATGGTCCCCTGTAAGCTTTGATCTTGGCGAGGAGGTTGGTGTCGCCTTTCATTTCCAGCGTAGAAACGGCAAGCTCGTCGATCCTTTGGAAGGCTTCTATGCTTTCGTAATAGGATATTCTGCTTTTGGAGGGATAGGTTCTGTTCTGAGCCTTAAGTCTGGCGATCCGTTCACAGGAGCGTTTGAGTTCCTCGATTGGATAGCGGCCGCTTTTGACGGCTTCGATGGTTTTATTGATTAGATCGTTCCAGTCTGCGAGGGAGTTTTTGTTTTGAAATCTTTTTGTGATGATGGCTATGTCAACGCCGGCAATCCAGGCTTCTAACACGGCTTCCTTCCAATCGAAGTTTTTGGAGATGGCGTCCATGTCAAGGTCGTCGCTAATAATGACGCCCTCGAAGCCGAGTTCCTCTCTGAGCACTCCTTTTAAGATCTTTTTGGAAAGCGTGGCAGGGCGCAGGATCTTTTTGCCATTAAGGTCAGTCAGCGTTTCTTTTTCGATTTTGGGGAACTGGATGTGGGAGGTCATCACGCAGTCCACGCCGGCATCTATGGCGGCCTTGAAAGGTATGAGCTCAAGCTGTCTGAGATCGTCTAAGGTCTTTTCGACTTTTGGAAGGCCGGTGTGGGAATCCGTCGCGGTGTCGCCATGGCCGGGAAAATGCTTGGCGCAGGAGAGGAGGTCCTGCTGCTTAAAGGCTTTGATGAAAGCCGCGGCGCCCTTTGTTACGGTAGCGGCGTCGTGCCCGAAGGAGCGGGTGTTGATGACGGGATTCTTGGGATTGCTGTCGATGTCGCAGACCGGGGCGAAATCAAGGTCGAAGCCCGCGGAGAGAGTAAGGTCCGCGATCTCGGAGGCCATGTTCGTGATATACTCCGCGTTCATCCGACCTAAGGCCGCGGCGGAGGGAAAGTGCGGGCCAAAAGTCAGTCTTTCCACTCTTCCCCCTTCCTCGTCCACAGTGAGAAGCGGCCTGGGCCAGCTGTTGGAATCGGCGAGGGATCTGATATCGTCCGTCAGTTTCCTCACGGCTTTCCCTTCCTGGCAACTTTCCGCAAAAAGAATGACAGAACCGGGCCTGAGTTCGTTCAGGGCCTCCGCGATCTCGTCGTTCAGGACTTTTACGGTGTATGTTACGGACTCGGTCTGCGCCGGATCGATAACGCCGGGCTCCAATTCCCAATAGCGCAGATCAACGCAGAGTTTCTGGGCGATCATTTCCCTTAGCGGGAGCTCCTCCTCCGGGTGAAAGACCGTGGCGCAGCCCGCTGCCAGAAGCAGCGAGCCGAAGAGAAAAAGAAGGACTCTTATTTTTGCCATTCCCTAGAAGCGCTCGTCAATGACGCGTTTACTCTTCTTCTCGCTTCTCGGGAGAACGCCGAGTTCGACGACCTTGACCAGCGGCGTGAAGCCGATCTTGGATTTGACTCTTTCCGCCACTCTTCTGGCCATGTCCAGGAAGTCCACCGTGCCGTTGGTCTCAACGTAGATGCGCATGGTGTCCTTGCCCTCCAGGTGCGAGATACGGATCTGGTATTCGCTGGAAAGTTCCGGGAAGGAAGAGAGGATCTCCTCGATCTGTTTCGGGAAGACGTTGACGCCTTTGATCTTCATCATGTCGTCGGAACGGCCGGCGATGACGTCGATCCTGGGATACGTCCTGCCGCAGGGGCAGGTGCCAGGTATGATACGGGAGAGGTCGTGGGTGCGGTAGCGGATGAGAGGAGCGCCTTCCTTGACCAGGGTGGTAAGGACTATCTCGCCCCACTCGCCGTCCGGGAGGATCTTGCCGGTCTCGGGATCGATGATCTCAAGGTAGAGATAGTCGTCGAAGATGTGCATGCCGGTGTCGTATTTGCAGTTGATGCCGATGCCCGGGCCGTAGATCTCGGTCAAGCCGTAGATGTCGTATAGTTCGATGCCCAGCTCCTCATGGATGCGCTTGCGCATCTTTTCGCCCCAGCGCTCGGAACCGATGACACCTTTCGTAAGATGGATCTTGTCCTTGATGCCGCGCTTGGCTATTTCCTCGGCCAGAAGCAGGGCGTAGGAAGAAGTGGCGCAAAGCACGGTGGACTTCATATCCATCATCATCTGCAGCTGTTTTTCCGTGTTGCCCGGACCCATGGGAATAGCCATGGCGCCCAAAAGTTCGCAGCCGGCCTGGAAGCCGATGCCCGCGGTCCAAAGACCGTAGCCGGGAGTGATATGGATGCGGTCCTTATTGGTGATGCCTGCCAGCTCGTAGCAACGCTTGAACATGATGGCCCAGTCTTCCACGTCCTTTTTCGTGTAAGGGATGATGACGGGGGTGCCGGTGGTGCCGGAACTGGAGTGGATCCTGACCACTTCCTCTTCCGGGCAGGCCATCAGGCCTAAGGGGTAGGCTTCCCTGAGGTCGCTCTTTTCTGAAAAGGGCAGCTTCTCGAAATCATCCTTGGAAGAGAGCTGCTCCACTCCCGCTTCCTTCAGCTTTTTGCCGTAGAAGTTCTGGGAAGAGATGAGGCGGGTTATTTGCTTGTTGACAAGCGAAAGCTGGCTGGCGTTGATCTCCATATGTTACTCCTGGTATAGAAGGGCTTTTAAATTGATTTCCTGTATCTTGGGAGGCATGAGCTCCGTGATCGTTTCTTTTAATTCTTCCGTGCCGAAGCCGAGAAGGCCGGCTCTGGCGGCCTGGCCCAGCATAAGGACGTTTATGACTTTTTCGCTGCCCAAAGCTTTGGCGGCGGAAATGGTGTCCACAAACTTGATGTCGGGAACGTCGTTTTTAAGATAGGCTGTTATCTCGTCAAGCAGGTACGGCGGTCCGCCCAGCATGGCGTTGACCGGGATTACCGGGCAGGAGCTCGTAACGACCCTGCCGCCGTCTTTTAAGTAGGCGAGGTTTCTTTGCGTTTCGGCGATCTCGAAGCCCAGGATAAGGTCGGCTTCCTTTTCGCCGATGATGGGCGAATGGATGTTCTTGCCTATCCTGATGTGGCTTGTGACGCTGCCGCCCCTTTGCGCCATACCGATAGTCTCGGCGGTCTTTATTTCAAGACCAAGGCGCATGGCGGTGGCCGCCAGAAGACGGGAAGCGAGGACAGTCCCCTGCCCGCCCACGCCGCAAAGGATGATGTTAAGATCGAAACTCCGGATGTCTTTTTTGGGGCTTTGGGAAGGTTTGCGTTCCTCTCGCTTCTGCGCTTTGGGAAGATCTTTAGTGATGAGCTCTTCCCTTCTCTTATGCGGCGGACAGTCGATGGCGCCGATTGCGCAGACGTTTTGGCAGAGGGCGCAGCCCGTGCACTGCCTGTCGTCGATGAAAGCCTTTTTGCCTTTCAGGATGAGGCCCGGGCAGCCCAGTTCGCGGATGCACTTTTGGCAGCCGACGCACTTTTCTTCGTCGACCTTGGCTTTTGCGCCGCCAGGTTTGAATTTGACGATGCAGGGATAGCGGAAGATTATGGCTTTCACGCCTTGTTCGGAAGCAACTTGCTTTACGGTCGCGACCGCTTGCTCGTGGTCCAGGGGATCGACTTCCGCGATAGTCTTGACGCCAATGCCCTTCAAAACTTCCTTGGGATCGATGGCGGCGGTAACGTCCCCCATCAGGGTCTGACCGGTGCCGGGATGCGGCTGGTGGCCGGTCATGGCGGTGGTGGAATTGTCGAGGATGACCACCGTCAGGTCAGATTGGTTGTAGACGGCGTTCACAACGCCGGTGATCCCGGAAGCGAAGAACGTGGAGTCGCCTACGAAAGCGAAGCATTTCGTCCCTTGGTCGACTCTTCCAATCCCCTGGGCGATGGTGATGCCGGCGCCCATGCAGAGACAGGTGTCACACATGTCGAGAGGCTTGGCGTTGCCTAAGGTGTAGCAGCCGATGTCGCCGCAGAAGACCGCCTTCTCTCCCTTCACGGCCTGTTTCACGGCGTAAAAGGAAGCGCGGTGCGGGCAGCCGGCGCAAAGCACGGGCGGCCTAACGGGGAGCGAGGGAGCGTTCGCGGCCTTGCTTTCTTTTTCAGATTTGAATTGAAGGAAATCGCTGAGAAGCGCTTTTATTTCCTTCGGCGTGTTCTCGCCGGCGGGCTTCACCGTGCCGTCCAGCTTGCCTTTTATTGTCACTTTTATGCCGCGCTTGCCCATGACCTCGAAAAGCTCTCTTTCCAAAACAGGATCGAGTTCCTCCAGGACTAGGACTTCCTCAAGGCCGGAGAGAAATTCCAGGGCCAACTCCTCCGGGAACGGGAAAGGCGTGGAGACCTTCAGGATCCTCGGGCTGTCCTTGCCTTTCAGGATGTCCCTGGCGTAGGCGTAGCTGATGCCGGAAGCCGCGATGCCTTTCTTTGTCTTATTGTCTTCCTTTACTATGAAGTTCCTCTCATAATCCGAAAAAGTTTTCGAGAGTTCCTGATTGCGCTTTTCAATCAACGCGTGATTCTTGAGGGAGAGCTTTGGGAAGATCACCCAGCGGGAGGGATCCTTTTCAAAATTCAAGGGGAAATGCTCTGCGTATTCCGCCTCTTCCTTAACGTCCAGGCTGGCGTAGCTGTGGTCGATCCTGGTGGTGGGGCGGAAAATGACGGGCGTTCCGTATTGGTGAGAGAAGGCGAAAGCCTCCTGGATCATCTCGTAAGCTTCTTTTACGGAAGAGGGATCGAAGACGGGAAGCTTGCTGTATTTGGCGAAAGTCCTAGTGTCCTGCTCCGTCTGCGAGGAAATGGGGCCCGGGTCGTCCGCGACCAGGACCACCATGGCGCCCTTGACGCCGATGTAGGCGAGGCTCATGAGGGGGTCGCTGGCCACGTTAAGGCCGACCTGCTTCATGGTCACGAGGACGCGGGCGCCGGAATAGGCCGCGCCGGCGGCCGCCTCCAGGGCGGCTTTCTCGTTGACGGACCATTCCACGTAAGTCTTTTCGGTCCTTCTCTTGGCGATGGTCTCCAAAACCTCCGTGGAAGGCGTGCCCGGGTACCCGGCCGCCAGATCGACACCCGCGGCCAGGGCGCCCAGCGCCATGGCTTCGTTGCCCATTAAAAATTCTCTTGCCATATGAAATTATTGCCCTATGTTATTGAGTAATTTTAACTTTTAGGCTGAAATTTTGTCAATAGGTTTTAGTTTTTCGGCGCCCCAGGCATAAACAAGCGTTATAAGGCGTTTTAGATTATTTCCTTCCTTTTTTGAGGCTGTTTTGCTATGATTTTTAGAGTATTTTTTTCAATTATTGACTATTTAAACGCCGCTAATATTAATGGACAAGGATTTTTGGGCCAACGCCTTCGCCATGCCGCGCTCCGAGCGCCGGCACGATGAGCTTATCGCCAAAATTGCGCGAGGAATCGCGCGGCGCAGGCTTGCCTTCCCCGCCATCCTTGCCCTTGAATCCGTCAAGCCCCTCAACTACCTGGCCAGCCAGGCTCTCATCGTCCTTACTCCCGCCCTCGGGATGTTCATCGAATACGCCACGCTTGACGATATCTGCGACATGCTGCAGGAAAGAAAGAACGTGGAGCGCCTCATAGCCGCCATCGACATGGAGAACAAGAAGCTCACGGCCTCCCCCACCCCCAAGGAAAATAACCAGCCGGTAGATCCCGGCCCAACGCAAAATAAATAATATGGCAGAAAACAAAGCCCCCGAAGTAATCTTAGCAACCGACTGCGGCTCGACGACCACCAAAGCGATCTTAATTGAGAAGCGCAACGGCAGTTACCGCCTGGCCGCCCGCGGCGAAGCCCCCACCACTGTGGAAGCCCCCGCGGAAGACGTCACCAGAGGCGTCATCAACTCCATCGCGGAGATCGAAGACATCACGAAGAGAACCTTCATCCGCGACGACAAACTAATCGTTCCCCGGGAGGGAGACAAAGGCGCCGACGCCTACATCTCCACCTCCTCGGCCGGCGGCGGCCTCCAGATGATGGTGGCCGGCGTGGTCAGCCAGATGTCCACCGAGTCCGCAGCCCGCGCCGCCTTGGGCGCCGGCGCCATCGTCATCGACTCCTTGGCCACCAACGACCGCAGACGCCCCTACGAGCGCATCGAAAGGATCAGAAACCTTAGGCCGGACATGATACTTCTCTCCGGCGGCACCGACGGCGGCACGGTCCGCCACGTGGTGGCGCAGGCCGAGACCATCGCGGCCGCCGACCCCCGTCCCCGCTTCGGCGCCGGCTACGAACTGCCCGTCATTTACGCCGGCAACGCGGCCGCCAGGCCCGCCATCGAGCAGACCTTGGGCAAAAAGACCGCGCTGCAGATAGTGGACAACCTCCGCCCGACGCTGGAAACAGAAAACTTGAAACCCGCCCGCGACGCCATCCATGACCTCTTTTTGGAACACGTCATGCAGCAGGCTCCGGGATACAAGAAACTCATGACCTGGACCTCCGCCCCCATCATGCCGACGCCGGGCGCCGTGGGCGACATCATGAAACTCATCGCCCGCCGCAACAACATCCAGGTGGTGGGCACCGACATCGGCGGCGCCACCACCGACGACTTCTCCGTCTTCAGGGCTGACCGCAACAACCCGGAGAGCGAGCAGGTCTTCAACCGCACCGTCTCCGCCAACCTGGGCATGAGCTACTCCATCTCCAACGTGGTGGCTTCCGCGGGACTTGCCAACGTCCTGCGCTGGGTCCCCGTCATGGAAGACGAGAGGATATTGAGAAACCAGATCAGAAACAAGATGATCCGCCCCACGACCATCCCGCAGAACATCGAATCCCTAATGGTCGAGCAGGCCATCTGCCGCGAGGCCCTGAGACTGGCCTTCATGCAGCACAAGGAAATGGCGGTCGGATTGAAGGGCGCCCAGAAATCGACTTCTTTCGCGGACGCCATGAGCCAGACCGTCAAGGAAGACACGCTGGTGGACATGATGGGCTTGGACATCATCGTAGGTTCCGGCGGCGTGCTCTCCCACGCTCCCAGAAGAAACCAGAGCGCTCTCATGATGATCGACGGCTTCGCGCCGGAAGGCTTCACCCAACTGGCGGTGGACTCTATCTTCATGATGCCGCACCTGGGCGTCCTGGCCCAGATCAACGAAGACGCCGCGCTGGAAGTCTTCGAGAAAGACTGCCTCATTTACCTCGGCACTGTGATAGCCCCGGTGGGCATCGCGCCCTTCGGCAAGCCCTGCATGAAAGTGAAATTCCAGGGCAAGGAATACGAATTGAAGAGCGGCGAAATCAAGCTCCTGCCCCTGGGCCTCGGCGAAGAGGCGGAAGTGACCGTCGATCCCACCAGGAAATTCAACGTGGGCTCCGGCTACGGAAAAGCCGTGACCAAGAAAGTCAAAGGCGGCGTGGTGGGCCTCATTCTCGACGCCCGCTGCCGTCCCATCCAGCTCCCCGCCAGTCAGGAAGGCAGAGTGAATCTCCTCCAGATCTGGAACAAAGAACTCGACATCTATCCGGAAAAATAAAAACCAAACAAAATTATGGCATACGCATATTCCCCAGGTCTTAAAGTTTTAAAATCCACGGTGCTGCGCCGCAACAGGCGTCTTCCCATCAAGGGCCAGACGCTGGTCAAGATCGGCGACAAAGTCGGCGCCGAACAGGTCGTTCTGAAAACCGAACTCCCCGGCAAGGCGGACGTGGTCAACGTCATGAGTCTATTGGGCTGCCAGCCACACGAGGTGAAGCAGTTCATGGTCAAACCCATCGGCGATCACGTTGAGAAAGGCGAGCTGCTCGCCATGCGCGCCGCTTTCTTCGGCCTCTTCAAAACCAGGATCGAATCCCCCATGAGCGGAACCATCGAATCCGTCTCCGACGTTTCCGGACAGGTGGTCATGCGCGGCGCCCCGGTGCCCGTGGACGTCAAGGCCTACATCGACGGCAAAGTCGTGGAAGCGGACGAAGGCGAGCACGTGACGGTGGAAGTCACCGGCTCCTTCATCCAGGGCATCTTCGGCGTGGGCGGCGAGACCTACGGCAGGATCGTCGTGGCTTCCGATGATCCCAACGGCGTTCTGGACGAAAACTCCTTCACGGAAGGAATGAAAGGCGCCGTGGTGGTGGGCGGAAGCCTCATCACCTACGACGGATTGCAGAAAGCCATAGCCGTCGGCGTGAACGCCGTGGTGGTGGGCGGCTTCGACGACGCCGACCTTAAGAAATTTTTAGGCTTCGACCTTGGCGTGGCCATCACGGGCCACGAAGAGCTCGGCCTTACCCTCGTCCTGACGGAAGGCTTCGGCCAGATCCCGATGGCGGACAAGACCTTCGCGCTTCTTAAGGAATGCGAAGGCAAGAACGCCTCCGTGAACGGCGCCACCCAGATCAGAGCGGGCGTCATGCGCCCCGAAATTATCGTGGCCAGGGACGAGGAAGCCTCCATGAAGGAAAACGAGGCCAAACTGATCCTGGACATCGGCACCAGAGTCCGCGTGATCAGGGAGCCCTACTTCGGAATGTTCGGAACAGTGACCGCCCTGCCCGCGGAACTGACGAAGCTGCCCACGGAATCCCTGGCCCGCGTTCTGGACCTCAAGTTCGACAACGGAACGGTGGCGACCGTCCCCAGAGCCAACGTTGAAATTATGGCGACGGAAAAAGACGACACCCAGGAGAACTAACAAGGCCAATAAAATCTGAAAATCAAATATCAGGATAAACATGGAACTTTTCACAATCAAAAGCCTGCCCTTATGGCTCCAGTACGTCAATGAGAACTGGTTCGATCTCAACAAGCTCAACGCTTTGATCGGGATCATCATCTTCGGTTCTCTGATCGTCTACTTCATCCGCCGCGCCAAAAGCGGCGCCTACCTCTTCGTCAGGCGCATCCCCGGCTTGGAATCCATCGAGGAAGCCCTGGGCCGCGCCACCGAGATCGGCCGACCCATCCTTTACATCTCCGGCATCGGCGGCGAATCCGACATGCAGACCATCGCGGCGATGAACATTCTCGGCAACGTGGCCGAGCAGATCGCCCACTACGACACCGACCTCAAGGTCCCCTGCATCAACCCAATCGTCATGACCATCGAGCAGGAGCTTGTGAAGCAGGCCTACACCCGGGCCGGGCGCCCGGAGAACTACAAGGAAGACTGCGTCTATTATCTTTCGGACAACCAGTTCGCCTACGCCTCCGCTGTGTCAGGCATCATGGTCCGCGAGAAACCGGCGGCCAACTTCCTCCTGGGCAACTACGCGGCTGAAAGTCTTATTATCGCAGAAGCTGGCGCCTCTACCGGCGCCATCCAGATCGCCGGCACCGCCGCCATCAGCCAGATCCCCTTCTTCATCGTGGCCTGCGACTATACCCTGATCGGCGAAGAGCTCTTCGCGGCCGGCGCCTACGTCTCCCGCGAACCGCTCCTGCTGGGCAGCCTGAAGGGCCAGGACATCGCGAAGCTCGTCATCATCCTCATCATGATCATCGCGATCATCTTCGATACTGTAGCCGCCATTACTCAAAATCCCGAACAAAAGGATGCCATCACGGAGACCGCCGCTTTGGAAACCGCTGGCACAGAGCTTCCCGTACTGGAAACTACCAGCACTGAGCTTCCCACGATAGGAGACGCCATTGCGGAGCAAACCGAGCCGGAGAATGTGGGAACCGACGCTACCGAAAAAAAGCCCTCTATAACGGAGATGGTAGTTGCCGGCTTCATAAACATTAGTAAATTCATGCACAAAATTTTCGACCTGAAAGCTTTCAAATAAGAGGAATCGATAGACTATGCGCAATTATCTTCCCCCTATCATCTGCGGTGTCTGCGGCGTCATCATGATGCTGCACTTCTTCCTTCCGGAAAACACCATGCTCTACAAGACCATGATGGAATGGGTGACGAACTCCACCATCGTGGTCGGCGTCTTCGGCCTCTTCATCGGCTTGGCCAGCTTGGTCCACAACCACGGCAACAGGATCGCCCGCCGCTCCCCCGGCTGGGGCTACAGCGTGATCACTCTTAGCTTCACCGCCATCGTGGCCCTGACCGGCATCATCAGCCAGAACGTCGGCCCCTCCGTGGTCTCCAAGCCTCTGGAAAAGTACAACTACGACAACCGCAAGAACCAGGACCACACCCTCATCACCCACACCCTCTTCGGCTACAAGGACGAGACCTACAAGACCAACCTGGTGGCCGCCGCCACCTCTGACGCCCCGGAAATGAAAGGCGAAGAGATCACGGTGAGGAAGGTCCCCCTCTTCATGTTCTTCTACAATTACGTCATCATGCCCATGGGCGCCACGACCTTCTCGCTGCTGGCTTTCTACATGATCACGGCGACGTACCGCGCCATGCGCGCGAAGTCCTGGGAGGCGAGTCTTCTGTTGATATCGTCCATTATTATTCTGATAGGACAGGTGCCCATAGAGGAGATCCCGCTTATCGGCAAATGGATCATGGGGCACGCCCAGCTCATAGTTTACATGAGCCTTATCCTCTACATCCTCTACGCCGCCATGAAGCAGTTCTTCTCCCGCAATTTCATGACCTGCGGGATACTGACGGCCTCCGCGGCCCTGATCGGCGTCATCTGGTACTACACGCCTTCCGAAGTTGACTTTGAGGCCATGAAGTCCGTCATATTGAATTACCCCAACAACGCCGCGAAACGAGGCATCCTGATCGGCGTGCAGTTAGGATCCCTGGCCACCAGTATCAAGATCCTCTCCGGCATCGAGAAACCCTACATGGGAGGCCGCGGTTAAAGTATGGCTTCAGGAAGCCCGAACATTTACGGCCCGAAGCAGAATTTCTGGCAGAGGCATTACCGCCCACTCATCTACCTACTCACGCTTCTGTGCGTGGTGGGCGGAACCCTGACCAGGCTGCCCCTTTCGCTTTCCGTCTCTGACGCCACCCAGGGCGTTTTCGATACTCTTGAGAAACTTCCCGAATTGAGAGCTCAGGATATTGAAAAGCAGCAGGCGCTGCTGGCTGAAAAGCTTGAGGAAGCTAAAAGCAACAGCGGCCCCGACCTCCAGAAAGAGATCGCCGCCATAAGGGACAAGATCGCCAGGCTGCAAATGAACCCCAAAGGCGTGGTCTTGGTCTGCATCGACTTCGACCCCTCTACGGAAGCGGAACTGGGCCCCATGGCCCACGCCTTCATCAGGCACTGCTTCAGCAGGGGCGTCAAGGTTTTGATCAACACCGGCGGCAACGTCATGAGCCAGCCCCTGGCCCAGAACATCATAAGCGCCTCCGCCACGGAGGGCGCCCTCATGAAGAAGAACAAATACGACTTCATGCAGGACGGCGTGGATTACGTTTTCTTCGGATTCCGCCCCAACGCCTTCCAGCTCTATCTGCAGATGGGCGAAAACATCCTGACAGCCTACGAGACGGACTACGCCGGGCACGACCTGACGCTTCTTCCCATTATGCGCGGCATCAGGAATTTCAGCGACATCGACATGGTCTTCTCCATTTCCGGCTACGTGGGCTCCCCCGAGACCTGGATCACCGTGGGCAACACGAAATTCGGAAAGCCCGTGGCCTTGGGACAGGTCGCCATCTCCGCTTCGGACTATTACCCCTACATCCAGTCCAAACAGATCTGCGGCATGCTGCCGGGACTCAGGGGCGCGGCGGAATACGAGGGCGCCTGCGGCTCCCCGCCCAGGGCCACCGGCCGCATGTGGGCGCAGCTGTACACGCACACTTTCGCCATTTTGCTGATCATAATCGGCAATCTGGAATTTTTCTTCAAAGGATTCAAACACCGCAAGGTCTGATAAAAATGAATTTCCTGAAAAAGATACCTCCACTTTGGCTTAAGATCTACCGGCCCGTCATCTATATCCTGACCCTCGTTCTGGTCTGGATGGGCGCGGTGAACAACAATAAGCTGAACCTCAACGTCGCCGATTCCACCGGAGGCGCCTTCAACACCATCGAGAATTTAGGCGAGATCAGGAAAGGCACGCTCCGCGAGTACGAGCAGAAACTCGAGCAGAGGACGAAGGACGGAGACGCCTCGCAAGCCGAGATAGAGGATCTCAAAGCCATAATCGACGACCTCAAGCACAACGAGAAAGGCGTCGTCCTTATCTGCTTCGACTTCGACGCGGGCTGCGACGCCGAGATGACTCCCCAGGTGGCGACCATTTTGAGGCACTGCTTCAGTAGGGGCGTCAAGGTTTTGATCAACACCGGCGGCAACGTCATGAGTCAGCCTCTGGCCCAGCAGACCATAGAAAAGGCGGCCAAGGACGGCAGCCGCATCGATCCTCCGTATCCGACCATGGAATCCGGCGTGGACTACGTCTTCTTAGGTTTCCGCCCCAACGCTTTCCAGCTCTACCTGCAGATGGGCGAATCCATCATCTCCGCCTATGAGACGGACTATTCCGGAAAGGATCTTTCCACCATGCCCATTATGGAGCACATCAGGGACTTCCGCGCCATCGACTGCGTGGTCACCGTTTCCGCTTACGTGGGCGCGCCGGAGACCTGGATCACCGTGGGCAACGCCAAGTTCGGCAAGAAAGTGATTTTGGGCGGCGGCGCCATCGGCGCTTCCGACTATTACCCCTTCCTGCAGTCCGGCCAGATTTGCGGACTGCTGCCCGGCCTCAGAGGCGCCGCGGAATATGAATCCGCCCTCAAGTGCCCGGACATCGGCAGCAAGCGCATGTGGTCCCAGCTCTACACCCACGCCTTCGCCATTTTCCTCATCATCCTGGGGAACATAGAGTATTTCTTCAGCGCCAAGAGGAGGAAACTCTGATAATGAAGGGCTTCCTCTCCAAATTCGGCTCCTTCTGGAAAAACCGGTACAGGGCGATCATCTATATCATGACCTTCGCCTTCGTCTGGCTTGCCCTCATCAACAAGAAGCCCCTGGACCTCTCCGTCTCGGATGCGACTCAGGGCGCCCTGGATCTTGTTGAAAAAATGCCGGAGAACCACAGGAAAAAAATAGTGGAGCAGGAAGAACTTTTGGCGAAACTGCAGAAAGAGGAAAGCCAGCATAGCTCTGCGGAACTCTCTGCCCAGATCGACGAGGCCAAGGCCTATCTCGAAAGGCTCAAGATAAATTCCAACGGCGTCTTTCTGGTCTGCATCGACTTCGACGCCGGATCCGACGCGGAACTCGGCCCCATGGCCTATTCCTCCATCCGCCACGCCTTCAGCCTCGGCATCAAAGTTTTGATAAACAACGGCTACACCGTCATGGCCCAGCCCCTTTCGCAGATGATCGTTGACTCCGCGGCTTTGGGCGGCGCGACGATGCCCAGGCCCTACGGCTTCAAGCAAGCCGGCAGCGACTTCGTTTTCTTCGGCTTCCGCCCCAACCCCTTCCAGGTCTATCTGCAGATGGGCGAAAGCGTGCTGTCCGCCTATGAAACGGACTATTCCGGAAAGGCCCTGGCGGACATGCCCATAATGAAGGGCATCCGTGACATTCGCGACATCGACGGGATCGCGGCTTACTCCTGCAACGTGGGAACGCCGGAATCCTGGATCAACGTCGCCCAGACAAAGTTCAACATCCCTCTGGTGGTCGGCATGACCGCCGTCTCCGTTTCCGACTATTTCCCCTACCTCCAGTCCGGCCAGCTCTGCGGGCTAATAACCGGGCTTAGGGGCGCGGCGGAATACGAGAAGACCGTGGGCGCTCCCCCTGTGGCCAACCGCAGGATGTGGGCGCAACTGTACACCCATGCCTTCGCCATTGGGCTAATAATAGTAGGTAACATCGAATATTTTATAAAAGGAAAACGGGCTGCCTAGCCCCAAACTTTAAAGGAGATATATGGGTCCGGATACGTTTATTGACCTCATCGGCGTGTGGATCGCCGCCCTCTTAACCCTGGGCGTTTATTCCTCGCTAATCAAAGACACCTTCATTTCGAAGCTGACGGAAGCCGTCTTTGTCGGCGTCAGTTTCGGTATGTCCATCGTCTTCACCTATTACAACGGCATCAAGCCGAAAATAGAGGAGCCCTTGGTCCGCTACTATCAGAATCTGCACGTGGATTACGCCACCGTCACCAACGCCGTGACCGAATCCATGGCCAAGATCGCTGACGCGGAAACCGTGAAGCTTTCGGAAGGCGATTCCGCCGTGGTCGACAATATTCCCGGCAGCACGGTCTTCGACACCAACCGCTTCTTTGCGGTCCTCGACAGCGCCCTTTACAAGCAGACCTTGAAGCTGCAAAGCACCAACGACGTGGCCGTCTCCTTGCAGAGCGCCTTCGCCAGCTCGGAAATAAACCTGAAGAGCAAGGATGCCGTCATGGGCGCCCTCAACGAATATTTCAAGAGCTACAAGACCGTGCCCACCAGCCGCCACTTCTGGGTCCTTTACATCTTCATCTCCGTCCTTTTGGGCTTGATGTTCATCACCCGCTTCTTCCCGAAGCACGCCTGGCTCTCCCGTTTCCCCATGGCCTACACCATCGGCATCGGCGTGGGCATGGGCACTCCCCTTTCCTTCCAGTCCCAGATCATGCAGCAGGTCCAGGCCTCCTTCATTCCCATGCTGGTGAGAAATTCCGGCGGCATCGACTGGCTCGCGACCTTCGGCAACCTATCCTTGGTCATCGGCACCTTAACCGTCCTCTACTACTTCTTTTTCTCCTTTAAGAAAGAGGACGCGGCAAGCAGGGGCGCCACCAAGATCGGCATCGCCTACCTCATGATCGGTTTCGGCGCCTCCTTTGCCTTCACCATCATGGCCCGCGTGTCGCTTCTGATCGGCCGAATCAACTTCCTGCAGGACGAGTGGATCCAGGGAACCTACGAGTTCTTCAAATATCTGAAATAGCAGAAAAGCCTTTAGCGTTTTTTAATGCTGAAATTTTGGCGTAACAATTACCGCGTCATAATCTACCTCTTCACTTTCGCGAGCGTGTGGGTGGGGCTTGTCATGACCGCGAAGCTCAGGATAAACGCTTCCGCGGCCACGAAAGGACTCTACGACGCCCTGGAGAATCTTCCGGAAACGCATGCCGCCATGATAAGGGAGGATGAGGAGAAGCTTAAGAAACTTCTTGGCGACGAGAAAGCCGATCCCAAGGCTATAACCGCCCTTGAAGAGCGCATCTCGCGTTCCAAGATCAACACCAACGGCGTCGTCCTCCTCAACATCAACTACAATCCCGGCTCCGAAGCGGAGCTGACGCCCATGTCGCAAGCCGTCTGCCGCCACGCTTTCAGGCGCGGCGCCAAGCTCCTGATCAATGTCGGCTACGACGTCATGAGCCAGCCCCTGGCCCAGAAGATCATCAGCGACGCCGCCCTGGACGGCCGCTCTGTCGATCCGCCCTACCCTTTCCGGGAATCCGGCGTCGATTATCTCTTCTTCGGTTTCAGGCCCAACGCCTTCCAGGTCTATCTTCAGATGGGCGAATCCATCACGGCGGCCTATGAAACGGACTATTCCGGCCGCGACACTTCCTCCATGCCCATCATGCGGGGCATAAAAGATTTCAGCGACATCGACCTGGTGGTCACGGTCTCCAGTTTCGTGGGCGGCCCGGAGATGTGGATCAACGTCGGCAAAACGAAATTCGGGAAGCCCGTGGCCAGCGGCATGACCGCCGTCTCCGCCTCCGACTACTACCCTTACCTTCAGTCGGGCCAGCTCTGCGGCCTGCTTTCCGGACTTAGGGGCGCCGCAGAATACGAAGCGCTGGTCGGCGTCAATCCCGCCCCCGCCACCAGAAGGATGTGGGCGCAGCTGTACATCCATACTTTCGCCATTCTGCTCATCATCATCGGCAACATCGAATATCTTTTCCGTACTAAAAAGTAAAGGGCGGAAAGTATCAAAAAGGGATGGTTTTAAAAGCCGTTTTTTCTTAGAATAAATAGTGAAATCATTTGTTCTAAAAACAACCCCCTTTTTGTTATGAAAAACTTTTTCATCTGCGCGTTGTTTGCCGCGGCGCTTTGCTGCGCCGCTGACGATCTCATTTATTCCTGCGGATTCGAACCAGAAGAAGGCTTCTCTACTGGAAAAATAGTCGGCCAGGAAGGCTGGAACGTCATAGACGGCAACCACAGCTACGACTCCGTTTACGACGTCACCAACAGGACCGAACTCGTGAAAAGCGGCAGCCAGGCCCTGACCATGCGCTGCGTTACGCTGGAAGGCTCGGAGAACGAGGAGAAGCCCTACGTCGGCGTCAATTTCGACATCGAGGGCGGAGTGGAAAACAAATACGTCATAATGTCCGGCGACTTTCTTTTTGCCGCCGGCAAAGACAGCTATATAAGACTGAACTTTGCCAACACCAGGGAAGCCGCTATGATCAAGGCAAGCGGCAGGGAGGGCTTCCATAAGGTAAAGCTCGGCTACACGGAAATTATCAGCGACAGTTACAGAGAGGACAACGTCCATGAGAACATTCTGGACGACACCTACTGCCATATCGAATTGGTCTTGGATCCCTCCCGCAAAGCCATTGTCAGCTGCTCCGTTGACGACGCCGTCATGACCAACACCGCTTCCAGGATGATGGGCTACAAAAACATCTCTTCCTCAAAGGAACCCATCCCCAACCGCATCGCCCTGGAATGCGACGTCTCCGCCGACAACCTTAAGATCGAGACCAGGACCGCCGAACACCAGGAGGCAAAACTTATGCTCTCCAAGACCGGCCTGTACATAGCCTGCGAAAAAGACAGCGCCGACTTCAACCTCACCAACACCGGCAGCGATCCCTTCGACTTCACGGTGAGCGCCGACGAATCTCCGGAATGGCTCGCCATCGAGCCAACGTCCGGAAGCTGCAGTGCCTCGCAGAAAATAACGCTTTCAGTGGACAGGGAAAAACTGACCGGCGACGGCTACCACAAGACCCTCTTAACCGTCAACGCCGGCGCCGCCGGCTCAAAGAAGATTTACGTGGGCGTGGCCAGCGGAAAGATCCTGATGGATGAGAATTTTGAGGAGCCCTATATGCTTCCCGGCGAGATATCCGGCCAGGGCGGCTGGGCCGGCAGAAAAGGCGACGACTACGGCAAACCTTACAACGAGATGATCGTGACCAACGCGGCCTTCGGCTACAACGGCGCCTTCACCCACATACTGCGCGCCGGAGGCTGGAGCGGCTACACCTGCGAAGCCAGATCTCCCGAGGGCGAAGCAATAAAAGTCAGCCTCATGCTGCGCGTCGGTTCGGACGGTGACTGCGATGATTTCTCCATCAGGGAGGACTACTGGAACAACTGCGCCCAATTCCAGTTCAGGCGCGTGGATGACAAGCTTCGCCTC
>JAGCGH010000006.1 GCA_017649705.1 bacterium
CTAACTGCGCGCCTGTGCGGGATGTCATAAAAAGCTCCTATGTTAATTAAAAAATATAAAGTAAAAAAGGGCGCCCCTGGTCGGGCGCCCTTTCTTATTCCTTCTTTGTATGAACAGACTTTACTTGGACATACCCGACCTCTACCGCAGCGTAAGCAGCAGCAGAACGTTAATAAGGAGGACGGAAAGTCGAAGCAAATTATTCATAGTGCGGAAATTTTACCAAAAAGCTTTTCGCCAAGTCAAGGCATGGGGTCAGTCTTCCTGGTGGTAGGTGGAGAGGAAGTCGCCCAGGTCCTGCATGGCTTTGGCCAGTTCATGCGCTTCCGGCAGCATGACGATGCGGAAGTGGTCGTTGTAGGGCCAGTCGAAGCCGCTGCCCGGGACCATGAGGATCCGCTTGGCGTGCAGAAGATCCATGGCGAATTTCTTGTCGCTAGTGATGTTGAAGCGTTCCTTGTCAAGTTTCGGGAAGCAATAGAGGGCGCCTTTATTCTTGACGACCGAGAGGCCGGGGATCTTGGCGATCTCGCGCATGGTGGCTTCCCTCTGCTCGTAGAGGCGGCCGCCCGGGTTGATCATCTCTTCCGTGTAGGCGCTGTCAGATAAAGCCGCGGGAATGACCAGCTGAGTGAGCGCGTTGCCGCAAAGCCTCATGGAGGTTAATTGCACCATGCCCTGGAAGAACTGCTCGGTCAAATTCTTGGGACCGCTGATGGCCATCCAGCCGCAGCGGAATCCGCAGACCACGTGCGATTTGGAAAGGCCGTTGAAAGTCACGAAAGGAACGTCATCGGCAAGGCTGGCCAGCGCCACGTGCTTGTAGCCGTCCATGACCAGGCGGTCGTAGATCTCGTCCGCCAGAACCAAAAGGTTCTTCTCCCTGGCCAGATCCACCACCTTCTTGAGGAACTCCTCCGGATAGAGGGCGCCGGTGGGGTTGTTGGGGTTTATGATGACGATGCCTTTCGTTTTCGGCGTCACCTTGCTCTTGATGTCCTCGAAGTCCGGGCACCATTCCTGCTTCTCGTCGCAGACGTAGAAGACCGGTTTGCCACCGGCTATAAGGACCGCGTTGGTCCAAAGGGAATAGCTTGGGCTGGGAACCAGAACCTCGTCGCCGGGGGAGACCAGGACCGTGGTGGCCATGGAGGCCATTTCGGAAACGCCGTTGCCGATGAAGACGTCGTCCGGGGTGACGCCCTTGACGCCTTTGCTGACGTGGTAGGCGGCGATGGCTTCCCTGGCGGCCTTCATGCCGCGGAAATCGCAATAGGCCACAGCCTTGTCGACGTTCTCAACGAGCGCCTTCCTCATGCTCTCCGGGAGCTTGAAGCCGAAGGTGGCGGGGTTGCCGGTGTTGAGGCGCAAAACTTTCTCGCCTCTCTCGATCATTTTCAAAGACTCGAAATACAAAGGCCCGCGGATGTCGGAATGGACGTCCTTCAAGGTCGTGGATTTGACGATGGGTTCCATATTTTATCTCCTTTGATAGTTTCTTCTTTCAGGCGATTCTAATCAATGTTCCATGCGGAAGACGGTGTATTTGATGAATTCCCTTATTCTCTGCATGACGGCGTAGAGGGCCGGGGTGAAGCAGATGCCCACGATGGTCGCCAAAAGCATGCCCGAGAAAGTGGTGATGCCGATGGACTGGCGGCTGGCGGCGCCGGCGCCGTTGGCGACGACCAAAGGCCAGACGCCGAACAAGAACGACCAGGCGGTCATAAGCACGGCTCTGTAACGCATGTTGGCGCCGTTGATGGCGGCTTCCGTGATAGGCACGCCGATCTCGTGTTCCTGCTTAGAGAATTCCACCATAAGAATGGCGTTCTTGCCAGCCAGACCGATCAGCATGACCAGACCTAACTGCGCGTAGATGCCGAGTTCGGAATGCGTGACCTTAAGGCCGATAAGGCCGCCCAGAAGCGCGATGACGACGGAGAGCATGACAGGCACGGGAATGGACCAGCTCTCATACTGACCAACCAGGAAGAGGTAGGCAAAGAGGCAGGCCAGGCCGATGAGAAGGCCAAGCTGGTTCTCGTTGTTCTTCTCCTGGTAGCTTAAGTCCACCCACTCGATGTGGTAACCCTTGGGCAAAGGCGTTTCCTCGATGACCTTCATCAGTTCGCCGCTCGTCACGCCGGGCGCGGCCATGCCGTTCATGCCGGCGCACATCAGTTTGTTCATGCGCTGGATGACCTTCGGGCCGACCGTATAGCGCATCGTGCCGAGCGAGGAAAGCGGGACCTCGCCGCCGGTGTTGCTGGGGATCATCAGTTCGTCGATGTTTTCTATCGAGCGGCGTTCCGCCGCGTCCGCCTGGATCTTCACGTAGTAGTTCTCACCGTTCATGGTGAAGTCGTTGATGTAGAAGGAAGCCAGCTTGCTTTGCAGCGTCGCGAAAACGTTGGCGACGGAGACGTTCAGGCTCTGGGCTTTCTCCCTGTCGAGGTCGAAGTAGATCTGCGGCGTGTTGGCGTTGAAACTCGACATGACGTAGAGAGTTTCAGGGCGCATGGTGAGTTCATAGGACATCTTCTGGGCGACGGCGGAAAGCTTCACCGGGTCGGAGTCGGAGTCCGAACAGATCTTGTAGGAAACGCCGCCCGTGGCGCCAAGGCCCATGATGGCCGGCGGAATGAAGCAGTTGACGCTCGCGCTCGGGATGGTCGCGGCGGCCAACTGGATGCTCTGCAGAATGGCGGTGTGGCTCAGCTCCTTGCTCTCGCGCTCGTTCCAGTCTTTCAGCTGGACGATGAGCATGCCGTAGTTCTCGCCGTTGCCGTTTATGATGTTCTGGCCGGAAACGGAGAAGCAGGACTTGATGCCGCCGATGTCTTTCACCTTGTCCCTGAATTCCGTCAGGGCCCTTTCGGTGCGGGCTAACGTGGCGCCCGGCGAGAGCTCGAGGTTGCAGAGAATGACGCCCTTGTCCTCCGTCGGCAGGAAGGCTGAGGGGATCATGCCGTGGACCTTCACAGCCAGCCAGCAGCAGACGGCGAAAAGTATTATCGTGATGATTCCCCTGCGGACCAGAAGCTTCACGACGAAAAGGTAGACGCCGCGGGAGCAGTTGAGGATAAGGTTGAAGGGCGCGAAGACCCAAAGCGCCTTCTTTCTCGGCGGCCTCAGGATCAAAGAGCAGAGAGCCGGCGAGAGCGTAAGCGCGACGAGCGTCGAAAAGCACAGCGACACGCACATCGTGACGGAGAACTGGCGGTAGATGTTGCCGACCATGCCGCCGTAAAAAGCCAGAGGCACGTAGCAGGCGACCGTCACCAGAGTCGTCGCGATAATGGCGCCCGTTATCTGCTGCATGGATTTCGAGGCCGCGTCGCGCGCGGAAAGGCCTTCCCTTTCCATCAGCGACTGGCAGTTCTCGACGACGACGATGGCGTCGTCCACCAACGATCCTATGACAAGGATCAAGCCGAACATCGTCAAAACGTTGATGGAATATCCGAGAATGTAAATGACAGGGAAAGTCGCGAGCAGCGACACCGGGATGGCGACCGCGGGAACGATCGTGGCGCGCCAGTCCTGCAAAAAGAGGAAAGTGATGACGATGACCAGAACAAGCGCGATGATGAGCGTTTCCACGATCTCCTTGATCGTCGTCTTGATGAACTTGGTGGGATCGTAGGCCACTTCGTAATGGACGCCCTCCGGGAAGCGGGGCTTGTATTCCTCTAAGAGCTTGTTGATGTTGTTGACGGTGTCGAGGGCGTTGGCGTCGCTGGTTCGGAAGGCGGCCATGCCGACGCAGGGCTTGCCGTCAAGGAGACCCATGCCGGAATAAGAGCGCGAGCCCAATTCCACTCTTGCGATGTCCGATATTTTCACCATGGAGCCGTCGGAACCCGTTCTCAGAACGATGTTGCCGAAATCTTCCGTCGTCAGAAGGCGGCCCTTCATGTCGATCTTGTATTCGACGTATTCGTTGCTCGATTCCGAGCCGATCGTGCCGGCGGCGGCCTGCAGGTTCTGGCTCTGGATGGCGGCGATTATGTTGGCGGTAGTGATGCCCAATCCCGCCATGCGGAAAGGATCGAGCCAGATGCGCATGGAGTAGACGCGCTCGCCGAAGACGGCGACGGAGGAGACGCCCTCCAGGCGGGAGATGCCGTCCTTTATGGTCGTGTTGACGAAGTTGTTGAGGTCCAGGAGCGAATAGTCGTCGTCGCTCAGGAAGGCGTAGATGGTAAGGAAGTCGCCCGAGCGTTTGTGGATGTTGACGCCGACCTTTTTCACTTCCTCGGGAAGCTTCGCCTCCGCCCTTTTCACGGCGTTCTGGACGTTGACCATCGCCATGTCGTAGTCGATGCCGGACTGGAAGACGATGGAGCAGCTGTAAGAGCCGTTGTCGTCGCAGGAGGACGTGAAGTAGAGGAGGTGCTCGACGCCGTTGATCTCGGCTTCCAGGGGCACCGCGACGGTCTCCTGGACCGCCTGGGCGGAAGCGCCGGCGTAGTTGCAGCCGACGAAGATCTGGGGAGGAGCGATCTCAGGGTATTCCGCTACCGGGATGTTCGGAATGGATATGGCGCCGGCGAAAAGCAAAAC
>JAGCGH010000062.1 GCA_017649705.1 bacterium
ACACCATCGTCATCTCCACCCAGCACGACGCCAAGGTCAAGCATAGTGACATCGTCAAGACTCTCAAGAAAGAAGTAATCGAGAAAGTCATTCCCAAAAAGATGCTGGACAAGGAGACCATCGTCCACATCAACCCCACCGGCCGCTTCGTTATAGGAGGGCCGCACGGCGACGCGGGCTTGACCGGCAGGAAGATCATCGTCGACACCGACGGCGGCATGGGCCGCCACGGCGGCGGAGCTTTCTCCGGCCAGGACCCCAGCAAAGTCGACCGCAGCTCCGCCTACATGATGCGCTAGTTGGCCAAGAACGTTGTGAAGGCGGGACTCGCCAAGCAGTGCGAAGTCCAGGTCTCCTACGCCATCGGCAAAGCCGATCCGCTTTCCCTGAACGTCAACACCTTCGGCACGGGAGCGATCAGCGACAGGGCGATAGAGAAGCTCATCAAGGAAAATTTCGACCTGAGGCCCTCCGCCATCATTGAAAAACTCGATCTTTTGCGTCCCATTTATCTGAAGACCGCCAAGTACGGCCACTTCGGCATCGAGAACCAGGGCTACACCTGGGAAAAGACCGACATGGCGGAGACTCTTCGCAAAAAGGCCAACCTGAAGTGAGGCAGCATGCGCAACCTAATCATCATACTGGCGGCCCTCTTTTTATGCGCCTGCGCGGATAAATACGCCGTCACCTACGTGCTCGATCCTCCGGGCAACCTGGACCTCAGGAACAAAGTCACCGTCACGGTGAGAGACTTAATCGACCGCCGCCCCTCCCAGGAAAGAGTGGGCCCCGCCGAACCTTTGGACGGCGCTTTCTACAGCGAAGACGGAGTTCTGGAAGAGCCCCTTTCCGTTTCCCTCACCAGGCTTCTGCAGCTGGAGCTTTCCAACGCCGGCCTCGACGTTGTGGATTCCGCCAACTACACCCCTGGCCAGGAACGCTCCGTGAGAGTGGCGGGCGAGATCTACCACGCCTACGTCATGGGCGTCCCGGAATCGCCGGTGAGCGACGACAAGCTTTGGAAAAGAATGCGCTACACCGTGAGGGTAGCCGTCAGGGTCGACATGGTCGACACGCTGCAGGAAAAGCGCGTCATGGCCCGCAAGTACGAATTCCGCGATTCTTTTGTCATCAGGCACGCCATGCAGGATTTCGAGGCGGTAAAGGAAGGCAAGGACAAAAACTACCTGGAAGCCGGCGACGCTTACTGCATGCAGCTTTTGAACGACGCAGTCAAAAAAGTTTTGGTCCAAGCCAGGCGCGACATCATCGTGCAGATGAGCCCGGATTCCGGGACTCTGCCCACCTCCATCGAAGGCCTGGAGATGACCGACGAAATGTAACTTGAAGATACTTTTCTGTCATAACTTCTACTCCCAGAGAGGCGGCGAAGATTCCGTTGCCCAGAAAGAGATGGATCTTCTCCGCCAGGCCGGGCATACCGTCGTTCCTTTCCTGAGGGACAGCGCCCTTATCGCGGACTACAACCCCTGGAACAAACTCTGCGCTTTTTTAGGCGGCTTCTACAACTGGAAGACCGCCCATGAGCTGAGCGACATAATAGACAAGGAAAAACCCGACGTGGCCCACGTCCACAACGTTTTCCCGCTTCTGTCGCCCACCATTTATATAGTCCTTCACGTGAAGGGCGTGCCAATAGTCCAGACCGTCCACAATTTCCGCTTCTTCTGCCCCAACGGCTTGCTTTTCTGCCACGGGAAGCCCTGCGAGCGGAAATTCGGCCAGACCATGCTGAAATGCGTCTCCCGCCGCTGCCTCAGGAACAGCAGGTTCTACACGCTCTGGTACTCGCTTATCCTGCGCTTCCATTATCTTCTGGGCACCTTCAAGAAAATCGACTGCATCATCGCCCTGAACAAGTTTTCCGCCCGGCTCTACCGCCGCGCCGGCTACCCAACCGTCTGCGCCAAGCCCAACAGCTCCGACGCCGCGCCGGATCCGGAAGCCCGCTGCGAGAACTATTTCCTCTTCGTGGGCCGCTTCTCCCAGGAGAAGGGCGTCATGACCATGCTGAAAGCCGTCAGCGGCTTAAACATTCCCGTGAAGATGATCGGCAACGGCCCCCTGGACGGGGAGGTCGAAGCCTACATGAAGGAGAACCCCAATCCCAACGTGACCTTCCTGGGATACCAGCCGCCGGACGTCTGCAACTACTACATGGCCCGGGCCCTGGTCACGGTCTTCCCCTCGGAATGTTATGAGAACTGCCCCGTGACGGTCATCGACTCCCTAAGACTGGGGACGCCCGTTCTGGCATCCAGGATCGGCGGACTCCCGGCGCTCCTGCCTCCCGACGTCGGCTGGCTCTTCACCCCCGGAAACGTGGAGGAGCTCAGGGAGCGGATATCGAGCCTCTACGCCGCCAGGGATGACATCAAGGGGATGCGCGGACACGTGGCCGCATACGGCGAGAAGGAATTCTCCAAAGAAGCGAATCTCATGCATCTGAAAGAGATCTACGATTACGTCATAGCCAAGAAGAAAGGCGGCAATCCTCTGCTTTTATCCTGCATGCTGGATGACGAGCCATGAAAAATTACCTGCTCGTCACCAACTTCTGCCCCTTTTACAGGATCAAGCTTTACAAGATCCTGAACGACGAACTTAAATTAAAGATCCTCTTTTATTCCGCCGGCACTGAAAAATACTGGGAAGCCAGCAACGCCCAGGGCAAAAAGGAAGCCCGGAACATCTACCTTGCCGAGGACGGCGCCAATAAATTCGTTATCCTCTGGCGTTACGCGAAAGTCCTTTTTAATTCCGAAACGAAAGGCGTCATCCAGGGCTTCAACGGCGCCGCCTTCATATTCCTGGGCTACTTGATAGCCAGGCTCCGGGGCATTCCCTTCGGCATTTGGACAGGCCTCTGGTATCATCCCAGAACGTTCTTTCATTCCCTGACCAGGCCGCTCGTGGACTTCATCTACCGCCACGCGGACTTCGCCGTCGTTTACGGCACCCACGTCAAAGCCTACCTCGTAGGCAGAGGCATGAAGGAGGACAGGATCTTCATCGCCCAAAACACCGCCGACAACGAACTCTATTCCAAGATCCCAACCGAAGAGGAAAAGCAGGCGATCATAAACAAATTCGGACTTTCATCTGACAAGCCCCTCATGCTGTTCGTAGGCCGCCTTTGCGAAGAGAAGGGGATAAAGTACATTTTCGAAGCCCTGAAAAAAATAAAAGATCCTCCCCAGCTCCTTTTGCTCGGCCACGGCGAACTCAAGGATGAACTGGAAAAGACCGCTAAAGAAAATTCCCTGCCTGTCGTTTTCGGCGACTACGTCAAAAACGATGAACTTTACGCTTACTACGCCCTGGCCGATATTGTCCTGGTTCCCTCCGTCACCACGAAAACTTTCAAAGAACCCTGGGGGCTTATCGTCAACGAATGTATGAACCAGGGCTGCGTGGTCATCGCCTCCGACGCCGTGGGCGCCGCGGCGGGCGGTCTTGTGGAAGACGGCAAGACCGGCTTCGTCGTTCCGGAAAGAGATCCGGAAAAAATGGCCGCGGCCATTGAAAAATTGTTGGCCGACAAAGAGCTCAGGGAAACGCTTTCCCAAAACGCCAAAACGAAGATCGCCGCTTGGGATTACGATCATATGGCCGAAGGCTTCCGGCAGGCCGTGGCGCTCATGGAGGAGAAGAGCAAATGACGAAAATAAAAAGAGCCAACCTCTTCGGCGCCGAACTGACCGTCACCACCTACGCCGAACTCCTCGAGATCACGGACGAACTCATAGCGAAAAAGCCCAGCGAGCCTTACCGCTACAATTTCTGCAACGTCCACGTGGTCATGATGACGCTGGAGAATCCCAAGCTTAAAGAAGCCGTGAACCACCCGAGAGCGCTCTCCGTCACCGACGGCATGCCCCTGGTCTGGGCCATCAGGAAACTGGGCGGAATCCCCATGGAAGACCGCGTCTACGGCCCCACCTTCTTCGAAAAAGCTCTCAAGCACCGCACCGGCGAAATAAAGCATTTCCTCTACGGCAGTACCCAGGAAACCGTCGACGCTCTCTTGGAGAAAGCCAAAAAAGAGATCCCGGATCTCAACGTGGTCGGCACCTACATCCCGCCTTTCCGCCCTCTCACGGAGGAAGAGAAAAAAGAACTGATCGACCAGATCAACAACTCCCAGGCTGACATTGTCTGGGTCTGCCTGGGCGCCCCCAAGCAGGAAGTCTTCATAGACGAGATCGCCCCCAAACTGAACGTCCCCATCATGGCGGCTGTGGGCGCGGCTTTCGCTTTCTACGCCGGCAAGACCTCCCAGGCTCCCGCCTTCCTTCAGAAGATCGGCATGGAATGGTTCTACCGCCTCCTGATGGAGCCCAGGCGCCTTTTCGTCCGCTACTTCAAGTACAATCCCTGGTATTTGTGGAAGTTTTTCGCCGCGCGTCTTTCCGGGCACAAACTTCCGCAAAGCGAAAGCGAGCTTTAGTTTGGTTTTAGTGAGCAAAATTTGATAAAATAAAGCAAATGTACCACTTTGGGAGATATTGATGAAAAACGTTATTCTTTTCAGCATTGTTTCGCTTTTTTGCTTGACGGCTTTCTGCGACGAAGGCTGGTCCGAAGGCGCCTATTTTAACGGTGATCCCATTACGGAGGAACCTATCCTGCTGCTTTCAACCGATCCTTTGGCTTACAGCAGCGCGCTCGCGAAAGGGACCCCCAAGTCTCTTGTAATAAGCGTAGTCGACAAGGACGAACCGAATATAACGGCTATTATTTTCGCTGACGAATCCGGCAAGGCGGCGGAAGGAACGATCCCCTGGGACTATGCCGACGAAGAATACAAAGATTTTCCCATCGACGACACGTACGTTCTGACGGAAACGATTACGAGCGATTCTGATGAAAAAGCTTTCTCCCGCAACGTAACGATCCTGCCGGAACCCATGGCCGTTTTGGCGCTGGCTTTCCTGGGCGCGCTTTTTTTGAGGAAACGCGCCAAGAGCCTCATGGCGATCTTAGCTGTTCTTACGCTGGCTGCTTTCAACGCCAAAGCTGACGACAGCATCGTCAGCGACGTCAGCGTCCTTCAGATGTGGCCCTTCGACAGGCTGGTCATCATTAACTACTCCCTCGCTTCCGAAAACGAAGGGCCAATCTTCGACGTATCTTTCAGCGGTTCTTTCGACGACGGCGAGACTACTTTCGACCTGGCGGAAAAAGGCACGATCTTAGAGGAAGGCTCGGACGGAACGGTCTCAGGCGCCGGTCCTCACAAGACCTTCTGGATGCCGGACGAAACCTTCTATGGTGACGAGAGCGAAAACTTTAAGGTGAAAGTGACCGCAACCGAGCAGGCGGTGCCTCCCATCGACGGCGAATTCCTGGTTATAGACCTCTCCGGCGGCCCGGACGCCCAAAGCTTCCCGATCACTACCCTTGACGCCGAACCCAGCGGCGGCTGGACGGACGAGCACAAGACCACGAAGATGGTTTTGAAGAAGATCGCTCCCGGAACTTTCAACATCGGCAGTCCCAGTGGAGAACTGGGAAGAGAGGATAACGAAGTCCAGCACGAAGTGGTTCTTACCAAAGCTTTCTACGCAGGCATTTTCGAAGTCTCCCAGAAGCAGTACGAACTGGTCACCGGCACGAACCCTTCTTTATTCCAGTCTGACAAGCACCCGGTGGAGAAAGTCTCTTATGAAATGCTCCGCGGCGCCAATAAAGGCGCCAACTGGCCCAACGACAACAAAGTGGACGAAGATTCCTTCTTCGGCATCCTGAGAGCCAAAACGAGATATAAATTCGACCTCCCCACGGAAGCCATGTGGGAATTCGCCTGCAGGGCAGGGGAAACCACGGCTTTGAACGACGGTAGCGAGCTTATCGAAACGAAGAACGACCCCAATCTCATGGGCCTCGGCCGCTTCTGGTACAACGGCGGAGGAGATCCCGAGACCGGCGAGGTCCTTGACGCCCATCAGATGGTCGGCTGGTACACTGACAACAACTGGGGTCTCTTCGACATGCACGGCAACGTCTCTGAGTGGTGCCTCGACTGGTACCAGGCGAACCTTGGCGCGGATTCCGTAACCGATCCCGCCGGCCCGGAAACCGCCACCTACCGCGCTCTCCGAGGCGGAGGCTGCTACAGCCCCGCCAGTGACTGCCGTTCCGCCGCCCGCGACTTTGCTAAGCCCAACTTCGGCGACTACAGCGGCTGCGGCTTCAGAGTCTTCCTGGCACAGTAAAAAGGAAAATCTCATGCAGAACGGATCTGTCAAAGATAATCTTGAGTTGTCTCAAGACGCGTTGGCGTTTGCGGTTTTCTGTATTGAAAATCTCGCCATAAAGCTTGGGTTGGATCCCTCCCGGGTTTATACCATGCTGACCGTTGAGAGCGACCTGCTCTATTCCTATATCTTTCCCTGCTACGACGTTTTGCACACTCAAGATAAGGAATACATCATGACCGACCTGATTGAACTGATGAAAAGAAGAGGCGTTCTAAAATGATTCTTTATCATGCTTCGAATATTGCCGTGTCCAAGCCGGACATCCTTCATTCTCGTAAGAATGTGGATTTTAGCCCCGGTTTTTACACGACTTCTCTCATAGAGCAGGCCAAGAAATGGTGTGAGCGGTTTGTTCAGGTTGGCGACCATGCCGTCATATCAAAATATGAACTGGATGACGAAGCGTTTCAAAAATATAAGGTTTTGGTCTTCAACGCTTATTCCGACGAATGGCTGGATTTTGTTGTTAAATGTCGCAAAGTGCAGGACACCTCTGATTTTGACATTGTCATGGGCGGCATTGCAAACGATAAGGTCTTTGACACTGTCGAACTCTATCTTGACGGATTGATAGACAGAAGTGTGGCCATAAAGCGTTTGAGACTCCAGCAGCCTAACATGCAGCTGGCTCTTCGCACACAGGCTGTGATCGACAAATATCTTCATTTCCTTGGGAGCGAGTCGATATGTTAGCCAATCCGATCCTACTGCAGAGAAAATTCGCCAGAGTTATCGCGCTTTTTGCCAAAAAAGCTAATATCTCTCTTCCCGCCGCCCTTGATTTCTTCTATCATTCCAAGGAAAGCATGCTTCTTCACAAAGGCGCCTCTGATCTTCACTGCATGAGCGACGAATACCTTGCGGAAGATCTTGTGGAAGAATATAGCCGCAACCTTTAATAATCATTGATCTATCGGGGAAAATCCATGAGATGTGCTGTTCTCCTGACTGTTGCCATGCTTTTCCTTATGGTAGGGGCGTTGTCAGCCGACACTGTCGTTACGCAGGAAGTCGTCAATGTCTGCGGTTACGTAAA
>JAGCGH010000007.1 GCA_017649705.1 bacterium
ATCAATGGAAGAAGCCTGACGATCAAGAGCACCGCGACCGCCAATACGAGGTTGGAAAAAGGCCCGGCCAACGCGACGAGAACGTCGTCCCTTCTCGGGTTTTTGAGGTTGTACGGATTGACCGGGACTGGTTTCCCCCAGCCCACCAGCATGAAAGCGCCGGGCGCGAAAATGTTGATGAGAGGAATAATGAGAGTGCCCCAAATGTCGATGTGGGGAATGGGGCTAAGCGATATCCTTCCCAAATTCTTGGCTGTGTCGTCGCCGCACCAGTGGGCGACGAGGGCGTGGGCGCTCTCGTGCCAGGTGATGTTGAAGAGCAGTATGAGGAAAAATATGATCTTAGGGAGAAGATCTTCCATCAGCTGATCTTGGCTAAGAGCTCTTTGGCCAAGGCGCGGCCGTTTTCATAAGCCTCGAGGAGTTTTTCCTCGTCGGGGATCATCTTGGCCTGGACGTTGGGAAGGACCAAGGGAATGCCGGCTTTCTCAAAGTAGGCTTTCAGTTCGTCGAAGGCCATGAGGTTCCAGCCGTAGGAGCCGAAGATGGCGCCAAGGATGTTCTGGGGCTTAAGGCCTTTGATATAGGTGAAGCAGTCGGCCACCGTCGGGAAAATGCCGTTGTTCATGGTGCAGGAACCGACAGCCAGGGCGCCGGCGTTCATCAGTTCGCGCATGACTTCGGAGCGGTCGGTGCTCTTTAAGCAGATGACTCTGGGAACGCAGCCCTCGGCTTCCACGCCTTCCGCGAAGGCAGAAGCAAGCTGCTGGGTGCTGCCCCACATGGTGTCGTAGATGATGACGACTTTTTTGGTGAAGGGCTGGGCGACGTAATTGTCGTACCAGGAGAGGACTTTCTGAATGTCTTCCTGGGTGCGCCAGATAGGGCCGTGATCGGGGGCGATCATGGAGACGGGAAGATTCAGAGCTTTGAATTTTGTTAATGTCGCGCCCACCATCTTGGCGTAAGGGAGTACGATGTTGGCGAAATATTTGTCGGATTCCCTTTTGAGAAGATCGGGGCAGTTCTCGTCGGCGAAAAGCTTCGCGGTGGCCAGATGCATGCCGAAGGCGTCCTGGGAGAAGAGCAGCTGTCTTTCGTTGAGATAGCTGAACATTGAGTCCGGCCAATGGATCATTCTCGTTTCCAAACAGGTGAGATGGAAGTCGCCGAGGTCTATTGTTCCCTTGTCTATGACCGCTTCGGCTTTGACTTTTCCGTGGAAAAGATCGTCTATGGCTTTTACGCCCATTTGGGAAGCGTAGACTTTTTCCGGGTTGGCGAGTTTTATCATTTCCGGAAGACAGCCGGTATGGTCGAGCTCCGCGTGGTTGGAGACGATTATGTCTATTTTTGTTGGGTCCACGATGGAAGAGATGCGGGAGAGCATCTCTTCCATGTAGGGCCTTTTGACGGTGTCTATCAACGTTATTTTTTCGCCTAGGATAAGGAAAGCGTTGTAAGTGGTGCCGCGTTCCGTTTTATAGCCGTGAAAATCGGCGAGCTGCCAGTCGATGGCGCCCACCCAGTAAACGTTTTCCGCTATTTTTTTAGCGTTGAAAGGCTTCGTCATTTTGGTTTTGTTGTTTGGGTTTTATTTTTCGGGATTGATCTCTATAAGTTCAACGTCGAAAATGAGGGCCGCTCCGCCGGGGATGTCAGCGCCCGCGCCTCTGTCGCCGTAGCCGAGGTCGCTGGGGATGAAGAAGCGGTAAGTGGAACCCACGGGCATGAGCTGCAGACCTTCCGTCCAGCCTTTGATGACGCCGTTAAGGGGGAAGGAAATGGGTTCGCCGCGCTTGTAGGAGCTGTCGAATTCCTTGCCGTCCACGAGGGTGCCCTTGTAGTGGACTTTCACGGTGTCGGTGGCTTTCGGCTTGGCGCCTTCGCCTTCTTTAATGACCGTGTACTGAAGACCGCTTGGTGTGGTTTTGACGCCTTCTTTCTTGGCGTTCTCTTCCAGGAACTTCTTGCTTGCGGTCTTGATGGCTTCAGCTTTGGCTTTGGCCTTGGCTCTCACCGCTTCGTCGACAGCTTCCATGGCGGCCTTGCGCTGCTCTTCGTTCAGGCGGGGCTCTTTGCCCTCTTTGGCGGCGTTGATTCCGGCCAAGACTTCGTCCTTGTCAAGGGCGTCGATGCCGTTGGCGGAAAAGTTCTTTCCGACCTGGTAGCCGGTGAAGTAGCTGAGAACGCCTTTTTCATCCGTGAAATCGGATTCGCCGTCGACCTGCATGTGCGCCATGAAAGCCGCGTGCTGGGCTTTCACTTCGTCCTGCTTGACCTTCACTTCGGCGTTGGCGTAGCCGTCATTGATGCCTTCGATTATTTTTTCGGGGGAAAGTACGAGCTTGTATTTTTTGTTGTTAGTGTACATCTCGTAGCCTAAGGAGTAGGAAAAGTCTTTCATATCCGGTTTCACTATCACTTGTGGGGTTGTTTCCTGATTTTCAGCGGGGACTGTTTCTGTTTCTTTTTCTTCAGCGGCGAAGATCGTCAAAGCACCGAAAAGCAGAAGCGTTAAAATTAAGACGTTTTTCATGAATTGCCTCTTATTTAATGGAGATTAGGGAATCGAAGTAGCCTTCCGGCTTCTCGAAGCCCAAAAGCGCGAGAAGCGTGGAGGCGATGTTGCCAAGCCCCGGTTTGTTGCTGGTCTCGGCGAGTTCGTAGCGCGCGGTGTCGGGACCGGCTATCACGAAAGGCACGGGGTTCAGGGTGTGGCTGGTCAACTGTTTGTATTGTCCGCCGGCGCCCATTTCCGGTTCGCCGGTCTTCTTGTTGCAGGAGATCATCTGCTCGCAGTTGCCGTGGTCGGCTGTGAGGACCAAGGTGCCGCCCATTTCTTTCGTGGCGGCAAGAATCATGGCCACGGCCTCGTCAACGGCCTTCACGGCCTCGGTGGCGGCCGCCATGGAGCCTGTGTGTCCCACCATATCGCCGTTGGCCAGGTTGCAGCGCAGGAATTTGTATTTCCCGCTCTTGATGGCGGCGACCAAAGCGGTGGCGACCTCGATGGCCTTCATCCTGGGGGCCTGGTCGAAGGGGATCTTGTCGGACTCTATCTCCTGCCAGGTCTCCAATTCATCGTCGAATTTAGAGGAGTTGTTGCCGTTCCAGAAGTAAGTGACGTGGCCGAATTTCTGAGTTTCGCTGATGGCGAACTGGGAGACCTTGTTGCGGGAAAGATATTCCGAGACCGTGCGGTCGATCTGCGGAGGGCTGACAAGGTAGACAGGCGGCATGTGCGTATCGCCGTCGTATTCCATCATGCCGGCGTAGACGACCTTCGGGAAGCGCTTCCTCTGGAAGCCTTTGAAATTCTCTTCCGTCAGGGCGCGGCTGATCTCCAGAGCGCGGTCGCCGCGGAAGTTGAAGAAGACGACGGAGTCGCCGTCCTTGATGGTGGTCAGAGGCTTGGTCGGGTCATTGGGATCGCTGACCACGAAAGCCGGGAGATACTGGTCGTCCTGCTTGGAGGAGACTCTCAGTTCCTTTATGGCTTCCATGGCGTTGGGGAATTTGGCGCCTTCGCCCAGGACGTGGGCGTTGTAGCCTCTTTCCACGATGGTCCAGTCGGCTTCGTAGCGGTCCATGGTGGTGACCATGCGGCCGCCGCCGGAAGCGATGAAGTATTTTCTCGTCTTGCCGCTGGCCTCAGCCTGGCGTCTCAGGGACCAGAGGTAGTCCTCCAGTTCGCCCACGTAGCGCAGGGCGGAAAGCGGCGGAACGTCGCGGCCGTCAAGCAAGGTGTGAACGTAGACTTCCTCCACGCCCTTTTCGTCGCACTCCCCTATCATGGCGATTAGGTGCGCGATGTTACTGTGCACATTGCCGTCGGACAAAAGGCCGATGAAGTGGATGGGGGCCTTGTTATCGAGGGCGTTGCCCATGATCTTCTTCCAGCCTTCGCCGGCGTAGATCCTTTTTTCCGCGATGGCCTTGGCGACTAAGCTGGCGCCCTGGTCGAAGACTCTGCCGGCGCCCATGGCGTTGTGGCCGACTTCGCTGTTGCCCTGGTCGGCGTCGCTGGGCATGCCGACGGCGGTGCCGTGGGCCTGGAGGCGGGTGCTGATCTTTTCATTGTCGATGAGGGCGTGGAGCGTCTTGGGTTCCGCCGCCTCGTAGGCGTTGCCGGGATATCCTTCCTTGGAGCCTTTGAAGATGCCGACTCCGTCCATGATGACGAAGACCAGAGGGCCCTTGACGCCGTCATAGTTGGGAAGCTTTTTCAGGGTGAAATCCATAAATATTCCTTAATAATTGGTTATTAGGATTATTATAGCATTATTCCGCCCCTTAAATTAAGCGGTAAAAGAAAAAGCTTCGGGAGGTTTTCAAACGTCCCGAAGCTTCTTTTAAAATTTGCCGCCAATTCGGCTTATTCCCTGGAAATTACCTTGAACTGGGCCTTGCCGTCGTCTTCGCCGGCCTGGGCCAGGTCTCCGCGGTCGACGATGACGTCCATGAGGGATCGGGCCACCACCTTGTCTCCGCCGGCCTCGTTGAATTCAGGAGAGGCGGTAACTTTTTCCAGGGCGTCAGCGATGACTTTTATCCTGTACTGGTCGCTGCGCACGGTGATAAGGTTCGAGATCTCGCTGAATATCTTGGGCGTCATGCCCTTTATTTCCAAAAGGTCCGCCGTGTTGCGGTAGGGCTTGATCTTGTTTCCGGAACGGTCCACGCCCTTCTCTATGGCCTTGGCGATGGTGGGGGTTATGCCCTTCAGAGCGCAGAGCACCCTGGCGGAGGCGGTGTTGATGTTGATCTTGCCGCTGGTCTGGCCGGGAGCCAGGAAGGCGTAGTCAAACCAGGCTTTGCCGGAAGTTTCGGCGCCCCTCAGGTTGTGGGGTATTATCTTCAGCTTGATGCCGTTCTTGTGAGAGATGTGGCAGGCGTGGATGATGCCGCAGTAAACCCTGTCGTTCTTGTCTATTTGCAGGCGCTGGGTGGCGCTGCCCATGAGGTAGGGATTATCAGATGTCATGCGCATCTTGTCGTCCGCCAGGGGCAGCCTGTCGTAATCGCCTTTCTGGTAGTTGTAAACATAAACCTCCAGCGTGGCGTTGTGGTTCTCCTCCAGGAACTCCGTGGTCTTGATGGAGTCGTTCAGGCCGAAAATGTAAAGGCCGTAATCGCCCTTGACGAGGCCTTTGTTCTCCCATTCCCAGACGCCCTCGTCGCCTTCGGAATCGGTGTAGTACATGGCCGTGGCGTAGCCGGGTCCGACGCTCACCATGTCGCCCTTCTTCAGGCGCAGCTGCTTCAGGCCGGGAGTCGTCAGGCCCTCAACCAGAAGGCCGCTCGAGGAGTTGACCTTGATGGGGATCTTCTCGCCCTTGAAATTGCCTGAAAGCACGCGCATGGTCTGCCCTGTCCAGGTGTTGGCGGCCCAGCCCATGTTGTCGAAGGTGAGGTTGTCGCCGGAGGCCGTCTTGACCGTGCCGAAGGCCTGCTTCCAGCCGCTCTGGTGCACGCCTTCCTCTTCGCCGTCCAGCCTGATGCCGGAGGTGGTGAAATATTTGCTCAGGGCTTTAAGAGTCTTCACGCCGCCGCGGCCCTTGGTGCCCACGGTGGCCCAGGAATCGGCGGTCCTGACGTTCAGAACTTCGCCCACGTTGGCAAGGTGGTTGTTTTTGATGTGGGTGAGGCTGTGATTCTTGAAGGCGCGGCTCCTGGCCTTGTCAACGGTGCCGCCGAAACTGGGCTTGCTGACCTGACGCCAGATATAGTGGGCCGGGTCGGATTTCTCGGTGGAATAGCCGATCTCGTCCTTGGTAAGGCTGCCGTATTCCGTGGTTCGGGCGGCGATCTGGCCGTATTCGTTCTTCATGGTGAAGGAGACGAATCCGCCCTGCCTGGGCAGGCCTCTCACGCGGATCTGGTCGCCGGCTTCCAAGCCGCTGTTGACGGCGTCGCCCACGCCGATGTCAATGACGTGGGAGGTGTTGTTGTAAACGTATTTGAACATGCCGTTGGGCGCGTCGTAGCCGCCTCTGGGGTGGCGGGTGGAGACGAACTCGATGATCTCGCCCTTCAGCTGGTCTTTCTTCCAGTCAGCGCCGGTCACGGTAATGTAGCTGTGGCCGTAGTTGTAGCCGGAGACTTTCGTGACGTCGTAGAGAATGCCCCAGTTGTCGGCGGGCAGCTCGAAGACCGGGATGGCGTTCTCCTTGTTGTGGCCGTAGCCGCCGGTGCCGTTGCAGTATTCGATGTCGAAGATCTGCTTGTTGGAGGTGAGGTAAAAATATCCGCCCGGCTCGATCAGGGGGTTGGGGTCGTTGTAATAGCCTCCGTAGGCTTTGCTGTAATGCTCGGCGGATTCTATCCTGGCCAGGTCAAAGGATTCCACGCCGGTGTTGACCACCACGGACCAGTTCCTAAGGGAGATGGGGGCGGAGCTGATGTTTATAAGTTCCACCACGTCCGGACGGAAGAAATAAAGGGAGTCGCTGCTGTTGACGTTTTTGCCCGCCTGGTTCGCGCCGGACTTTTTGCATTTCCTGGAAGAGGTCAAATAAAGGGAGAGGAAACCGTTGCGATTGGGTTTCTGCGGCTTGCCTTCCTTGTATTTGTACCTGAGAAGATAGTTGCCGCGCCAGTCCTTGTCTTCCTGCTGAACGGAATACTTGGCTGGGATGCCGTCCATGTCCATTTCCCTGAGGTCGGAACGCTTGAAGCCGCACCAGTTGTTCTTGAAGGCCTGGTTGGCGCTGTAGATGAGGTAGTAGAATTTCTCCTGCTTCGGAGTGTTGGGCCTGGTGTAGAAAAGGCCCGTCTGCTCCTTGCGGTCGGTCCAGACCGCCGCGGAGGTCATCCAGTGCGACCAGATGGAGACCCTGTCGTTGGCGAGGTTGGTCTTGACGCCTTCCATAAAGGCTTCCAGACCGCCGGGCACCTTTATGGTCACGCTCCTGTTGTTGCCGGCGGAGCTGGCGGAGATCTCAAAGCCTTTTGTGACCGCGCTCCTTTGCCCGGTGACGTGGTGGACGATGCAGGTGGCGTTCTTCCACTGGTCCTTGAGCCAGCCGTCGGTTTCCGCTTTCATGAAGGTGTTGTAATCGCCGCTGGTGAACATGGGCGTCTCCAGCCTGATCTCAGCCTTGTTGCCGCTGACATGGATGTCCCTTATGCGCCAGTAGGTTCGCATGCTGCTGGCGGAAAAAGAAGTCTGGTCGTAGTCCCACAACCCCGCGTAGATGCGGTTGGCGAACATCACGTGGTAGCTGTTCTCGTCTTTCCTGCCGTAGCCCTGGTGGTCCGTCTCCACGATCCAGCTGCCGTCGTGGGCCATGATCTCGTTGAAGCAGACCGCCTCGATGCCGTAGGTGCTCTCGATGGTGGACAGGACGTGGTTCTCGTCGGTGTAGTCCGCCATGTTGACCACCAGCTCGCGCAAACTGGAGGAGGAGGGCTCGAAGTTGTACTCCAGGTTGGCGTTCCTAAGAACGCGGCGCAATTGCTTCATGTCGGCGTTGTTGATGTTCAGCTGACGGAAGACCTTGCCGGCGTTCTCGTCGTAGTAGCTCTCCTGGGAGCGGGAGGTGATGGTGGCGTAGTGCTTGATCTGATCCTCGGCGGACTTGCTGAGGTTCTGCTTGTTGGGGGCGATGATGGAGATCATTTCCCTGAGGTTCAGGAAAGCCTTGTCGTCCCACACCAGATGCTCGGGATTGTATTCCTCCGGCTCGTCCACGCCTTCGTCGCGCTCGTCTATCACCTGGTTGCCGTTGTTGTCGATCTCGTCGGAGGCGTACTGGGAGGCGTTCAGGTTGTCGTCCACGTTGGCCTGGCCCGGTTTCAGGTCACGGCCGTAGCGGTAATTTATGATGTTCTTGGCCGCCTCGGGAGAAATGGGAAGGCCGGCTTTGCCGTTGTCGCCGGTCAGCATGACCTCGAAAGTCCCGAAACCCTCGTTCTGGTCTTTCCTGGAAAGCGCGCTGGCCGTGTTGATGTTGATCTTGGCCAGTTCGTCCTCCACCATGACGGCGTAGCGCCCCACGATCATGTCGTTGGCGTCCCTGACGTAGATCCAGCGGGCCAGGTTGCTCTTGTCGCCGTGGGTGCCGTCCATGTCGACCACCTGGTCGCCCTGCTTGGGCTTGAAGGTGGTGGACCAGGTCTCGCTGTAGTCGTCGTAGGCGGAGGAGCGGTAGTAGTCCTCCCTCAAAAGGCCGTAGGCGTGCTGCAGTGCGGACTGGGCCAGCATGTCCGACTGGGTCTGCCCCACGGAGATGGCGCCGGACTGGCTTTCCAGCCCGATGAAGGTGGCGAAGGTGGCGGAAAGGATGGAAAGGACGGTCAGGACCGTCAGGACCATCAATAGCGCAACGCCCCTGGGGGCGGAAAGATTTTCGAAAGGATTTTTCATACGGCAAAAATTATTATCAATAGTAAATTTTACAAAATACGCCTTTTTTATTCAACAAACCGCAGACAACGGGATATTATCAGGCGGCATTATGGTAAAATTTTTTCAAGTCAACCAATCAACTCAATCAGGAAACCATATCATGACAAGCGATTCTGTGAAAGTCGGTCTGGAACGCGCCCCGCACCGCGCGCTCCTAAACGCCTGCGGCGTCAGCCGCGAAGATCTCAAGAAGCCCTTCATCGCCGTCTGCAATTCTTACGTCGGCATCATCCCGGGACATGCCCATCTCCAGGAAGTCGGCGAAATAGTAAAAGAAGCCATAAAGGAAGCCGGCGGCGTGCCCTTTGAATTCAACACCATAGGCGTCTGCGACGGCATCGCCATGGGGCATCAGGGCATGAAGTACTCCCTGCCCTCCAGGGAGATCATCGCCGACTCCGTCGAGACGATGCTCCGGGCCCACTGCTTCGACGGCGTTGTCTGCATCCCCAACTGCGACAAGATCGTCCCCGGCATGCTCATGGGCATCCTGAGAGTCAACATCCCCACGATCTTCGCTTCCGGCGGCCCCATGCTGGCCGGCCACACCAGGGACGGCAAGAAACCCCTCGACCTCATCAGCATCTTTGAGGCCGTGGGCGCCCGCAGCCAGAACATCATCGACGACGCGCAGCTCGAGGAAGTGGAGTGCGAATCCTGCCCAGGCGTGGGCTCCTGCTCCGGCATGTTCACCGCCAACTCCATGAACTGCCTGTGCGAAGCATTAGGCATCGCGCTCCCGGGCAACGGCTCCATCCCCGCGGTCTATCCTGAAAGGAAAGAGCTTTGGAAAGCCGCCGGCCGCCGCATCGTGGAAATGGTGAAGGAAAACCTGCGCCCCAAAGACATAATCACCGACGCTTCCTTGGAGAACGCCCTCACTCTCGACATGGCCATGGGCGGCTCCTCCAACACCATCTTGCACTCCCTGGCCATCGCCAAGGAAGCGGGACTGGGCTTCGACCTTAAGCGCATCGACGAAGTCAGCAAAAGAGTCCCCACCATCTGCAAAGTTTCCCCCTCCTGCTCTTATCATATGGAAGACGTGGAAAGGGCCGGCGGCGTCTCCGCCATCCTTTGCGAGATAAGCAAGATCGAAGGCTCCCTCAACCTCGGCTGCCCCACCGTCACCGGCAAAACGCTTGGCGAAAACATCAAGGGATGCGAAAGCAAAGACAAAGCCTGCATACGTGAACTAGACAACGCTTACGCCAAAAGAGGCGGACTGACCGTCCTCTGGGGCAACCTCGCCCCCGAAGGCGCCGTGGTGAAATCCGTGGGCGTGGATCCCAAGATGATGACCCACCGCGGCCCGGCGGTCATCTTTGAAAGCCAGGAGGAAGCCTGCGAAGGCATATTGGGAGGCAAAGTGAAACCCGGCGACGTGGTGGTCATCCGCTACGAAGGCCCCAAGGGAGGCCCGGGCATGCAGGAAATGCTGGCCCCCACCTCTTACATCATGGGTCAGGGCCTGGGCGACAAGGTGGCTTTGATCACCGACGGCCGCTTCTCCGGCGGCACCCGCGGCGCCTGCATCGGACACGTTAGTCCCGAGGCGGCCTCCGGCGGACTCATCGGCCTCCTGAAAGCGGGCGACATCATCGATATCGACATCAACGCCCAGAAGCTGGAAGCCGAGCTTTCCCCTGAGGAGATCGAAAAGCGCCGCAAAGAGTGGCAGCCCCCCGAGCCCAGGCTGAATTTCGGCTGGATGGCCCGCTACCAGAAGCACGCCACCTCCGCCAGCCAGGGCGCGGTCTTGAAATAAGCAAAAGCTTCGAAAGCAAAAAAAGAGGCAGCCAAACGGCTGCCTCTTTTTTTCTCCGCCCTTCCGGGCTATTTCACGAAGACGCAGATCCAGACGGTGTCAGTGTCCGGCGGCGTGTATTTCACCCTGTGCCTCGCGTGCGGCGGGATGAAGATGTGGTCGCCGGGCGCAAGCGTCGTTTCCCCGTCCTCGAAGGTGATGACGGCGCTGCCCTGAAGGAGCAGCACCCACTCCCCTTCCTCCTGGTCGTACCAGAAGCCATCTGGGCTGGCCTGGCCGTGGGAGACGATCCTTTCGATACGGCAGTTTTCGTACCTGAGGAGCGTCTCCCCTACCTCGCGACGAATAGCGTCGGGCAGCTCAGCCAGAATGTTATTCTTTTCCACCATCAATACTGCAGGATGGCTTTCTTATAGGGCTTTCTGGGGAACTCCGCTTCGGGATCCAGAAGTTTCGCCATGCTGATAGCGTTGTTGGTGTTCTCCTTGAAGCCGCCGAACTCAACGGCGCCGACGCCGATGGAGAAGACCGGGGAGGGGGCCGCGGAGTGTCCGCCGGTGTTGTATTTGGCGCCGAAGTGGGCGTTCAGCTCGCGCTGGACTACGTAGCAGAAGGGGTCGTGCCCTTCGTAGAGCGCTTGGTTCACAGGATCGTTCTTGTCGTAGTTGGGATCCATGGAAAGCTTGAAAGCCTTTTCGAGCCTTTCTTTCTTGCCCTGGCTGAGGTGAATGTCGCCGTACCATTCCTTGATGAGAGACATGGCTTCGGAAAAAGAGCCTTTCAGTTTGGCGCTGTGGTTTTCCTGGCATTCGCGGACTTCATCGCGGTACTGTTTGAACTTGTTCTTGAATTCGCTGAACTCGCATTTGGCATACCGCATATCCTTGACGCGGTCGCCGACGTAGCCGTAGCTCATGGCGCCCGTCTCGTGGTCGGCGGTCACGACGATCAAGGTCTCGTCCGGATGCTGCTTGTAGAATTCCAGCGCCACGCCGATGGCGTCGTCGAAGTCGAGAAGCTCATAGAGCGTCTTGGGGGCGTCGTTGGAGTGTCCGCCGTGGTCGATGAAGGAGCCTTCGCACATCATGAAGAAACCGTTCTCATTGTCCAAAAGCTCAATGCCTTTCTTGACGAAATCCTTGAGGAAGGGGCCTTCCTTGTAGCCCACGCGGTAAGGGATGCCCCAGCCCTTGCAGGGGTGGGAAACGTAGACTTTGCCGCAGCCGGGCTGCAGAGCGTTGAAGCCCTCTTCGGTGTCGACGTACTTGTAGCCGCCGTCCTTG
>JAGCGH010000063.1 GCA_017649705.1 bacterium
TCCCATGAAACCGATCTACATCAAGCCGGTGAGCGAGCCCATCAAGAGCTTCGGCGCTTACAAAGTCAGTTTTTCCAACGCCAAGGAAGGCAAGGAAGTGAAGCTGAAAGCGCCCATGTCCAGGGACGGGCGCATCGCCGTGGGCATAGTGTGCGATCTGCACAACCAGACCGCGCGGCTGCTCCCTAATCTCAAAGCGCTTGGCGACGATCTCTCGCTGTGCGTTCTCTTGGGTGATATTTGCGACGCTCCCGGAAGCACTGGCGATCTCGTAAACAATCTGGCCACTCCCATGGCGGCGCTTTCCAAAAACGGACTTGCGACGCTCGCCCTCAGGGGAAACCATGAATGCCGGGGCGCCGCCGCCAGGGACATTCCCGACTATTTGGCCCGCCCCAACGACCGCTACTACGGAGCCCTGACTTTAGGCTGCGCCAGGATCGTCTTCCTCGACACCGGCGAAGACAAACCTAAGGACCATGCGGAATACAGCGGCTTAATTGATTTCGACGCCTACCTGCAGGAAGAGGCGGAGTGGCTGAAGAAAGAAGTGGAGAGCGCCGAGTGGCAGACCGCCGTGTGGCGCGTAGTCTTCATGCACATCCCGCCCAGGGAATCTCCCGAGGAGCACAGCTATCCGGTCGTGGAGAACGGCGCCAGGATCTTCGCCCCCTGCTTGGCCGGCAAGGGAGTCGATCTCGCGATCTCCGGCCACGAGCATAAGGAAAGCTTCCTTAACGAAGCGGAAGCGAAAAAATACGGCCTGGACTTCCCGGTCCTGATAGGCGGAGGCGGCAGCAGCTTCAAGACCACCGACCATGCGCTGCGATTGGAGATCGCCCCGGGCGAATTGTATCTTCCCAAGCTAGACTGGCGGGAGACAAAACAGCAAGGGGAGCCCCAGACCTCTTCCTCTTCTTCTTCCCAGAGTAATCAAAAATCTAACGATATTTGGTCAAAAATCAGCGATATTTGGCAAATAATTGAGAAAAACAGGCAAAAACAGTAAAAAAGCCTCAAAAACCCTCAACAACGGTCATAATCGTAAAAAAGCAATGGCATTTTAGCGCGTTTTTGATAAAAAACAAGCAAAAATAGCTAAAAAATAGCTAAAAATAAGCAAAAAACATAACAATTCCATCAAAACAGCTCTTAACAAATCGGCTTTTTGGGGCAAAATGGCGAAAAACGCGCGAAATTTGCTCAAAAATAGCTAAAAACAAGCAAAAACATGAAAAAATTAATCGTTTTATGCGTTTTTGCGGCTTGCGCCGCCCTGGCAGGAGAAACACCAACTACCAACTTGTTCGAATCGACGCCCTGGGTGCTTTTGACCGGCTCCCACGAAGTAGGTTTCAACTGGATGACCACCCAGCCTGCCAACTCCTGGCTCGAATACCGCCAGGACACCAACTCCGAATGGAAAGTTTCCTTTTACTCCAAATACGGCCTGAAGGACGGCAATACGCTTTATCACAAAGCCTATGTCAAAGACTACGATCCCAAGAAACCGATATGGTACCGTTTCGTGGCAACCGAGGTCATAGTGTTCAAATTCTTCACCGCCAAGTATCATCCGGAAGTCAGGTCCGAGGAAGGAATGATCAAGCCGGTCGTCAGACCCGACGGCAGCTGGACCGCGGCGGTCTTCCAGGACGTGCACAGCCAGAACGA
>JAGCGH010000008.1 GCA_017649705.1 bacterium
GGCTGCTCTGTTGTCGCGAGAGCCTCTATCAGCGGCTCGCAAGTCGGCTGCCAGGGCGAAGTCGGCACCGCCATCTCTATGGCCGCCGCCGCCACCGCGCAGCTCTGGGGCGGCTCCATGAGCCAGATCGAGTACGCCGCCGAAATTGGCATGGAGCACACCTTGGGCCTCACCTGCGACCCGGTCTTCGGCCTGGTCCAAGTCCCCTGCATCGAACGCAACGCCCTTGGCGCCGTGAGAGCCCTCTCCGCCGCTTCCTATGCCCTCGCCACGGACGGCATGCACCTGGTCCGCTTCGACGACGTCATCGACGTGATGTACGCCACGGGCATCGACATGCAGTCAAAATACCGCGAGACCGCCCAGGGCGGTCTGGCGAAGATCATGCGCGAGCGCTTCAACAACCGCTGACAGTCAGTTTCCAAAAAAATCTAATAAAAAAATAATAATGCGCAAAAGATTTTGCGCATTATTATTTTTTAGGCTCAAAGCCTCTATGTTAACTTTGATCCGTTTTGATCGTTAATTCAAAGTCAAGGCTACGCGGAAGCCATTGACTTGATTACCACTGCTGGAAGCACTTCCAGTACGACGGGCAGAACGGAGATCGCTTGCATTGCTTGACCAGGATCCGCTACGCAAAACGCGATAACCATTATAACTGGATCCGCTTTCCGGTCCTTTGGGATCGGTCACCGCAGCAGTGCCAAGGTTGAGCTGCAGATAGTCCAGGCACCATTCCCAGACATTGCCGTGCATATCGTACAAGCCCCAGGCGTTCGGCAAATACGAACCGACAGTACATACCGAGTTATAGTATTTTCCCTTGCCATCGTCCCGATTTGCATTATATCGGCCAACCTCTGCCGCTTCGGCGCATGCAGTAGTGTCGGAAAGATTCTTCCCGCTGTTAAGAGCCGTGGTCGTCTCGGCTCTGCAGGCATACTCCCACTGTGCATCCGTCGGCAGGTCGAAACGAAGGCCGGTCTTAATACGGAGTTGGCCTAAGAAGGTGCTGCCGAGGACTCCGGTGCCGGCGGGCCAGTTGGCCCCGGAGCCGCGGAGATCGTCGTAAGTCACGCTTTCCACCGCATTATCATCGATATCGTTCCCATCGTGTTTATACCCGCTAGGATTTGAACCTGTGACAAGTTTATACTGTTTCTGAGTCGCTTCGAATACGCCGATGTAAAATGCTTTCGTCAAAGTCACCTGGTGCTGTTCTTCAGTGGTGGCTCCTCTGCCCGTTTCATTGCTCGGGCTGCCCATGGTGAAGGTTCCGGGCTCAACTTTTCTCAGAACCAGCTTCGTGGTCTTGTATTCACTCGTCCAGCCGCCTTGCGGGACGTCGGCGAGATAACTGACAGGATAGCTTGAGGCGCTGGTTCCGCCGGAAAGGTCGATGACCATGTAAAGCATTTCCACAGCTTCCACCTTGACTTTGAAGCCGTCGGTGATGGTATCGTAGAAACTATCGTTCGGCGTCCAGAAGGTCTTGTGCGTGCCCATATCTTCGATCATGCCGTCGGCGCCGTCGCCGCTGAGCGTACCATACTGGCTCAGGTCGAAAGTGGTTTCACCGCTGTCGGTCGTTCCGTAGAATTTCACGGCGAGGCGAGGATCGGCGCTGGTGGAAGACACGGTGTAGTTAATGATGACGTTTCTGGTGAAGGGCCAGCCCTGCAGGCAGGTGACGTTCTCAACAGTGACATCAGCCTTGGCGCTCAGCGTCAAGGACGCCGTCACAACGATCGCCGCCGCGAAGAGCCTCGAGCGTTTCTTAAGGAGAAGCGCGCCGAGAATAGCGAAGGCCAGAATGCCGATGGGTTCGGGAAGCAGCTTAACGGAGCGGTTGAAGACCGTCGAGCCCGAGCTGGTGGTCACGGTCTCTGTCAGCTGGTAAGTGTCGGTCTTGGGAAAATCTTGGTACTCTTCCGTCGTGTAATTCCAGACGGTGGTTCCTTCCACGGCTGTCCCGGAATCATCGGAAAAGATGACGGCCGTGACCATCGGATCAGATGTGTCCGTGGCGGTGATATCGAGAGATATCGGAGTTCCTTCCGCGAAGGCGCTGCTGTAGGTAATGGGATCGTTCGGCCTTAAGTTAATGGTGTCGGACGTGATCTCGCTTCCGTCGAAACGGACGGCGGGCGACCAACTCTCCGCGCAGAGCGCCGAAAGGCAGAAAACAAGGGCGATGCCGGCAATTATAACTTTTTTCATTTTGTTCCCCCGTGTGGGTGTTTTTAATGAGGTCCTCCGCTGATCGCGATGATTATATCATCGAAGAGCGGCGTTTTAGATTTTAACTATATAATTATAAAATCAATGGAAAAGAAAATCAAGTAGTTAACAAAACGCCTGTGCCCGCGCGGCCCCGGATCTTTTTAAAAATCGTTTGAGGCTAGACATTTAAATTGGCGGCAGAAAACGGAGGACCAGCGTCTGGCCGCGAAGCAAGCATAAGATGGGCCCTCGGGTTTTGATATAATCTAAATAGATTATGGGTAAAATCAGGTTTGCATTTCTCTGGCTTTTCTTGGCGCTGTGCGCCTTGAAGTCGGCCGCCGCCGCGCGCCACTTCGAGGTCGGCGGCAGCGCTTTCAAGCTGGAAGCCACAGCCCTGGGTTCCGCCGAGTTCGTCTCGCTTTACGACCTCAGCAAGGCCCTGGGCGGATCGCTTACCTGCGACGAATGGACCAGGTGCCTGGAAATGAAAGCCTCGGGAAAGTCCTTCCGCTTCATGCCCTCCTCCAAGGCGGTGCTCATAGATAACGACGACTGCCTGTACCTGCCCAACGCCGTCACCGAGATCAAAGGCGACGCCCTGGTTTCCACCGCCTTAATCACTTCCATCCTGCCTGAATACATAAAAGCTTCCGGGAAAGGAAAAGCCTCCCAGGGAGGCAAAAAAGTGGTGGTCATCGACGCCGGCCACGGAGGCCACGACACCGGAGCCCAGGGCGGCGGCCGCAACGAGAAAGACATCACCCTGGACGTGGCCAAGAGAGTCCGGGACCTTTTGACGGGAATGGGATACAAAGTGATCATGACCAGGACCACGGACGTTTTCCTGGAACTGCCGGACCGCTCTGACATAGCCAACATCAACGGCGCCGACATCTTCGTCTCCATCCACGTCAACGACGCGGCCAACACCGCGGCCTGCGGCACGGAGACCTATTATCTCTCCAAGGTCCAGGTGGACAACGACTATCACGCCAGACGCTTGGAAAGCTCCTCCTACGGCTACGAGCTGCGCCGCCGCTGGAAAGCCCTGACCACGAAAATGAAAAGCGTCCTCAGGCAGCAGCACTACCAGACAACCCAGCAGAAATCGAAGCTGCTGGCGGAGAAGATCCAGCGCCGCCTGGCGCCCGCGGCGGGCGGCGACAACCGCGGCGTGAAGGGCAAGAACCTGTCGGTGCTGAGAAACGCCTACTGCCCGGCCTGCCTGGTGGAGATAGGCTTTATCAGCAATTGGTCCGACAGGAAAAAACTGAATTCCAGCGCGCATAAACAAGCGGTGGCCAGCGCCATCGCCCAAGGAATAAAGGATTATCTGAAATGAACAGACAAGACCCCATAGGGATATTCGACTCCGGGCTGGGAGGCCTGACCGTCGTCAAAGCCGTCCGGGAGCGCATGCCCCAGGAAGACGTCATCTACTACGGCGACACCGCCCACGTCCCCTACGGCTCCAAGAGCCAGGAGACCATCCTGTCCTTCACCAGGGACGCCCTCCGCTTCTTTTTGAGCCACAACGTCAAATGCATGGTCATCGCCTGCAACACCGCCACGGCCCTGGCGCTTCCCGAAATTAAAGCCGAAAGCCCCGTGCCCGTGCTGGGCGTCATCGAAGCGGGCGCCCGGGCGGCCGTCCGGGCTTCGCAAAGCAAGAAGATCGGCGTCATCGGCACCCCGGCCACCATCGCCTCGGAAGCCTACACCAAGGCCCTGAGAAAACTGGAGCCCTCCTGCGACATCTACGCCCATCCCTGTTCCCTCTTCGTCCCCTTCGTGGAGGAAGGCTGGCTGGACCGCCCGGCCACCGCGATGGTCATCGAGGAATATCTGAGGCCCCTCAAGATGGCCCAAATAGACACGCTCATACTGGGCTGCACCCACTATCCCCTTCTGGCCCCCAAGATCAGCGAGTTCCTGGGGCCCGAGGTGAGGCTGGTGGATTCCGCCTCTTCCTGCGCGGAGGAGCTGGAGGAGATCCTGAAGGAAAAAGAGCTGCTGCGTCCGGAAGGCGAAGGCAGCGAGACCTTCTTCGTCACCGACGGCGCCGCCAAGTTCGCTGAGAACGGGTCCCGTTTCCTGGGCCGCTCCCTGCAGGCTATAAAATTCACCCCCTCCAAGTGACATATGGTCAACAGAACATCCCGCAGAGGCTCTGGAAGAGCCTCCAGGGGCCCTGAAAGCTCGAAGTGGTATCTGAGGGCCCTCATGATGGCAAGCCGCATTCTGGCCTCTCTGGCCGTCCTTCTGATGGCTTACCTTTTTTTCGATCAGCTCATCCATTTGCTGAGCCACAGCCTTTGCGACGTCTTCGCCCTGCTGCTTATTCCCGTCCTGCTTTCAGTATGCTATCTTGCGAGCTGGAAAAGCCTCTGGTGGTCGGGCGCCGGCGCCCTGGCGGTCCTCGCCGTCTTTTTGGTTTTCATGAGGCTGGCGGAAGCGGACGCCAACCTGCCGCTGGAAATAATCGTATTGCTTAACATCCCGACGCCTTTCCTGCTTCTGAGCGCCGCATTGGAAAATTACTCGAAGAGATGAGCGTCCTATGCCTTTTTTGCGCCTGCTGCCGCTTAGACGAAAAGAAGATTCGCCAGCCTGGCGCGGGAGCGGAGGATGAAGGGGTCGTTGTCCCCCATCAGCGCGAAGAGGGCCAGAAGGATCTTCCTGGCCAAGTCGTCGCCGAACTTCCTGTCTTTGGCCACGAATTCCAAAAGTTTTTCCACGGCTTCCTCGAAGGCGGCGTTTTTCAGGAGGGCTCTGATCTCATCCCAACCTTCATTGCCGCTGCTTTCCTCCGCGGTTAGTTCCTTGAAGAGCAAAAGAAGGTTGGTCTTCTCCGGGAGCAGGGCGGGAGACTCCATGGCTTCGGCAGTCTCCCGGGCTTTTTCAATTTGCCCGGTCTCCAATAGCAAGCGGACGTGAGTCAGCCAAAGATTCCTGTCCTCCTTCTTCTCCTCCCTGAGAAGCGGAAGGAGCGCCAGGGCGCGCAGCTTCTCGCCGTTTTGGAGAGCCTGTTCGTATTCTTCCTGGAGCGATTCGCCGGGCGACTTGGGAGGCAGGTAGGCCTGCAGGGCCCTTTCCAGCCCCTGCTCGTCCATAAATCCGTCTATCCTGTCCACGGTCTCGCCGCCTTTTATGACCAAAGTGGTTGGCAGGGCGGTAAGCCGCATCTGATTGGCCAGCATGGCTGCTTCCGGCTGCTCCACGTCCATCAAGGCGGCCTTCAGGGAAGGATTTTTCGCCATGAGGGCTTCCACCGCGGGGATGAATTTGGGATAGCTCTGGGAGCGGGGGGATTCGAAAATTACCAAAAGGACGTCCTCAGCCTGACATTCCTTTATGATCCCGGACAATTCCCGGGGAGATTTTAAATTTTGGATCGCCATAAAATCAAAGGTTCTTGTTGCCGAAGTCCACGAAGAAAGTCGTGAGATTAAATTCCGTGGCGGGATTAGTCCCGTTCCAATAGACCGTGACCGTCACTTCCCTTAAGTCGGGGTTGGTAACTTCATTGGCGGAGTCTTCGCCTATGTCCTTGACTTCCTCAATGATCTCCACGTGGAAAGAATAATCCGGGAAATCCGAGCCGAAGTCGCCGTCCGTGACGATGTCTTCAGCCTTCTTCTGCCAATAGAGCGTCTCGATGTCCGCCATGACTTTCCTGGCCAGGTTGGCCTGCACCGTCAGAGCCTCGGCCCGGGCGATGGCCCTGGTTGAGCTGCCGATGAGCTTGAAAGCGGCGGAGGCGCCGATGGAAAGAATGACGATGGCCGCCATGACTTCCATAAGTGTAAAGCCGCGCCTATTCATCAGCGTCCTCCCTGCGGAATGAGACCTGGCCGGTGTAGGTCACGTCTATCACATAGCGCATCTCAGGTTTCCTGGCAGCGGACATGACGATGATCACCGGCTCCACGTTGCCCCTTGCGTCGAACTCGATGGTGTAGGGATCCTCGTCGTATTCCTCGTTGTACTGGTCCCTCACGAATTCCAGCCTTACGCTTTCGGGAAGTCTCCTGGAAGTCTGGTACATGGGAGTGCGTGAGCGCAGGTTGGTGACCGCCGCGTATTCGTTTTCATAGTAGTCCGGATGATCGGTGCTGACGTCCAAGTTGGCGGAGGAATAAGTGTCCCCCAGAAGGTAGTCGGCGTTGCCGGTGAGGTCTGTTAGTTCCAGGGGAAAATCGTTGTATTTGCTGTCTCCGCGGGCGGAGCGGTAGGACTGGTCCTCGAAATTGAAAGTCAGGGTGTAGGGCGCCTTCTGCAGCGCCGCGTGACCCTGGAGGTTTTTTATGGTGATGGTCAGCATCTGCGCTTCCTGCCTGAGCTGGGCAGTGGTGAAAAGCTTGGCGATGTTCGGCGAGGCCACCGAGGCCACGATGCCGACGACCACGATGACGATGACAAGCTCTATCAAGGTAAATCCTGCCGCCCTACTCTTCATAACTCTTCATAAGCGTTGGATACCCGCTGCCGCTGGGATTCACGAGCCATTCCACCATTCTGGAATAGTTGTTGCAGCGTCCGTATGACCTTATTCTCATGGCGCCCGTGGAGCCCTGGACCTTTTCCGTTCTGCGCTGTTCTATTACGTTCTCCCAGGAATCCGGATCCACCACCCTGAGGACGTCCTCCGAGGCGGTGTTGCGGTTCACCTGCGAGGTGCGCGAGTTGACCGTCACGAACCTTTTGATGCCGGGGTGGCATTCGGGAGGCTCGGCGGGATTGACCTCATCCATGTAATTGTGCCAAACTTCCTGCATCCAGTCGTTGGTGTCGTAGCCGGGAGTTCCGTACCATAGGGTGTAATCGACGGAGCCCGGGTCGAGATAATTCACCATGTCTATGATGGTCAAAAACTCGCTGGCGTCCTGCATGGGGGCGTTGGGGATGCTCCTGGGAGGATCCATTTTCTCATAGTCCGTGTATTCGGCGCCGGACAGTTCCGGAAAGTCGTCGCTGTCCACGTAATCGATGAGGCAGTCCACCAGTTTGTTTATGACCTCCTCGTCCACCAGCGCGATGCGGAAAAGCTGCCTCAAGGAATCATAGCTCTTGTTTTCAGCCCAGGAGGAGATGTTGATGAGGCTGGCCTCGTCCATTGGTCCCAGGCCCTTCTGGCCGAAGTCGTCCTGATATTTGACGGTGAAATTTCCGTCCCCCAGGGGATAGCAGAGGAAGATCTCCTCGAAGCGCTTGAGCGTTTCCGCGTCCTCGGGAAGATCCGCCCTGGGATTCAGCTTCCCGGACATGCTCTCCCTTTTCATTTCCGCGATGCAGCGGTAGATCCCGGCCTTGGCCAGATAATAGGCCTTCACGTCGTCCACGTAGTTCCTGGCCAGGCGCAGTTCGGTCTGGATGGAATAAACGTAGGCGGTGGTCAGGGTGATGAGGAAGAAAAGGATGAAGCAGACCATCACCAGAACTACCCCCCGGGGCCTCTGGAAATCTCTAGCGGTCATTTACTGCATCATCATGTTCATGTCCAGCATCGGCAGAAGCATAGCCAATATGATAAGCGTGACCACGCCCGCCAGGCAGACGATGATAAGCGGCTCAAGGGTGGAGGTGGCGGCCTTCAGGGCGCGCTTGGTCTGTTTTTCATAGCTTTCCGCGATGCGTCCGAGCATCTGCCCCAGGCGGCCGGATTCCTCGCCCACGGAGATCATGTGGATGACCACGGGAGGAAAGACGCCGCAGGCTCTGAGGGGCTTGGCGATGCGTTCGCCCTCCTTGACGTTCTTGGCCACGGAGTCGAGGGCGTCCTCGATGATCACGTTGCCGGCGGTGTCCTTGGAAATGTTAAGGGCGGAAAGAATGGGGATGCCGCCGTCCACCAGGGTGCCGAAGGTCCTTGAGAAGCGGGCGATCGAAATAGCTTTGGTCAGGGGCCCCACGAAGGGCAGCTTAAATTTCAGCTTGTCCATGAAGATCTTGGCCTGCCTGGTCTCCAGCCATTTCTTCAGCATGGCCACGCCGACGAAAACAAGGGCCAGGACCAGCCACCAATAGACCACCAGAAAGTCCGAGATGTCGATAAGGGTCTGGGTGATGGCGGGCAGTTCGGCGTTGAAATCTTTGTAGATGGCCTTGAAACGCGGGATGGCGAAGATCATCAGCGCCGCCACCGCGAGCCCCATGATGCAAGTCAGGGCGATGGGATAGACCATGGCCGCCTTGACGTTGGAAATAGTCTCGTGCTCGTCTTCCGTGAAGTCCGCCAAGCGCAGCAGCGACTGTTCCAGAACGCCGCCGGTCTCGCCCGCCCTGACCATGCTGACGGCCAGGTTGGAAAAGCACTGCGGATGGTCGGCCAGGGCGTCGGCCAGGGTGGAGCCGGCCTGGACCTTGTCCTTGATGCCTCCCAGGATCTCCTTGAAGGCGGGATCGTCCTCCTGCTCCAGGAGTGCGCTCAGAGACCTTACCAGCGGCAGCTTGGCCTGGGTAAGGGTCGACATCTGCCTGAGGAAGTCCACCACTTTCTCATGCTTGACTTTGCGGCGCTTCTTGGGCAGCTCGACCTTGACCGCGGCTTCCGCCACGGCGTCGCCTTCGTAAAGCCTGGTGATAAAAATGCGCTTGGCCTGCAGCTGGGCTTTCGCTTCGGAAATGTTGTTGCAGATAAGCGTTCCCTGGGCTGGCTGCCCCTGGGCGTTCAAACCTTCGTAGGAAAAAGACGGCATGAAATCTTGTTTTCAGTTAGTGTCCCTTCGGGGAGGTTTCGCCTCCCCGAAGGGAAAAGTGAAGAGGAACTACTTCTTCTGTTCCAGGGCGAGCGTCTTCGTGGTGGCGTCGCAGACCGCGGCGGGGCCCCAGTACTGGATGGCGCCGGGATCCTGGTAGGATTCGGTCATGGCCCACTCCTGCCTGTTGGCGGCAAGCGTCTTGAAGGGCTTGCCCTTCAGGTCCACCAGAGCCTTCCTGATGACGGGCTTGTCTTTGCCGTGACGATGCTCCATGTTCATCATCATGGTCAGGGGCACGCCGCCGGGGACCCACTTCTCCGCGGGAGCGGAGAGGTTCTTAAGGGTGGACATGTAGCCGTTGGCGCCGGCCTTTATGAGAGCCGCGGCGTTGAAGCCCAGTCCGTAGCAGTAGTCGGCGTCGAAGTTGGAGGGGGAGGCGCAGCGGCCTTCGTAGCCGAAGAAGTGGGAAAGGGCGCTGAATTTGCCGGTGTATTTGCCGGCTTTCTTGAGATCCCTAAGGGAGTCGCCCACCAAGTCAATGAGCAGCTTGTCGGTCTCGATGCGGGAGACCTGCACGTTGCCGTGGGGGTCCCTGTCCATCAGAAGCTGGCTCTGGATAAGGATGGGCAGTGAAGAGAAGACCTGGGAGGACGCGGCGGTCAGGTTCTTGTTGACGAACTGGAGCTTGTCGTCCATGGAGAGGGCGGCAAAGTCGTCCTTGCCCGCCAGCAGGTCGTTAAGTTCGGCGATGAGTTTCTTGACTTCCGGGATGAACTCGATGAGGCCTTCCGGAATGACTATGACGCCGAAGTTCTTCTTCATTTCCGCCCTTCTCACAACGGCATCGGTGATGCTCTTCACCACCTGGCTGAGCGTCATCTTCTTTTCAGCGATCTCTTCGGAGATGAAGGTAAGGTTCGGCTGGGTCTGCAGGGCGACTTCCAGCGTGATGTGGCTGGCGCTGCGGCCCATCAGTTTGATGAAGTGCCAGTATTTCTTGGCGCTGTTGGCGTCGCGGCAGATGTTGCCCACCAGTTCGGAATAAACTTTGGAAGCGGTATCGAAGCCGAAGGAGGTGCCGATCTCGCTGTTCTTGAGGTCGCCGTCGATGGTCTTGGGAACGCCGATCACGGTGATGGGAGAGCCTTTTCCGGCGATGTATTCCGCCAGCATGCAGGCGTTGGTGTTGGAGTCGTCGCCGCCCACGATGACCAGGGCGTCGAGCTTGTGGGACTGCATGGTGGAGAGAGCGCTCTTAAACTGCTCTTCCGTTTCAAGTTTCGTTCTGCCGGAGCCGATGATGTCGAAGCCGCCGGTGTTGCGGTAGTCTTTCACGAAGGCGGGGGTGAGCTCCACGAACTTGTCTTCGATAAGGCCGGAGGGGCCGCCCAGGAAGCCTATGAGAACGCTTTTGGGGGAAGCGGAGCGAATGCCGTCAAGAAGACCGGAGACCACGTTGTGGCCGCCGGGAGCCTGGCCGCCGGAGAGGACCACGCCCACCCTGTAGGGCTTGTTCTCGCTTTTGACCGCTTTGGCGAAAGTCAGGGTCGGCTTGCCGTAAATGTGGGGGAAAAGCTTTTTGATCTCGCCCGCCTGAGCCACCGCCTTGGTGGTCTTGAGAACGGGTTTGGCCTGGACCTTCAGACCCGCCTTCTGAAAAAGGGCGGGAAGCTTCGGCTGGTACTTGGCGCGATTGACAGTGAAACTTGATTTTGTCATAACAATTCCTTTTATATTGATGGTTAAAGATTTTTCAAGATCCCTTTATTTTTTTCAATTCTTCGAAAACTCCCGGAGCGGCTCCCAGGAAGTCGAATGTCCCCTTCTCCTCCCCTTCCGTAACGGAAAACTCTCCCCCGGCTTCCTTAAGGATCAGGGCTCCCGCCGCGAAATCCCAAAGGTAAAGCCCCTGGTCGAGATAGCCGTCGCACTGCCCCATGGCCAGGGCCGCCAGGTCAAGCGTGGCGCAGCACTTGAACCTTACGCTGTGGATCCTCGCCACTATAGGTTCCAGCTTCCGCCAGTGGGAGACGATGTCTTTTCCTTTTCCGCAGCCGACGAAGACCATGGACTCTTCCAGCGCTTTCGTATTGGAAACTCGCATCGGCTTCCCGTCGCGCCACGCCCCTTGGCCTTTGGCTGCGGAATAGGTGATTTTGGAATTGGGGTCGAAGATCACTCCGACTTCCGCTTCGCCGTTCCAGTACCAAGCCGCGGTCACGGCGAAATATTTTATGCCGTGGGAAAAATTGATGGTCCCGTCCAGGGGATCCAAGACCCAGCAGCCGCCCGAGGTCTCCAAGACGCCGCCTTCCTCTTCGCCCATGACCGCGTCCTCCGGACGCTTGGCAGCGAGGAAAGTCCTGATGGCTTCTTCGCTCTCTATGTCCGCCTGGGATTTGATGTCGTGGGGCAGGATGTCTTTGCGCACTTCCGATCCGAAAAGGGCGGAAAGCCTCTCCCCTCCCAGGCGGCAGGCCTCGATGGCGACGGATAGGATCTCTTGGCTTGCTGGTCTTATGGTCATTTCTTTTCGCTCTCCCCTATGATGTCGCCAAGGCCCAGCTGGGTGAGGTTCGGCACGATCTTGTAACTGGCCGTGATGGCCCTTAGAGCCTTCACGCATTCCTCCAGGTCTTTCCTGTTGGTCAAAAATTCCCTGATCTTGTCGGCTTCGGAACGGATGACGTTGTGGTTTATGGAGGAGACGGTGGTGTTTTCCAAGAGGGAGTTCATCTCTGAGAGCGCGTACTGCTGGCGCCAGTCGCAGACACCGATGTATTTCTCGAAGCTTTCCTGAGCGGTCTTCAGCTGAGCGAGTTTTTCCGTCAACTGCTGATGTCCGTCCACTATGCTGGGGGTGGGGTTCTTCTGCCTTATCGTGGCAAGGGCCGCCACCAGGTCGGAATACTGCTTGACTACCCGCTTCAGTTCGGCGAGGATCTTTTGGTTGTTCTCCCTTTCGGAAGAACTGTAAGCGTACATCTTTTTCAGGAGCGCCTTGAGGTTCTTTATGGAGTTGTTGATGGTATAGGTGGAGTCTATCCTCTGCTCCCTTTTGTCCTTGGCGATGATGGTGTGCTTGCTGGCCTGGATGGCCAGCGCGTCCAAAGAGTCGACCGCCGCCCTCAGAACGGCGTCGTAAGTCTCGGCGTTCTTAGGCGAGATCTCCGCCAGCTTGACCTTCTGCTGGCCGTCGGTCCTGGGCTTGGTGTCGAATTCCAGGTCGTAGTTGGCCATCACTTCCCTGATGACGTTGTTTTCCAAAACCAGCTTCCTCAAGACTTCATCCTCGCTCAGGGCAAGGTTGTAAAGCGAGAAGGTCCAGTATTTCTTGGCGTCCGTGGCCAGCGCGGAGGGGCCGTTCTGGCAGTTGGCGAAGAAGCGCAGGGTGTTTTCCCATTCCTCGGCGGTGTAGAGGATCATGCCGTACATGAAGTTGAATTCCGGATTCGAGCCGTAGGCTTCCATGCAGCGCTCGAAATACGTCCTGGCCTCGGCGAAATTCTTGGCGGCGTAGAGTTCCTTGGCCTTGAAGAAATAGCACTCCATCAGGCGCCGTCTGTCGATGATGGGATGCATCGGGCGCATGGCCAGATATTTTTGGTAATAGGTCAGCGCCAGGGAAAGGTCCTGGTTCTCGTAAGCCGCGTCGCCCAGGGCGGCGTAGCATTCCTCCAGCTTGTCAGCCATGGCGACTTTGACCGCCGGGTCTTCCTGGATCGCCATCTCTATTTTGTTCAGGGCCGCCCTGTAGCTCTTGTTTTGGAAAAGCTCGTTGGCCTGGGTGGTGAAGAGCCTGGCGTTGCATTCCCTCCTGAGCTTCAAAACGACTTCCTTGACCTTCTCGTATTCCTTGGTCTGAGAATAGCCGCGCTCCAGAAGGTCGATCATCTGGACCACCGCTGTCTCGTTGGAGAGCGCCTGGGTGCCGAGTATCTCCTTCACCTGCTGCTGGGCCCTGATCTCGTTGATCTGGGCGCCGGTTTTGTTCAAGGATTCGTCCACGCCGACCGAGGCGGAGGTTCCGCCGTACTCGTTCCTGATCTTAAGATAAATGTTGTAGGCTTCCTCGTAGCGCTGCGCGATCTCGGCGTCTTGGGCGCTCTTCTTGAGGACTTTTGCGTCCTCCTCCCTCAGGGCGTTGGCCTGCTCCCGGCAGGCGTTGATCCTGGGCTGGTAAATGTCCATCGCCTCGGGATACTTGCTGGTGAGCTGGTTGAGATGGTTGTTCATCTCGTTCCACTGGTGCGCGTTCTTGAAGTTTTCGGCGAGAGTCATCTCTTTCTGCGACTCGTCCCTGGTCAGATCGATGATCTTCTGTTTGGCCGGCTGGTAAAGAGTGGAGCTGGGGTAATTCGCCATCAGCTGCCTGAGCCTTTCTATGGCGGCGTCAAACTGGTTGAGCTCGCAGAATTTTTCCGCGTCGTCCATAAGTTTCTTGGAACGCATCTCGATGAGGAAAGGATCGCTCGCCTTTTCCAAAACCGTCAGGCGTTCCTTGACCTTGGAGTTCGGGAAGACCGTCTGGATGTTCTCGATGATCTTCTGGCATTTCAGGTAGTCTTCCTTCCGGAAGGCCTCCTCCGCGGCTTTGGCGATGTCGTCGGAGATCTCGTTCTCCATTACCTGATATACGCTGCGTTCTGATTTTTCGATGTCCAGGGGCATCTTTTGTTTGGTTATCGGCTCGCCCTTGGTGTCGGCAGAATAGAGGTAGCCCTCCTGGTCGATCCAGAAAGTTTTGTTGCCGGTGATCCCGTAGGTCTCAGGAGTGGCGCAGAGCTCGAAGCCGTCCTCGTCCGCGCGCTGGACCGTCAAAAGGTATCCCCTTCTCAGGGGCTGCTGCGCCAGTTCCCGCAGGGTCTCCTCGCGGTAGGATATGCTTTCCAGCTGGTCGAAGGTGGCGTATTCTCCGTCCAGATCGCCGTTCACGTCTATAAGTATGGCGTTCCTGACGTAGACCTGGGCCGTCACGATGTTGTTCATGAAGCGGGAAATGAAGGCTTCGTTGCGGGCGATCCTGTTCTTGTTCATATCCTGCCAGACCAGGGCCGCGATCAAACCGCCTATCAGGATCCACCAGACCAGGGAGCAGAAGATGCCCGCCCAGGCGCTCCGGCGGGAGACATTGTTGATGCCTCTCTTGGAAAGCGCGATCACGCCGAGGATGAAGCCGATCAGCTGGCCGCAGAGAAGAATGAGCGGACCGCAGGAACCGAAGATGACCGAAAGGCGCGCCGTGGTGTCCACCCGCTCCTCCTTTTCCTCCATCTCAAGCGTCACGGCGTCCAGCGAATGCATCGAAGCCATGGAGTTCCCTGGGGAGACCATGACTTCGCCGTGGGCGGAAAAAGTGTCCGCGGATGGCAGTTCCTCCGCTTCCACAGTGGGGATCTTCTCGCCGGCGGAAACGATTCCTTTGTCCGTCGCCACGCTGTCCTGCACAATGAGAAGCTTGACGTCCCCGATCTCCAGACAGTTTCCCACCCTCAGCTGGGCTCTCGTTTGCATCCTTCCGTCCAGGGAGAAGCCCAGGCCGCTCAGATCCTCGGCGAACCAGGCTCCCTCCATGAAGAAAAGCGTCGCGTGGTAGGGCGCGGCCCCGGGCAGGCAGACGATGTTCTCGGCTGCCGAACCGATGGTGGCGGCGGTCCCCTTGATCAGAAGGACCTTGCTTTCCTTGGTGTTTGGCTGAAGGATAAGTTGCATAAAAGTTACGTCGGTCTTACAGTGAGAAGAGAGAATATCCCCATTGGTTCAAAAGTTCTTCCAAGGTGCGGATCGGGAAACCCACAACGTTGTAGTAGTCTCCGTCGATGGAAGAGATGATGAGCGACCCGGCGTCCTGGATGGCGTAGGCTCCGGCTTTGTCCAGCGGATCCTCCAGAGAGAAATAGCGCTCTATCTCCTCTTTGCCGAGCCGGCACATCGTCACTTCCGTGGCGCAGAAATTGGAGATGGTCTCCTCCCTGCCGTTCTCAAGCTTTACGAGCGCCAGGCCGGAATAGACCATGTGCGTTCTTCCCTGAAGCTTCGTTATCATGGCCCTAGCCTCCTCGAGGTCAGATGGCTTTCCCAGGATCTCCTTTCCCAGGACCACGATGGTGTCGCAGCCCACGATGACGGTGGTCTTGCCCTCAGTATCCTTAAGGTCCTTCGCCACCGCCAGGGCTTTTTCCTTGGCCAGACGCGCCACGAGGGCTATGGGCTCCTCGGCGCCGGTTATGGTCTCCTCCACCCTGGGAGCGCGGACTTCAAAGGGCGCCTTCAGGCGCTCCAGCATCATTTTGCGTCTCGGGGATGCGGAAGCCAGTATGAAACGTTCGGGAAATTTCGGCATGGGTTCAGCTCCTTTTGCTGTCCAGGTGGTCCCAGATAAGTTTCGCGGCGCCGTAGATGCCCGCCGCGTCTCCCAGTTCGGAAACTTTTATTTTGTACTTGGCCGGGCAGTCCGGGGAAACGTAATAGCGGTCGATCTGCTTTTTAAGCTTGGGCAGGAAGAAATCCGCGGATTTGAACATGCCGCCGCCCAGGGAAATGACGTCCGGGTCGTAGCACTTTGTCAGATTGTAAATAAGCAGAGCCAGATACTTCATGCAGTCGTCGATGAGGCGCTTGCACAAAAAGTCGTCCTCGTAGTGTTCGACCATGTCCTTCACGTTGAATTCCGGCGCGTCGTTGTTTTTGTAGCGCTCCTGGATCTGCGCGATGGTAAGCTTCGGATATCCGCCCAGCACGCTGGGCACGCCGGTCTGCATGGAGAGGTGGGCGCGGAGGATCATTTTGCCCGGGGAGATGAAGCTTTCCGCGCAGCCGAAGTTGCCGCAGCTGCAGGCCACGTTGGTGCCGTCAGGGCTCACGATGGTGTGCCCAACTTCCACCGCGTTGAAGAAGGGGCCTCTGAAAACTTTGCCGTTCACCACCAGGCCGGAACCCAAGCCGGTCCCCAGCGCCAGCGCCAGAAGGCACTTGGCCCCCTGCCCGGCGCCCTTCCAGTATTCGCCCATGGCGATGACGTTGGCGTCGTTGTCTATCTGCGAGGGAACGCCCGCTTCCTTGCTCAAAAACTCGCCCAGTTTCGTGCCGGTCCAGTTGGGAATGTGGGCCTGCATGTAGTCGATGACGCCGGTCGAATTGTTGACGGTGCCGGGAGAGCCGGCGGCGATGCCCACGATCTTTTTTCCGCTTGACATCTGGACTGAGATGATGGTCTTAAGGGCGGCGAGAAGCGCCTCGCGGCCTTCCGAAGCATGGGAAGGAGTGTAGCTGAAATCGCTGATGTTGCCTTCCCTGTCCACCAGGTCGGCCTTGAGATTCGTTCCGCCGATGTCGATGGCGATCACGTATTCCTTTTCATTCTTTCGCATTGTTCACCTCGTTAAGCTTTGGAAAGCATGGCGGAAAGTTCGGAAAGCTTCTGCAGCTTGTCTTTCGCTTCCGCAAGTTTGGCTTTTTCTTTTTCTATGACTTCCTGGGGAGCGTGGGCCGTGAAGCTCTCGTTCCCGAGTTTCTTTTCAAGAGTCTGGATATAGGCCGCGATCTCCTTCTGCTGCTTTTCGACTTTGGCTTTCTCCGCGGCGATGTCCACGCTGCCGTCCAGCTTCAGATAAATGGCCACGTCGCTGGTCACCTGGCAGGGCATGGCGCCGGAGGGTACCATATCCTTGTCCACGGTAAGTTCCCCGGCAGTCAGGAAACGCATGAGCGTCTCCCTCTCCCCTTCCAGGAAAGACTGCATCTCGGCGCTTTCCGGCTTCAGGATGAAGGAGGCTTTCTGCCCGGGCCCGATGTTGAAGGCGCTGCGCATGCTGCGGCCCAGCGAGATCAGCTCGTATTTTCTCATGACCATAGCCAGGCGCCTGGCGTCGCACCAGCCGCCGGAGGGCGAGGGCCATTCGGCGTTAATGAGAAGGGAGCTTTCCCCGCCGGTGATCTTCAGAAGGTTGGACCAGATCTCCTCGGTCTCGAAGGGCATCATGGGATGCAGAAGCCGGAGTGCCGTCTGCAGGACGCAGGCCAGCACCGCCTGGGTGGAGGCTTTCTTTTTGCCCTCGGATCTCAAGACCGGCTTGATGGCTTCCAGGAACCAATCGCAGAATTCGTTCCACATGAAGTCGTACATCTTGTTGGCGTATTCGTGGTAGCGGTATTCCTCGATGGAGGCGGTGACTTCCCTTACGGTCTCGTCAAGCCTGGTAAGGATCCATTCCTCGTCGGCGTTCAAAGGTTCAAAATTCCCCTGCTCCAGGGCGCTCTTCAGTTCCTTGAGGGAGAGAAGCGGCGTCTTGTCGTCCAGGTTCTGCATGGCGAAGCGGGAGGCGTTCCAGATCTTGTTGCCGAAGTTGCGGCCTATCTCGAATTTCGCGCTGGTCAGGAAAGCCAGTCCTTCTTTTTTCTGCGTCTCCTCCGCGGCCCATCTGGTGGCCATGGTCTTTTTGCAGGAGGGGCAGGAAAGCGTCTCGGCTTTCATGTTCTTTTCATTTTGTGGGAAGAGCGTCGCGCAGTGAGGGCATCTGTACTGCACCGGCACTCTCATGTCCTGGGTGTCGCTTGACATCTGCGTCATGGAGAATCTGAGGGCGTCCGCGCCGTACTGGTCGATGATGTCCTCGGGATCCACGCCGTTGCCCTTGGATTTCGACATCCTCTTTCCCATGCCGTCCAATATAGTCACGTGGATCATGACGTTATGGAAAGGCACGCTGTGAGTGTTGAAATGCGCGGTCATGACCATTCTGGCCACCCAGAGGCTGATGATGTCGCGGTTCGTGATGAGGACGTTGTTGGGATAGAAGGTCTCGAACCTTTCGTTCTTGTCCGGCCAGCCCAAGGTGGAGTGCGGCCAAAGCGCGGAGCTGAACCAGGTGTCGAGGACGTCCTCTTCCTGCCTCACGTCGGCGCCCAAAAGCTTTTCTTCCGGCTTGAAGTTTTCGATGGAGGAGCAGAGGAGCCATTGATCGTGGTCCTCGTCGCGGCGCCAAGCTATCTCATCGCAGTTGCCGAAGCAGGACTTCAAGGCGTCCTCGTCGACGCCCTTGACGTACCAGATGGGGATCCTGTGCCCCCACCAGAGCTGGCGGCTGATGGGCCAGTCGCGCTTTTCGCTGAGCCAGTCCAGGTAGGACTTGGCGAAACGGGGGGGATGGAACTGTATTTTTCCGCTCTTCACGGCCGCCATGGCGGCTTCCGCCATGTCCGCCATAACGACGAACCATTGGTCGGAGAGATAGGGTTCGATGGGAGTTTTCGAGCGGTCGGAATGGCCCACCTGGGTGGTGTAGGGTTCGGTCTTCAAAAGACAGCCGCTCTCTTCCAGGGCCTTCACGATAAGCGGGCGCGCTTTCAGGCGGTCCATGCCGGCAAACTGTCCGGCGACCTCATTCAGCGTACCGTCTGGATTGAGAATGTTTATTTCCGCCAGCTTGTTCCTCTTGCCGCAGAGATAGTCGTTGGGGTCGTGGGCGGGGGTCACTTTCACGCAGCCCGTGCCGAATTCCCTGTCCACCAGAAGCGCGTCGCCAATAATGGGGATCGCCCTGTTGACCAGGGGCAGTATGACGTTTTTGCCGATGAGATGTTTGTAGCGCTCGTCCTCGGGGTGCACGGCCACGGCGGTGTCGCCGAAAAAGGTTTCCGGTCTGGTGGTCGCGACTTCAAGGTATTCCTCGCTGCCTTCCACTTGGTACTTGAGGTGCCAGAGGTTGGATTTCACGGTCTCGTAGACCACTTCGTCGTCGGAGACGGAAGTCTGCAATTTGACGTCCCAGTTGACCAGCCTTTTGCCCCTGTAGATGAGGCCGGCTTTGAACATGGAGAGGAAGGTGGTCCTAACAGCCTTGGCGCAGACGGGGTCCAGGGTGAAGCGCAGGTTGTCCCAGTCGCAGGAGCAGCCCATGGCCCTGAGCTGCCTTAAAATGCGGCCGCCGTACTGTTCCTTCCACTGCCAGATCCTTTTCACCAGCTCTTCCCTGCCCAGGTCGTGGCGGGTCTTGCCTTCCTTTTCGAAAATGTTCTTCTCCACCACCGCCTGGGTGGCGATGCCGGCGTGGTCGGTGCCCGGCTGCCAGAGGGTTTTGCAGCCCAGCATCCTGTGATAGCGGATCTGGATGTCCTGAAGCGTGTTGTTTATGGCATGCCCAAGGTGCAGCGCGCCCGTGACGTTGGGGGGCGGCATCATTATGCAGTATGGTTCTGTTCCCGGCTTCCCCTCCCGGGGGCTGAAGCTTCCGGAGCTTTCCCAAGCCGCGTAGATTCTTTTTTCACATTCTTTCGGGTTGTACTGAGGCGCGATTTCCATGTGTGTTGTCCTTAACTTAAAAAAGTATTATTTATTTATTATATCAAATAAGGGAGGATAGGTGCGACGGTCCCCCCTTGAAGCAAAAAGCATCCCGTTGTGATAAAATATAGTCACTATGAAAAAATACTTATCTCTTGCTTTTTTAGCTTTTTTATTCCTTGGCTGCGTCAAGGATGAATCGACTACCCTGAGGGTCGCCGCCGCCGTGGATTCGCCGCCCTTCTCTTTCAAAATGGAAGGCAAGCTCTGCGGCTCTGACATCGACCTTGTCAAAGAGATCGCCAAAGACAGCGGCAAGGAACTTGTGTTCCTGGAGATGCGTTTCGGCGATCTTTTGGAAAGCGTCCACTCCGGCAAGGCCGACCTGGCCGTGGGCACCATCTCCATAACCCAGGAAAGGAAAAAGATCGTCGCTTTTTCCGATTCCTATTACAGGACGGGGAACGTCATAACCTCTCCTCTCGCCAGGCCGATCACCAGCACGGACGAGCTGAAAGGCAAAAAAATCGGCGTAACGCAGGGCGGCAGGGCGGTCGACATCGTCAAGCAATTCGGCGCCACCCCCGTGGAATACAGCAATTCCTGGGCCATCGCTGAAGACGTGGCCGCGGGGAAACTGGACTGCGCCCTCAACGACGGGCCCTCCGCCAGGTCCTACGCCATGGGCAAAGACGAACTCGCCATAACCTCCCCCTTCATCAGCGAAGACCATTACGGCGTGGCCTGCTCTAAAGAGAACAAATTGCTCCTGAAGGCGGTCAACAAGACCATAAAAAGGCTGAAGAAATCCGGCGAAATGCAAAAGAGCATAGACAGCTGGACCAGATATACGGACGAGAAAATAAAGCACTAAACAATCATTCCCGGGAACTACGATGAAAAAATACTTCCCCATCCTGATATCGGCGCTTTGCGCGCTAACTGCCGCCTCTCCCCTTTTGGCGGACGGAACGAATGAAAATATGAAGATCCGCGTCGGCACCTACAACATCCAAGGCGCCTCCTGGGTGAGGCAAAACTACACCACTCTAGTTAAAGACTGCAAGGACGCCGGGCTCGACATCGTGGGCTTCCAGGAAGTCGACCGCTTCACCAAAAGAAGCCACTATCTCGACATGATGAAGGAAATGTCCATCTGCAGCAACGGGCGCTATCCCTACTACCGCTTCTCAAAAGCCATCAACTACGACGAGGGCGAATACGGCACCGGCATCTTGTCGAGCTTCCCCATCGTGTCCTTCGAAGTCATTCCGCTTCCGGGCCCCGGCGAGAGCAGGAGCCTGGGGCACGCCGTCCTCGATATCAACGGAACCCTCGTCGACTATTTCAACACGCACCTGGAATGGGCGAACGCCTCCGGCAGGATGGCCCAGCTGAAATATATCAAAGAGACTTTTGAAAACTCCGACATATGGATCTTCACGGCCGACCTGAACACCCCGAAACCCGAGGAATACGCCCCCAGCTTCCCCTTGGCCAACTACGCCAACGGTCTACTGACCAACTACATCACCAACGTGGACGGGCCAATTGACAACGTCATCTCCACCAAGAACCGCTTCATCCAGACGAATACCGGCATGGTCCAGACCGACGGCACCCATTCCGACCACAACATGCTCTGGGCCGACCTGGAGTTCCTGCCCGAACCCGCGCTTCTGGAAGACGACGAAGGGATAAAATTTCTCGTTGACGGCGAACCCTTGAAGGGCTGGCAGACGCTGGGTTACGAAAGGATGTATTTCGATCCCGAGACCGGCGTCATGGTAAGCGAGGATTTCGACGATTTCCATTTCGAGGAATTCACCGCCTGCGGCAAATCGCTTTACCGCCTGACGGATGACAAGCCCGTGGCCTATCCCTACATCACGGACGCCAACAAGCTCGACGTCACCGAGCCCTTGACGGACGGCGACCTGACCAATTACATCGACGGCCACGCCCACTGGTACGGCTGGCCGGAAGGACCTGTCTGGACCATTCAGAACGGCGTTCTCGTGATAGGCGGCGTCTACACCTTGAAGGACCAGAACTTCAAACGCTTCAAGGACGAGATAAAGACCATCATCGTCGCCCCCCAGAACCCCGAGATCAAATACGGCGGCGACTTCGGCGTCAGGACCGGCGTCATCCTTGAGAAGATCAACGCCAACGTTTTCAAAGAACTTGACAACGTCACGGCTTACATCCCGGAAAACGTGGAATTGTCCCCCAAGGCTTTCTCCGAGGGCGCCAACGTTAAGCTTTTCAGGACCTTCGGAAAAGATCTTGCCGTGGCGCCCGCCACCGGCACCGGCTTCGTCAACGTAGGCGGCAAAACGCTTCTGAAACTGACCATCAAAGAGGAAGGCAAAGACCTCGTCCTGAAGGAAGGGCAAAAGATCGTCACGATCTACAACGACGGCGAGAAAAACAACGAGGGTGAATTCTTCTGCTCGGCCCTGAAATACAGCGAACTGCAGCCGACCTATGAGGAAGGCATCTTCACCTTCGACGTCTGCTCCCCTGTCGGCCCGGATCAGTTCATCCCGCAGTATTCCGCCACCTACATCGTGAACATCCTCGTTCTGAACCCCGACGGCAGCGTGGCCGCCCAGGGCGCCTCGGAACAGTTCGCCGTGAAGTGCAATATTGAGCCGATAGCGGAGGAACGCACCTCCGACTTTGTCTATCTCAGCGCGGACAACTATTTGGACATTGACCTTGGCGACTCCAAGTCCGTCACCGGCTTCGGCGCGGCCTACGTCCAGGACAGCAGATACTACCAGTGGCAATTGTACGGCACCAACGACAAGAATCTGCCTTTGTGCAAGTGGGACTTCCTCGGTGAAAAGAGCGACAAGACTCCTTCCAACGAAGGCATGTACACCATCGAAGTGAACGGGAACAAATATCGCTACCTCAAGATCTGCACCTCGTACGCTTCCAGCAGATGGACCGCTCTCTATTCCGAGATCAAAGTGGCCGCCCACTCCGACGAATACGACGACGACGATTGGAGGAGCGACGAATCCGACCACTGGCACGTATATAAAGACAGCGACGTGGAAGTGCCCGGCACCAGGAGCGCGCACATCGCCGGCATTTGGGAAAAGGATTACGAGAGCGGCATCCAGACCAAGAGCTGCACCGTCTGCAGGAGAGTCCTCGAACAGGAAGCCCTGCCCTTCCCCTTGGTCTTCGACGCGGCCGGGACCGACGTGACCGACAAGATGACCGACGGCAGCGTAAGCTCCTACCTGGACGGCAACGCCCACTGGTATTTCATGCCCGTAGAGCCCGTCTGGACCATCGAGCAGGGCGTGCTTGAAGTTGGCGGCATAGGAAAGCTGGAAGCCGGCCAGAACTTCGGTCGCTTCAACGACGAGATCAAAACTATCATCGTGGCCCCGCAGGATCCCAGTATCAAGTACGGCGGCGACTTCGGCATAGAGACCAACGTGGTGCTGGAGAGCATTGGCTCCGGCGCTTTCACGGGCCTCACCAACGTGAAGAAGGCCTACATCCCCGACAACGTCGAATTGGCCGCCGACGCCTTCGACGAGGGCGTTGACGTGCAGATCTTCAGAACCGCCGCCAAGAAGCTGACCGTCGCCCCCGCCACCGGCTACGGACTGGTCAACGAAGGCGGCAAGACGCTTCTGAAACTGACCATCAAGGACGGCGCGAACGACCTTACCCTTGTAGCGGGACAGAAGATCGCCATCCTCTACACCGACGGCGAAAAGCGGAACGAAGCCGGCAGTTTCTTCTGCTCTACCATCAAGTACAGCGAGACTCAGCCGACCTACGAAGGCGGTGTCTTCATCTTCGACATCTGCGCGCCCGACGGCGAGAACCAGTTCGTCCCGCAGTATGAGCTGACCTACATCGCCAACGTCTACGTCTTCAACGAAGACGGTTCCATCGCGGCCCAGGGCTCGAGCGCACAGTTCGCCATCAGGTGCAACGACGAGCCGATCTTCTCCGAACGCACCGCGCGCTTCACCGAGAACAGCCCCGAGAACTTCCTCATCATCGACCTGGGCGCCAAGAAAGAACTGTCCGCCTTCAGCCTCGCCTACGGCAACTTCGACAGGTACTACCAGTGGCAGCTCTACGGCTCCAACGACAAGGATCTCCCGGTCTGCAAATGGGACTTCCTGGGCGAAAAGAACGACAAGACCAATTCGACCGAAGGCGCCTACTCCATCAACGTGGAAGGCCAGTACCGCTACCTCAGGGTGCACACCTCGTACGCCTCCAGCAGATGGACCGCGCTTTACGCGGAAGTTTCCGTCACGGCAAACGACATCGGCGGCGACAAGCCAGAGGAAAAGAAAGGCGAATAAGCAAGCCAATTCAATAATAAAAAAATAAGCGCGGTGAAAAGCCGCGCTTATTTTTTTACTGTTTCTCCGCGGGAACTCAGCCGATCAGTTCCTTCAGCGCTTCCTTAAAGGAAAGGCGGTTGCGCAGCGCCACGAGAAGGAAATAAACGAGGACGCCCACCGCCGCCAGGGAGAATAGTTTGAAAAGTCCTTCCCAGGGCAGCAAGGCCCTGGCTGCCATAACGGCCGCGAACATCAGAAAAGCGCAGGCAAAGCTCTTCAAAAAGAAGCCCAGATCCAAAAATCTCAAGGGGGAAAAGCCGTAGCCGCGGACCTTCAGGGCGCACATGAAAAGCAAGAGAAGATAGGAAGCCAAGGAAGAGAGAGCCGTGCACCACATGCCGAGCCTGGCGGTGAAAAGCGTATTAAGGACAAGGCAGGCCAGGGCCGCGGTGAAGTTGGCCAGGAACAAAAAACGGCTGTGCCCTTTCAGGAAAATGACGTTGTGGTAAAAAGCGATCAGCTGCGACAGGAAGGCCCCTGAAAGAGGGATCAGGAAAAACCAAAGCGGCGTACTGAACTCCCCTCTCCCGGTCACGAAGCCCAGAAGGTCGTTGTGGGTGGCCAGAAGGCCGAAAAACAGAGGCAGGGCCAGGAAAAAATAAAGCCTGGCGAACCTACGGCAGATCTCGTAAACGGACTCTTTGCCGCTGCGGGAGACCGCGTCGGCCAAAAGCGGCAGCAGAGTGTAAACAATGGGCATGCCGAGGTACTGGATCAATTGCGCGATCTTCAGGGAAGCGTCGTAGCGGCCAACGGCTCCGGCGCCGTTCTGGAAGCCCAGGATAACTTTGCCGCCCGTGCCGAAAAGCCAGTTGGAAAGTCCGAACATCATGAGAGGCGCGCCGAAGAGCAGCATGCCCTTCAATGCCTGTATGGCAGGGCCGTCCTTGGGCAGGGAGAACTCCTCGCCCTCCGGGGCGTCCTCTTTTGTTTGCTCCTCCCCGCGGCCGATGAATTCCAGCAGCGCGAAGAAAAGGCAAAGGCACAGAACGTAAAGCAATTTCACACTGAGGGAGAGCAATATGATCTCTTTCAGTCCATAGCCCTTCCTGGCCGCGAAAAGATAGGCCGCCAGGGTGAGCATGGTGAAGAACATCCTGATGAAGGAATGCTCCCTGATGCGCAGCCTGGAGCGGAAGCAGCCGTCCAGGAAAAGCTCGAAGGCGTTCAACAGGATAAGCGGAAGCGCCGCCTTCAAAAAGGCCACGGACGAGCTGTCCTTGATGATCTTCAGCGCGATCTCAGGGGCCAGGAGCGCCGCCGCAGCGGTCAAAACGAGGCCTGCGGTCAAAATGAGCCCCGAGGAGAGCAGGCAGACCTTGCGGATATAGGAGGCCTTGTGATCCCCCGCCAGATAGCGGATGACGGATTGCGAGAGGCCCAGTCCCGAGAGTATGACCGCCACGGAATAGATCTGCTCGATGAGCCCCCAGGTCCCGAAGATCTCCGTGCCGAAGGCTCCGCCCAAAATGTAGAGCAGCAAAAAGCCCCGCAGGAAATCCATCGCGTCCGAAAGGCCCCGGACGGTGACGAAAATATAATCTCTTCCGGATTTCATCCTTTCTGCTGGTAACCCCAGTTCAAAAGATTCTTGACCGCGTCGTCCCTCTCTTTCTTAGAGGGGGCTCCGATTATGACCAGTATCATCCTGCGGCCGTTCCTGAGGCAGGTGGCGGTCACGCAGTAGCCGGCCTGGGCGTAGAAGCCCGTCTTCAATCCGTCCACGCCCTGGCAGCGCCCCACGAGGCTGTTGCGGTTGCTGAGCTGGAAAGTGCCGTTCCTGAAAGTGTCAAGCCTGGTGCTTGTCCATTCCAAAACCTTCGGGAACTTCAAAAGCTCCCTGGCCAAGATCGCCATGTCCAGGGCCGAGGAAATGTTGTTGGCCCCTTTCTTGGGCAGCCCGTGGGGATTGTAGAATTTCGTCGAGCTCATGCCCAGCTGCGAGGCCCGCTTGTTCATCATGGCGACGAAATCATCCGCGCTGCCGCCCAGGGTCTCCGCCACCGCGAAAGCCGCGTCGTTGGCGCTCATGATCATCACGGCCTTCAGAAGCTCCTCCAGGGGGAACTGCTCCTTCTCCGCCAGGTAGACCTGGCTGCCGCCGATCTTGGAAGCCGCCGCGCTGACTCTCACCATGCCGTCCAGCTTAGCCTCTCCCCTCTCGTCCGCCTCCACCGCCAGAAGGGTGGTCATCATTTTCGTCATGGAGGCGATCTCCAGCGGATCCTTTTCGTTTTTCGCCCACAGTACGTCTCCTCTGGTGGCGTCGATCAAAATGCCGCCTTTGACCACGTTCAGACCCTTGGCCACGTCCCCTCTTTTGGCCTTGCTGATGTTCCAGACCGTGGCCAGCTTCTCCTTGGGGAGTTCGTCTTTCTTTTCGGGGAGGGCGGGGACCTCCATGGCCTCCAGCTGCTCTATCAGGGTCTTCGGCTCCTGGGGATCGCTCTTATGCCCTTTCTTGGGCAGGGCTATCAGGAGAATGGCCGCGGCCGTTACCAGGATAAGCAGAAGATACTTGTACTTTTTAAGAAAGGATGCCATTTTTGCTAAAGGATGGAGAGTTTTTTAAATTGTGTCCTGAGATCCTCGGGCCCCCGGTAAAGAATAGTCTGCAGGCCCAATGAGGCCGCGCCGGATATGTTTTCCGAACGGTCGTCTATCAAAAGCGCCTCCTGCGGCCGGACGCCTATTAGGGAGAGCGCTTTTTCGAAAAATTCTTTCTGCGGCTTCAGGGCGTGGACCTCATAGGAAGGTATCCAGCCGTCCATGAAAAGCAGTTCCGGCGCTTTTTCCTTGACGAAATCCAGATGCTCGACGTTGGTGTTGGAAAGAACGAAGCAGGGGTATTTTTCATGCAGTTCCCGGGCGAGGGCTGCCGTCTCTCCCGGAAGCCCGAATATGTCGTTCCAGGCCAGGCGGAACTTTTCCCTGTCGAGTCTCACCTTAAGCTCTTTTTCCACCGCGTCCTTAAGGTCGTCGAAAGAGCAAAGGCCCTTTTCGAAAGCGTCGAGAGGCTCCGATAGCCTTTTCTGCAAAGCGTCCCGGCGCCAGAAGAAGGCGAGGCTTTTCCCAAGAGGCAGCAGGCGCAAAAAATTGCGCCACAGCCTGGCGTGGGAAAAGGGAATGAGAACGCCGCCCAGGTCCCAGAGAAGAACTTTCACTTCCGACATGCGGCCCCCCTCAAGCCCTCCGAATCCGGACAGCCCCTGAGATACCATGAGAAAAGCCCGGCGTAAAGTTTCGCTTTCGATCTGATCTTTTCCTTACGCCCCAGGGTAAAAGCCGTCGCCAAGGCATAGGAGAGAAGATTTATGAAGGTCCTGAGAAAGACGCCCGCGTTGAGAAGGAAGAGCGCGAACGCGCCGTAGCGCAGCAGAAAGAACAGTTTCCTCGAGCGGTGGAATTCGATCCTGGCCTTCAGGGGAACTTTGTTGGCCGCGCGGCCCTGCAGATGTGTGGCTTTGATATTAGGGAAATGCACGACTTTGAAACCGTTGTCGCGCATCCTGCAGCACCATTCCGTCTCCTCGAAGAAAAAGAAGAAACGGTCGTCAAGCGGACCTGCTTTCCTTACCGCCCCGCTTGAAACGAGCATGACCGCCCCCAGAAGGCTTTCGACTTCCAATGGCTCGTTCCCAGCCGGATGCGATCTCCTGTAGCGCTTCTGATAAAGGGAGCGGTTGATAAGTTCGCTGGCCAAAGTCGGGACCGGGCCGTAGGAGAACTGGGGGCTCCCGTCCTCCCTTGTGAAGCTGACGCTTCCAAGCCCGAAACTTTTTATTTTCTCCGCCTCATTGAGAAGATCTTTCAAAAAGTCCGCCGGCAGGATGAGGTCGGAATTCAAAAGCAATATGTAATCGTACCCTTCCCTTGAGAGCGCCTTGTTGAAAGCGCCGGCGAACCCAAGGTTCTCCGGGAGCATGAGAAGCTCCGATCCCCCTTTCAGCTCGGCAAGCCTTTCCCTTTCGCCAGGCGACGGAGAGGCGTTGTCTATGATCAAAAGGTCGTAATTGACTCCCCTTCCGGCATCCTTCAGGGATCCCAACGCGCCCCGGAGCTCGTCCGAGGTATTGTAGTTCAAGAAAGCCAGAAGAAGCTTCGGTGCCATCTTCAGCGGTCAGACGTGGAATGGTAGTTGGGGGCTTCCTTGCTGATCCTGATGTCGTGGGGGTGGGCTTCCCTGATGCCGGAAGCCGTGATGCGGCGGAAAATGCCGTTGTGCCTGAGTTCCTCGATGTTCCTGCAGCCGTTGTAGCCCAGGGACGATCTCAAGCCGCCCGCGAACTGGGTCAGCACGTCACCCACATGTCCGGCGTACGGGACCATGCCCTCGATGCCTTCGGGGACCAGCTTGTCAGTGGAGACGTCCTGCTGGCTGTAGCGCTCCCTGCTGCTCTTGGAATCGAGCATGGCGCCTAAGCTGCCCATGCCGCGGTAGACCACGAAGCGGCGGCCCTGGTGGATGATCTTTTCGCCGGGGCTTTCCTCGGTCCCGGCCAGGGTGGAGCCCATCATGATGCAGGAAGCTCCCGCCACAATGGCTTTGGCAACGTCGCCGGAATGGCGGATGCCGCCGTCGCTTATGATGGGAATCTCTTCCTCGACGCCCTGGGTGGCTTCATAGACCGCCGTGATCTGCGGGATGCCGACGCCGGTGATGACGCGCGTGGTGCAGATGGAGCCCGGGCCGATGCCGACCTTGACGGCGTCCGCGCCGGCTTCCAAAAGCGCCCTGGCGCCTTCCCTGGTGGCCACGTTGCCGGCTATGACGTCCACTTCGGGATAAGTCTTCTTCATGAATTTGACCATCTCGATGACGCCCTTGCTGTGGGCGTGCGCCGTGTCGACCACGATGACGTCCACGCCCACCGCGGCGAGCTTCTCGACTCTCTCGAAATCGTTGGTGCCGCAGGCCGCCGCGCAGAGCAGCCTGTGCTTCTTGTCGCGGCTGACGAAGGGCTCGATGCCCTTGACGATGTTCCTGACGTCGGTGTAGCTGTAAAGGCCCACCAGTTTCCCGTCCTCCACGATCGGCAGTTTGCCGACTTTGTTGCGGCTCATGATGGCGTAAGCCTCGTCGATGGTGGTGGTCCTGGGCGCCGTGATGAGCTTCTTGGTCATCACTTCGCAAAGTTTCACGTTCGTCGACTCAAGATACCTCAGGTCCCTGGAGGTCAGGATGCCCGTCAGTTTCCCTTGGGCGTTGGTGATGGGGAAACCGTGGAAGCTGTAGCCTTTCTCTTTGGCGATCTTCAGAAGCTCGTCCACCGTCAGGTCTTCCTGGAAGATGACCGGCTCGTTGATGAGGCCGTTCAGGTAGTGCTTCACCTTCTGGACTTCTGCGGCCTGCAGGACGGGATTAAGCGCCCTGTGTATGACGCCGATGCCGCCGCTGCGGGCCATCTCTATGGCCATTTCCGATTCCGTCACCGTATCCATGGCGGCGGAGATGAAGGGAATGTTCAAAGTGATGTTCCTGGTGAGCCTGGTCTGCAGGCTGGTCTGGGAAGGCAGGAAATCAGCGTACTGGGTGATGAGAGTCACATCGTCGAAGGTCAGGGCCGTGAAGCCAGCTTCCTTCATGAATTCGTCGACTTTTGGATTGATCATTTTTATGTCCTCGTAAGTTATTTCCGATTTTTAAGCGCCCTGTAGGCGATGTCCCGGCGGTAGTGGGCGTCCGGGAAAGAGATCTTGCCCACGCCCTCGTAAGCGGCGCGGCAGGCCTCCCCTATGGTGGCTCCCAGAGCCGTGACGCCCAGGACGCGGCCGCCGTTGGTCAGCAATTCGCCGCCGGATCTCACAGTGCCGGCCTGGAAAACATAAGTGTCGGGAAGGGCCCGGGCTTCCTCCAGCCCCGTTATCGGAAGGCCTTTGGGGTATTTCCCCGGATATCCCGGAGCCGCCATGATGACGCACACCGCCGCCCTTTCGTCCCATTCAAGCCTGACATCCCCGAGGCGGCCTTGCTCCACCGCCTGGAAGACTTCCGCCAGATCGTTCTTAAGCCTGGGCAGGACCGCCTGGGTCTCGGGGTCGCCGAAGCGCACGTTGTATTCCAGAACGTTGACGCCCTTGGGCCCGATCATCAAGCCGGCGTAGATGACGCCCCTGTAATCCATGCCCTCTTCCCGGATGCCTTTTAGAGTTGGCAGAAGGATATCTCTTCTGACCGTTTCCAATATCTCCTCGGTCACGACCGGGGCCGGGGAATAGGCGCCCATGCCGCCGGTGTTGGGGCCGCGGTCGTTGTCGAAGACCCGCTTGTGGTCCTGGGCGCTTTCCAAAGGAACTATCGTCTTGCCGTCCGTCAGGGCCAGAATGGAGGCTTCCTCGCCCTCCAGGAACTCTTCTATAAGTATCTCGCTGCCGGCCGCCCCGAATTCCTTGTCCTCCAGGGTGGCCTTCACGGCTTCCAGAGCCTCCTTTTCGCTAAAGCAGACGAAGACGCCCTTGCCGGCGGCCAGGCCGTCGGCTTTGACCACACAGCGCCCTCCTATGGAAGAAACGTAATCCTTCGCGAGGGCGGGGTCGGAAAAGATCCTGAAGTCGGCGGTGGGAATGCCGTATTTGCGCATGAATTTCTTGGCGAATATTTTCGACCCTTCCAGCCGGGAGCCCTTCAGGTCGGGACCCACCACCGCCAGACCGGACTTTCTCAGTTCCTCGGCCACGCCGGCGCAAAGCGGCGCTTCCGGCCCTATGACCACAAGGCCCACCTTGTTCTCTTTGGCGAATTCCGCAAGCTTGGCGCCTTCCAGAGCCTTGATCCCGATCTCCTCGCAGACCTCCAGGAGCCCGGCGTTGGCGCCGGAAGTCACATAGATCTTTTCCGTCTGCTTGGACTGGGCCAGTTTCCAGGCCAGGGCGTGTTCTCTGCCGCCGGCTCCCAATAAAAGGATCTTCATATTGCGCTCCTCATGCTTTAAGAATAAGTATTATTAACTTTTTATATTATCAAAAGCGCTTCCATATGGCAAGGAGCGGAGGAAGACGCGCGGGAGGCCTGAAATCGTTCGCACAAAAACGAAACGTTTTATTTCCACATTTTCCGCCGGAGCAGAGCGGATGGTCTGACAGTTAAGAGCATATACGCAAGCGCTTTACGGCAAAGCAAGCAGACAAATCTCAAATAGCCCTTGCATTTGAAAGACCCTTTTAATATAATTTTCTTACAATTTTTTAACCTGTCTGAATCAGACTTTTTTCTGGTTCTTAAACACAACCAAAAAACGAGGTAACGATTGTGAAACGTTTCTTCTTAATCATCACCGCGGTCCTGGCGGCCTCCGCCGTCTTCGGCACCACCACCACCCTGCTTGATCAGGACTTCGAAGGTCTTGAATACGGCGACGCCCGCAATATGCGCGGCTTCGGCACTTACGTCTCCGCCAACGCCGAGCAGTTCTACTGCAACGTCACCAATGAATGCGCCAACGGCCAGAAAGCCCTCTGGTCCGGCAAAGTAAAAAAAGAAGGTCAGAGCCAGCGCGGCGGCGTCTGGATCCTCATCCCCGACATCGAGAGCTACGTCTCCCAGGAAGGCATCCTGACCATCACTGCTGAGGTCACCTGCCACTCCAACATGGGCGGCTTCGGCATCGGCACCGGCGATGAGGAAACCGACGCTTACCCCGGCGTTTTCGAGAACTACTTCTTCGCCAACGGCGGCAACGTCCATCTGAGGAACGCTGCGAACGAAGCCATCGGCGACGGCTTCGCCCACACCTTCAACGTTTTGAAGCCCCTCACCTTAAAGGTCATCTGCCCCAGCGGTGAAATTCTCAATTATAAGTTCGGCGATTCCGAATTCACTCCGGCCATCGGCACCTTCCTGAACCTCGAAAAAGTCAAAGCCCTCTGCGTCGGCGTTTTCGAGCCCCCCTACGGCGCCAATAACAGAACCGGCGCTTCCATCGACGACATCAAGGTCACTTTCTGCGACGATCCTCTGATCGCTTACGAAGGCGAGACCGTCATCCCCTTCAACCAGAGCGATGATGACAACACCTTCCAGGGCGCTCTCAGATCCGTCCTCGGTTCCGGCGAAGTCACCGCTGAAGTCATCGAAGGCAGCAACTGGCTGAAGATCGAAGGCACCACCTTCAAGAGATTCAACATCGTCTCCGGCGAATCCGTCACCATCAATTACACGATCGACCGCTTCATGGTCGGCGCCAACACCGGTTTCGCCACCGTCCGCTTCGAGACCTCCACTCAGACCCTGGACGTGCAGTTCGTCATTCAGAGCGGCACCAGAGGCGGCGGCTACGCCCTCTACTCCACCGACTTTGAAAATATGGAAGACGGCAGCATCCTGGACCAGCCCTGCTGGGTCGCGGCCGGCACCGTCAACAACTGCTTGGTCATGGAAGACCCCGATGACGCTGAGAACCGCGTTCTGAAGATTGGCCAGGCCCAGGCTCTGCACACCAAGATCTCCTTCGGCGCTGAAGAGTACAAGACCTACGACCTGAAGGTCTCCGGCAGGATCAAATATCCCAGCGAAGCCACCAAGTCCACCATCACCTTCGGCACCGAGCTCACCGCTGCCAACCGCTACGGCGAATACAGCCTGAGACACACCGAAGGCGGCATCCAGTTCACCGCTGACAACGTGGAAGGCGTCTCTATCGACAACCTCGCTCAGTATGACAAGTGGTTCACCTTCAGCTACAGCTTCAACCTGGATCCCGAGAACCCCGTCTGCCGCTACATCGTCTTCGACGGCGTGCAGTATGACATCAACAAGCCGCTCAACCTGTCCGACGGCTGGGGCACCTCCGGTTTCACCACCGAGATCCGCAACTACACCTGGAACTCCGGCGCCCTCTATTACCTCGACGATTGGAAGATCGAACTGGTCAAGGCCGGCACCGTTCCTGAACCGGCTATCTTCGGCCTCCTGGCCCTCGCGGCCCTCTTCCTCCGCAGGAAGTAATCAGCTGATTATCAACTGGTTATACCTCAAAAAAGCTCCCGCCGAAAGTCGGGAGCTTTTTTTGGCTCTCGCTTGAATTTAAATCAATTTTTTGATGTAATATTTATACATATTGAAAAGCCGGTTTGTTCAGTCTAAACGTTTAGGCTGAATGAAGCCAATAATTTTAATTCAAGGACCAACAACATGTTCAAGAAACAACTTCTTCTTTTGGCCGTCCTGACTCTCTCGGCGGTTTTTGTGTTGGCTGACGCCCCGGCGAACGACAACGTTGCCAATGCTCAGGCTTACACGATCGGTACCTCCGTCAACGGAACGACCACCGATGCTACCCTTGAAGACGGCGAATCTGCCGCCATCGGACAGGGCTGGGTCAACTCCGTTTGGTACAAAATCAACCTCGGCACGACTTTCCAGCAGAAAGTCACCATCAACGTCACTCATACTGAAGGCAGCGCTGAAGACGCCTGCCTTGTCGTCGCCACCGGCACCGGTTGGGGCGACTTCCAGATCCTCACTGCCCAGGACACGAGCGTTGACGAGACCTACAACGGCAACCTCGACGGCGACAAAGACTACTACTTCGGCGTCTACGGCTGGAACGGCGATTGCTGCGGCGATTTCGTGATCAGCTCCACCAGCTCCCCCATCAAGGACTGGTACGCCGCTCCTGGCGCCACCGGTTCCGGCGACTCCTTCGACGATCCCTGCGATCTGAAGACCGCCCTTGAAAGCGTTGCCACCGGCAACTCCGTTTTCCTGGCCCCCGGCACCTACAGTCTTGCCGAAGTTGGCACTGAAGCTAACTTCCGCTGGATGGACGGCGTCTGGCTTCTTTGCTCCACCCCCGGCATCAACATCGTTGGCGCCGGCTCCGACCAGACTGTCATTCTTTGCGACGGCGACAATGACGTAGGCGTTGCCCTTTCCGGCAACGGCATCAATCTGAAAGGCGTCACCATCAATCACCCCAAGGACATCAAAGGCAACGACGCCTGGGGCGGCGCTTACTACGGCCTCGCCGGCGCCCTGACTCTCGCTGACTGCGGAAACAACAATTTGGAAGACGTCATCGTTTACGTCGGCGCTGAAGGCGAAATGGAAAACTGCGACAGCGGATACCTCATCCGTCCGGTCACCATCCAGCCCTCTCTCGGCACAACCGTCAACGTTAAGGACTGCGCTTTCATTTCCGAAGGCCTTCTGACCTCCTGCAACGTCAGGCCCATGGGCTCCGATGCCAGCGCCAACGTTACCACGATCAACTTTGACTGCGTGACCTTGAGAAGCAACTATGACGTCATCCATGACATGAGAGCCATCACGGTCTTCGACCACAACTGCGCCATCTACGGCAACACTTGGTGGACCGGCAACTCCCCGCTGACTGTCAACGTCAGGAACTGCATCTTCCTGAACACCGGTATCCCCTGCGGCGAACAGGCCGGCGGTGAAGATGTGGTCTGGAATTTCAACGTCAGCAAGTGCTTCATGCCCGGAGCCAATCTTGAACAGACCACCTATGCCAACACCACCTATACCGATTGCGACAACGTGATGGATCCCCAGGTCGAGACCGTTGGCTGGACCAGCTCCCTGGTCAAGGCCGGCAAAGGCTGCGTCATTCCGTACGCTGAATACGTGACCGTCGTCGACGAAGACTTCTCCTCCTATGACGAAGGAAGCCTCATCGGCAACTACGGCTGGTCCAACGGCTACGGCAACGACGGCAGCGGCACCGTTGTCAAAGACGGCGGCAACACCTACGTCACGCTCACTTCCGGCAGCGGCCTCTGGGGCGCCCACTACAACTTTGACAACCCGGTTGCTACCGGTTGGTGCGATGGTTCCGCCAACAAGTATCGTCTCTGGGTCTACTCCGCCAGATTGAAATACAGCGGCTCCAACGCCAACCCCTGGTTCGGCTTCTGGACCCCGCAGCTTTACGAATCCCAGTTCAAGAAAGACGGCGACCATTATCTGTTCTCCCCGGACGGCGCGACATGGTCCTCCCTCGAGATCCCTGTTGACGAGTGGTTCGACTTCGAGATCGGCGTTGATCCCACCGCGGTCAACAAACGCCACAACACCCTGTACGTCACCATCAACGGCGTGACGGAAGAACTGAATGTCGTCGGCGGCCAGGAAAATGACTCCGATATTTTCGGAACTTTCCGTTACTTCTTCTGGGGCGGCGGTCTGACCGTCTCCATCGACAACTTCAAGCTCGTGTATTATTGCGACGGCCCGGTCAACGACTATCTGAAGAACGCCAAAGAATTCACCGGCGCCGCTGTCGGCGACAACGAATACGCCCGCGTCGAATCCGGCGAAAGCACTGATAACCTGAACTCCGTGTGGTACACCTTCCAGGCCACCAGCGACAAGAAGCTCGGCCTCTTCACCACCGGCACTTGGGATGAATTCGCCAACGACACCATGCTCGGCGTCTACTCCGCCAGCACCGCTACTCCGACCTTCGCTGATCTGACCGTCGTCGTTCCTCTGACCGACACCGGCAGAGACGAATCCGTCTCCTTCGATCAGGAAGTTGGCAAATACTACTTTGTCATCGTCGGTTCCTATGAAGGCGCTGGCGGCTTCATCCTCGGCTCCAAGAATCTCCCGAAGGACAACGTCTACGTCGCTCCCGGCGCAACCGGCGACGGCTGCTCTCCCGAGACCCCGATGGGCAGCATCTCCGAAGCTATGGAGCTCGTCACCTCCGGCAATTCCGTCATCCTCGCCCCGGGCGAATACAGCATTGCCGACAACTACAACCAGACCGATGTCTGGGGCGCCGGCATGACCGTGCTGTGCTTCAAGGTCGAAAACGTCACCCTGAAGGGCGCCGGCCCGGACAAGACCACCATCGTCGTTCCTCCGGGCTACGTTGGCATCCGTATGGAAAGAAAAGGCGCTTCCGTCCGCGACCTGACCGTCAAGGCCTACCGCACCGACAACATGGTCTACCACTACAACTGGCATATGCAGGGCGCCATCTGCGCCTGCAACCAGCCCGGCATGAGCGTCAGCAACGTGGCCATCTACTCCGAGCAGAAGAGCAACGAGATCCGTCCGTTCGCCATTTACAGTGTCAAGACCTTCAAAGCTGACAGAGTGGCTATTGAGGCTCCTGAGTGCTGCAGCCCCTTGTTCATCAACGCTTCTACGAACGTCTCGGTCAACTTCCTGACCACTTACGGCTGCAAGTTGAACAACAACCCGGGCATCTACTGCGGCAACTGGCCGTGGGGCAACCCCAAGAACGAAGGCGTGACCTTCAGGAACATCCTGGTCGCCAACGCTTACATGCCGTTCACGGTCGAAGCGGACGAGGAGATCTTCATCTACGACTCCGTCTATTACGATTGCCCGAACCAGAGCAACTTCGCCGATAGCGCTGATGTCGTCGAAGAAGGCTGCCAGTCCTTCATGGAAGGCGAGAACGATCCTAAGTTCGAGACCTACGAAGGCTATATCCTGACCGCCACTGAGAAGATCAACATCTACAAGAACGTCGGCTGGCACACCGTGCCCGAACCGGCCTTCTTCGGACTGCTGGCTCTCGTTGCTCTCTTCCTCCGCAGGAAGTAAGAGCTAGCCGAGTTAAACAAGGCTAAAAAAACTCCCGGAATTTTTCCGGGAGTTTTTTTTATTCTTATTTTTCGGCCTCGGCTATTCTTCTCGCCTCCGAAAGGAGTTTTTCGCGGGTGGCGGACTTCGGCTTCTTCAAGGCAAAGGCGTAAAGCTTTTGCAGCATCTTCCCCACCGCCGGGCCTGGAGCGATCTTAAGTTCGCGCATGATGTCCTCGCCGGTCACGGGCAGGTCCCTGAGCTTCAGGACCCTATGCTCTTTCATGATGCGGTAATAGCGCTCCATGATGGGCCGCGTGATCTTAAATATATAGGAAAAGGGCTTGTCTGTGTGGCAGGCGTTGCCCCTGAGGTCGCAGAGCATTAGCCTTATGAGATCCCTGAAGGAAATGTGTTTCAGGCTGCCGATGAGGCGCTGGAGGGCCGGATCCTTCATGTGGGAGTCGAAGAGCAAAGGCCGCATGTGATACTTGGTGTATTCCGCCACGGTGTCTATGATCTCGTTGCTATATTTGAGATCTTTCAGGGCTTTCCTTACCATCTTCTCGCCCAGGACCTCGTGCTTGTAAAAAGTGCAGGAGCCGTCTTTGGTCTCCGCTTTGGCAAGCGGCTTGGCGATGTCGTGCAAAAGGCAGGCCAGGCGGAAGGAAAGATCCTTTTTCCTCGCGTTTTTCAAAGTCAGCAGCGCGTGCTCCCAGCAGTCCTCCTTGTGGTGCGGAGGCTGGGCGCAGCCTATGCTTGGCACGAGGTCCAATATGAGATAAGGCAGCAGCCCGAGCCTGGCCGCCAGATCCAGGGCTTTCTCCGGACGGGGGCCCGTGAGCATCTTCGAGAGCTCCTGCTGGCGCCTTTCCATGGAAACGAAGTCCACAAGATGACTGAGATCTTTTATGGCTTTCGCCGAGGACGGCGTGATCATTCCGTCGATTTTAGCGGCGAAGCGGCAGGCCCTGAGAGCCCTCAGGGGATCCTCCCGCATCCTTTTCCGGGCGCTGCCCACGAAGCGGATGACCTTGCTCTCAAGGTCTTTCTGGCCGCCGTAAGGATCTATGATGTTTTCCCCGTCATAAGCCATGGCGTTGACGGTGAAGTCGCGGCGGGAAAGATCGTCCTCTATGGTGTCGGCATAGGTCACGGAGTCCGGGTGGCGGTGGTCCAAATAGGTCCCGTCGTTCCTGAAGGTGGAGACTTCCACCCCGTTGACCAGCATGACGCCGAAAGCCTGGCCCACGGCGCGGCTTTTGGGGAAGATCCTTTTGATGTCCCCCGGCCTGGCGTTGGTGGCCACGTCGTAGTCGTCGCAGGGGATACCCAGCAGCGCGTCCCTGACGCAGCCTCCCACCAGGAAGGCCTCAAAACCTCCTGAGCGCAGTTTTGCGAGGATTTCCCCCACCTTGGAAGGTATTCTTATGGGCAAAGTCACTTGGGGCCTTTAAAAGAGTTTCCTGAGGTCCTCGACGGTGATGTCCGCCACGGAATCCCTGATGAGGTCGGCGCCGGACTCCTTGATATAGTCCCCCACGCCCACGCACTTGAAGCCGGCGGCCCTGAGGGCCTCGATGCCGAGAAGGGCGTCTTCAATGCCAACCACTTCGTCGGGGGCGGCGCCGGAGACTTCCTGGGCCTTCAGGAAAATGTCCGGGGCGGGCTTGGTCTTCACGATGTCCATCCTGTCCACCACGGCGTAAAAATAATCGCCCAGCCTGGCGCAGCGGATGACGTCCTTGGCGTTCTTGGAGCCAGAGGCCACCACGGACTTTATGCCGGCCGCGGAGAGCGCTTCCAAGAGCTCCACGGCGCCCGGGAGGCGCAGCTCGTCGGGATCGCAGTTGTGCAAAAGCTCCAGGTAATAGCCGTTCTTGCGGTCGGTCAATTCCTTGCAGGTCATATCATCCGGAAGCGCCCTGTCGTTGAAGACCGTGAAGAGCCTCTTCAGGCAAAGTTCCCTGGCCATGCCCCGGAAATCGTCGCCCTGCTCCCTTGTGAAGGAGAGGCCGAGATCCTTCGCCAGCATGTCCCAGCTTTTATAATGTAGATAATGGGAGTCCACCAGGACGCCGTCCAGATCGAATAAGACCGCTTTTAATTCTGACATGATCTTTCCTCTTTTTTTCCTTTGGAAAAATTATACCAAATCCTCGCCGTGAGCCCCTTTGGAACCCCCTTCCGGCTCCCCTTCCCGCTCGCTTCCCGATTTTGATAAAATAAAATAATAATACCTATTTCATAAAGTGAACATGAGGACCCTACAGTTTTGCCTGCTTCTGCCGGCGGCGTGGCTTCTTTGCGCCTGCGAACCTTCCCCCAGGGAGGCGGCGGAGATCTTTTGCCGCGACCTGGAAAAGGGCGACTGGCAAAGCTGCGCCCGGCTCATGACCCCGGAGCTGCGCGCTTCCGTGGCAAAGGCTTTCGAGTCCTGGCCTCTCCTTAGGTTCTCCATGTCGTATTACACTGACGAAAAGAAGTGCGAGTTTCTGAGATACGAGACCAGGGACGGCAAGGCCCACACTCTCGTGAGCTACAGCTGGCGCTTCGCCAAGGCTCCCGTGCCCGGAAGCGTCTTTTTGGACTTGGTCTGGCGCCCCGCCGACGAGCGCTGGCGCATTGAGGACATCTACGCCTCCAGCCACTTCGACATGCTCCTGCCCGTAACCGCCGCAACTCCCCCGGAAGCCGCGGAAAAAGCCCATTTTTCCAGCAGCGGCTTCATTTACACCATTCCCTACCGGGGAGACGAGGACTGGCAGTCCCTGGGCGGCGTTTTGGAAAACTATCTAAAAAACTGGTACGAATAAGATCTTAAAAAAATAAAACAAGGATAACCATGCGTAATCTTAAATTTGCTCTTCCGGCTCTTCTTCTTGCCTTGTCTCTGAACGCCTACTGCGACGGGGACGCCTTCAGGGAGGAAGACAGCCTGAAAGCCAGTTCGCGAAGCGGCTCCGGTTCGGGAGCCCCAACCTCCGGGATCTCATCCGCAAGTTCAGGTATCTCTGATACAGGCTCAGCGGGAACCGCTTCCTCCCGTGTCGTGGAAATGCCTTTCTTCTCCCAAGAGGAAAAAGAAGTTCCGCCTTTGGAGACCGAAGTCTATCCCGAGGACGAATCCGTGAAGCTCACCATGACTCCCGAGGAAGCCCACGACCAGTACATATTGGACAGCCGCCCGGCCTGGTACAAACGCATGCCCTGGGGCCTCTGCCGCGGTTTCGTCAACCTGGTCACCTGCCCCGGCGAACTTGGCCGCGGCTTCACCTACGCCTTCGGCGACTACCACTGGGCCCTGGCGATCCCGGCGGGGCTTATAGGCGGCGTCGCCGGCACCCTGGGACGCTGCGGAGCCGGCGTGGCCGACATCCTGACCCTGGGCTTCTTCGGCGACAGGGATCTGGCTGAGAATTTCCCGGACTACGTCTGGCAGGGCCAGTGGGACTACGGCCTCTACGGGCAAAAGCAAAGCGCCCCCGCCGCCGAAACGGCGGAGCCGGATGCCCCCAGGGAAGACCTGGGCGAAGGCTACATCCCCAGCCCCACCGCCAGAACGCCCCTGAAAGCCCGCCGGGCCTCGGAGAGATGATAATGAAAAAAATTATTTTCCTTTGCCTTGTATCTTTTGCGGCCGCCGCCTCCAACATCGAGCAGGTGGTGCCGCCTAAAGAGGAGGCCGGGCAGAAGGCCTCCTGTGAATGCCCCAACTGCCGTCAGAGCGACGCGGGCAACTATCTTTTCCGCTGCGGAGAATACTCCGACAAGGACTGTAACCGCGAAGTCAACGGCTTCCTCCCGGGCTTCGTCAACGTTCTGACCTGCTGGCTGGAGCTGCCCAGGGCCTTCACCTACGAGGCCACCGCCCGCCCGCGCTCCATGATCGTTTTGGCGCCGCTTATCGGGACCTCGCTCACGGGACTCAGGGCCCTCCAGGGCGTCGGCAACATACTGACGCTCGGGCTCTGTGACAAATTCATCCGCGGCGACATGCCGCAGTATGTCTGGGACGCCCTTTGGCTGGCCAGAGAACCTGAATCTGATTAATCTAATCCGGAGAAATATCATGCGCAAGCTTTCTCTTCTTTTCATAGCGGTCGTTTTGTTATCGCAAAACCTTTTGGCGACGGTCGACACCGACTACCCGGAGCGCAACACGATCAATCCGCCCTACGCCATCATGAGAGGCATCGTCAACCTTTGCACTTTCTGGGTGGAGTATCCCAGGTGCCTGGTCTATGATTACGACCGCATGTCCCCCATGGGCGTCTTCATCTTCCCCTTCACGGGTACGTTCTACGGCCTGGCCAGAGTTTTCCTTTCCGCCGGCGACCTGGTCCTCCTGGGCTTCACCGGGCCCAACGGCTACAGCGAGGATTTCATAAGGGAATACGTGTGGCAGATGCCCTGGAACGCCTACAAGGGAACCAGCGAAGTCAAAACTGTCGAAAACGCGGAAGAGCCCGTGGATTTCGACAAATTGGAAAAAGTTAACATCAACAGCCTGCTGTAAAAATTATGCCTCAATGCCCCGACTTCAGCGGTCTTAAATGCAAGATCGCCGATCCTTCTTTAGAGAACTTCGGGCGCCTGGAGATCCAGGCCGCCGAACATGAAATGCCCGGCCTCATGGCCGTAAGGGAAAAATACGCCCTTGAGCAGCCGCTCAAAGGCGCCCGGGTGACGGGATCCTTGCACATGACCATCCAGACCGCGGTCCTCATAGAAACTCTGAAAGCTTTGGGAGCCCAGGTCCGCTGGGCCTCCTGCAATATCTACTCCACC